>JAILBR010000031.1 GCA_024680795.1 Bacilli bacterium | reverse complement strand
CTTATTTGCTTAGTGGGTATGTTTTCTATTCCTCTAGGAGCGAATGTTAAGGTGTCTTTGCAACTATTAATGGTCTTTATTATTTGCCTAACTGCGGAGTCTGTTTTTGATTGTTTGTTCATCACTTCCCTCTATCTTGTTTTGGGACTCTTTTTGCCAATATACGCGGGGTTTGTCGCGGGAATCAGTCCGACTTTCGGCTATGTGATCGCTTTTGTTGCTATATCTCCAGTGGTATTTTTCTTAAACAAAATTTTAAAAATTCATCCGATTTTGAGAATGTCGATCGCTTGCTTTTCTGGATTAATTATTTGCTATGCGATTGGCACAGTTTTTATGATGTCGTATTTAGGTTTAGATATTGGTCAAACTTTGCTCATTTCTGTTGTTCCTTATCTTCCATTTGATATTGCAAAAATCGTTATCACAGTGCTAGTAATGCTTATTCTTCCTGAATCGGTCTATAAAACCAAATAGTGGGTATTTAGAGACATCATTTTCAAATGATGTCTTTTATTTTGCCCTTTAAAAATAATGAGAAAAAACATCAATCCATGTATTGATATAATCAATAAGATAGTGATAAAATGAAAAAGATTTCTGGCATTTTTGGAAAGTGCTTATAAGAAACTTATAGAGGAGAAATTTCTATGAAACAAATTGATTTAAGCAAATATGGCATTTGCAACGCAAAAGAGGTCGTTTACAACCCTTCTTATGAATTATTATTTGAAGAAGAAACAAAAAAAGAATTAGAAGGATACGAAAAGGGACAATTAACTGAGTTAGGAGCAGTTAATGTTATGACCGGTATTTATACAGGCCGTTCCCCAAAAGATAAATATATCGTCGTCGATGAAAATTCTAAGGACACAGTGTGGTGGACTTCAGAAGGTTATAAGAATGATAACCACCCAATGAGTGAAGAAGTTTGGGCTGAAGTTAAAGCACTTGCACAAAAAGAATTATCCGGTAAGAGATTATTCGTCGTTGATGCATTTTGTGGCGCTAATAAAGATACACGTATGGCAGTCCGCTTCATTATGGAAGTTGCTTGGCAAGCACATTTCGTAAGAAATATGTTTATCAAACCAACAGAAGAAGAATTAGCGAACTTCGAACCTAACTTTGTTGTCTACACAGCCTCTAAAGCAAAAGTTGAAAATTATAAAGAATTAGGACTTAACTCTGAAACTTGTGTTGCATTTAACATTACAAGTAGAGAACAAGTTATCTTAAATACATGGTATGGTGGAGAAATGAAAAAAGGTATGTTCTCCATGATGAACTACTATTTACCACTTCAAGGTATTGCAAGCATGCACTGTTCTGCTAATACCGATATGAATGGTGAAAATACTGCTATCTTCTTCGGTTTATCTGGTACAGGTAAAACCACATTATCAACCGATCCAAAGAGATTATTAATCGGTGATGATGAACACGGTTGGGATGACAATGGTGTCTTCAACCTCGAAGGTGGTTGCTATGCAAAAGTTATTAACCTTGATAAAGAAAGTGAACCAGATATCTATAGAGCAATCAGAAGAGATGCTTTATTAGAAAACGTTACAGTCGATGAAAATGGCGTTTGTGATTTCGCTGATAAGAGCGTTACTGAAAATACTCGTGTTAGCTACCCAATCAACCACATCGAAAAGATTGTTAAACCAATCTCCCATGGTCCACATGCGAAAAACGTTATCTTCTTAAGTGCTGATGCATTTGGTGTTCTCCCACCAGTTAGCATCCTCACTCCAGAACAAACACAATATTACTTCTTAAGTGGTTTTACTGCTAAATTAGCAGGTACTGAAAGAGGTATTACTGAACCAACTCCAACATTCTCCGCATGTTTCGGACAAGCATTCCTTGAATTACATCCAACTAAATACGCAGAAGAATTAGTTAAGAAGATGAAAGTCAGTGGTGCTAAAGCATACTTAGTCAATACTGGTTGGAACGGAACTGGAAAAAGAATTTCTATTAAAGATACACGTGGTATTATCGACGCTATTTTAGATGGTTCCATCAATAAAGCACCAACTAAGAAGATTCCAGTCTTCAATTTTGAAGTACCAACCGAATTACCAGGTGTTGATCCAAAAATCTTGGATCCAAGAGATACATACGCTAACCCAGCTGATTGGGATGCCAAAGCAGCGGACTTAGCAAGTAGATTCAATAAAAACTTTGTTAAATATGAAAGTAATGAAGCTGGCAAGGCTTTAGTAAAGGCTGGTCCAGAAGTTAAATAGTAAAGGAACTTTTTATGGGCGTTAAAATTGTTGAAACCGCTCTTAGAGACGGACACCAATCTCTATTCGCGACAAGAATGACAACTGAAGAAGTCCTTCTTGCCTTAAAAGAATTAGATCAAGTTGGCTACCACGCGATTGAAATTTGGGGTGGTGCTACATTTGATAGCTGTTTAAGATTCCTCAATGAAGATCCATGGGAAAGACTTAGACAAGCAAAAAAGGTTTGTAAACACACAAAGTTACAAATGCTTTTCAGAGGACAAAATATTTTAGGTTATCGTCACTATGCTGACGATGTCGTTGAAAAGTTTGTCGAAAAATCAATCAAGAATGGTATCGATATCATCCGTATCTTTGATGCGTTAAATGATATTAGAAACCTTGAATGCGCAGTTAAAGCCACCAAAAAATATGGTGGCGAATGCCAAATTGCTTTAAGTTATACAACTTCACCTATCCACACCGTTCAATATTATGTTGAACTCGCAAAAGAAATCGAAAAGATGGGTGCTGATAGTATTTGTATCAAAGATATGGCCGGTGTTTTAATGCCAACTGCCGCATACGAATTAATCAGCGCTTTAAAGAAAAACACCAAATTACCAATCGAATTACATTCACACTGCACAGCAGGTTTATGTGAAATGACTTATTTAAAAGCGATTGAAGCTGGTGTTGATATTGTTGACTGCGCTTTATCCCCATTAAGTGGCGGAACAAGCCAACCATGTACTGAAGCACTTAATTTTGCTTTACAAGGCACTGAATACGATCCAAAACTCAATGTTGAGATGCTTAACGCTGCTGCTGATAAAATGCAAGCTGTCAGACAAAAATATCTCAATAATGGTTTATTAAATCCAAAAGTGTTATCTGTTAACGCCAATATTATTAAATATCAAGTTCCAGGCGGAATGTTATCTAACTTAATCAACCAATTAAAACAACAAGGTGCTTCCGATAAACTTGATGAAGTTTTAAAAGAAGTTCCAAATGTTAGAAAAGATTTTGGTTACCCACCTCTAGTTACTCCAACTAGCCAAATCGTTGGTACCCAAGCTGTTTTAAATGTCTTAATGGGAAGATATAAAACATTCACCAAAGAATCCAAAGGATTAATTAGAGGTGAATATGGCAGACTTCCTGGTGAGGCTAACGAAGAAGTAAGAAAGATGGCTATTGGTGATTTACCAGTCATCACTTATCGTCCAGCGGATGATTTAAAACCAGAATTCCAAGAATTAAAGAAACAATATAAAGGTGTCGCAAAGAGTGATGAAGACGTTTTATCCATCGCTTTATTTGGTGATGTCGCGATCAAATTCCTTGAAAAAAGGAATGAAGAAGCGAAACCAACTACTATCCACGTTGAGGTCTAATTATGTTTTTAGGTATTTGGACTGATTGGGAAAATATTGGAGTTGGAGAAGCCCTTCTCATCGCTTTAATCGCGATTACCATTGTTTTCCTTGTCCTAGGTATCATCATCTTTATCTCCTTCTTATTCCAAAAAGGAATAGAAATAGTGCAAAAGAAGACAGAAATTATGCCTAGAAAAGAAAATGAAATATTGAATTCTGATGAAGACGCAGTGGTTGCAGTGTTAACTGCCACTATTGAATTTCATAAAGAAACTGGAAAAGATGCAAGAGTTATCTCTATCAAAAGAATCGAGGACTAATATATGAAGATTTACAAGATTAAAGTCAACGGCAAATCATATCGTGTTGAGCTTGAAGCTATTGAAGAAGTAGCAGGCGAAGCAGTCAAAGAAGTTAAAAAGGCCGAAAAAGTTGAAGAAAAGAAAGTAGCTCCTACTGGTGAAGGACAACAAGTCACTTCTCCAATTCAAGGTTCTGTTACCAATATCAAAGTTAAAGTTGGCGACAGAGTCAAGAAGGGTGATGTGTTATTAATCATCGAGGCTATGAAACTTGAAAACGAAGTCCCATCTCCTTTTGATGGTGAAGTCAGTCAAATCTTAGTCGCGAAAGGACAAAACGTTGCTTCTAAAGAAGCATTAGTGATCATTAAATAGTCGTTAGGGAAGTACTATGGAAAAGTTTTGGGAAACGATAAAAGCGTTTTTTGAAAGTTCAGGTATCGCCGGATTCTTCACCATTGATGGTGGCTGGCGTTATTTGGTGATGATTATCATCGCCCTTGTACTTTTATTTTTAGCGATAAAAAAGAAATTCGAACCATATTTACTTTTACCAATCGCTTTTGGCATGCTTTTAGTCAACCTTCCTTTTGGAGGAGCAGAGATATTCTCAAAGAATGCGGATGGTGAATATACAGGAATTTTTGGTTTCTTATATTACGGAGTTAAGTGGGGTATTTACCCTTGCTTAATCTTCTTATGTATCGGTGCAACCACTGACTTTGGACCTCTTATTGCTAATAAGAAGACCATGTTACTTGGTGCCGCCGCTCAATTAGGTATCTTCATTACCTTTATTGGCGCTATTGTTTTAGGTAAAAATGTCTTAGGATGGACCCAATTTGACGCTAAGATTGCTTCAGCAATCGGTATCATTGGTGGTGCAGATGGACCTACTGCCATTCTTGTTACCTCGAAATTAGCCCCTGAATACTTATCAAGTATTGCGATTGTCGCATACTCATATATGGCACTTGTGCCAGTTATTCAACCTCCAATCATCAGACTTCTTACTACTAAGAAAGAACGTCAAATCAAGATGGAAACCCCAAGAGAAGTATCAAAGACTGAGAAAATTTTATTTCCAATCATTGTTACTATCGTTACTGTCTTAATCGTTCCAAGCGCCGCACCATTAATCGGATGCTTAATGCTTGGCAACTTAATTAAAGAAAGTGGCGTTGTCCCACAAATCACTGAAACATTAGCAAAGACATTAATGTATATCGTTACTATCTTACTTGGTGTTTGTGTTGGTTGTACTGCTGACGCAACGACATTCTTAACCTTAGACACTATCTTAATCTTCGTCTTAGGTATCATCGCCTTCTCATTTGCGACGGCGTGCGGAATATTGGGTGGTAAACTGATGTGTCTTGCAACTAGAGGCAAAGTCAATCCTATGATTGGTGCAGCTGGAGTTAGCGCGGTTCCAATGGCGGCTCGTGTCGTTCATAAAGAAGGACTTAAAGAAGATCCAACCAACTTCTTATTAATGCACGCGATGGGACCAAATGTCGCTGGTGTTATCGGTTCAGCGGTTGCCGCTGGTGTGTTGCTCCTCTTATTCTTATAAGAGAAGATATAAAAAGATTTATAAGTGATATCTAGATAGGTATCACTTTTATTTTTGAGTAGTATAATATATGTAAACATATATGAAGAGATATCAAGAAATCCATTTTGAATCAGTTGATTCCACGAATTTATATATCAAGCATCACTATCTGGAACTTGATGATTTTACTTTTGTCAGTAGTGATTATCAAAGTGAAGGCAAGGGTAGATATGATCGAGTATGGAAAAGCCAAAAAGGGGAGAACCTTCTTTTCTCTTTATTAATTAAAGAAAAATATTTAGTTGCTAAGGGAGGATATCTTTCTTTAGTGGCCGCAGTTTCCGTTAGTGAGTTGTTAGATAAATATGGATTTAAGAATATCACTATTAAATGGCCTAATGATGTCTATATCAACGACAAGAAAGTATGTGGGATTTTATTAGAAGGACAAATCCCAGAATATATCGTAATCGGAATAGGAATTAACGTTAATCAAAAAGACTTTATTGGTGAATATCATGCCACTCCGACCTCACTAATTTTAGAAGGTGGAAAAGAAGTGGTTTTACATCAATTTAAGCGGGACATGTTTGATATTCTAATTAAAAATATCTCTAATATTGATTTATTACATCACCAATTTAAGAGTTATTTTCATAAGCATAACCACCTTGATAAGAAGGAGATTAAATTCCTTTATGATGGTGAATATTTAATAGGCACAGTTAAAGGAATTGACGATAATTTTAATCTAATTGTCACAAGTAATAATAAAGAAATAAAAGTTAGCAGTGGTGAAATAAGTATTTTATGATTCCAGGCGTTTCTTCTTAAAGAGCACTTTTGCTCTATAATAAGAATTTGCATAATGGTATAATATTTATTAGTTTCAAGAAAGAGGATATACATAATATGTTAGCTGTCGGTATTGATGTTGGTGGCACCTCTATTAAAGGTGCAGTTATTAAAGATACTGGTGAGGTTTTAGATAGGTTTTCAATGCCTACCGATAAGAATGCTTTACCAGAAGAAGTTATTGGTCAACTTTGTGATTTAGTTAACCAAACACTATATGAGCATTCTTATGAAGATAAAGTAGCGGGAATCGGTATTGGCATTCCTGGTACATTTAATAAAGAAACAGGTGTCATTATCAATCTCGCTAACCTTCCAAAATGGAATGGCTTTGAACTTAAAAAGTTTATGGAATCAAGAACCCACTTATACGTCAAAATCGTTAACGATGCGGATGCAGCGGCATTAGCAGAAGCTAAATTTGGTGTTGGAAAAGACTATAATTATCTCCTAATGATCACTTTAGGAACTGGTGTTGGTGGTGGTATCGTTATCAACAAGAACTTATATAATGGCCATCTTGGTATGGGCGGCGAACTCGGACATATGGTCATCGAAATGGATGGCGAATTATGTGGTTGTGGTAGAAAAGGATGCTTTGAAGCATACGCAAGTGCAACTGCATTAATTAGACAAACAAAGTTCGCGATGGAATCTCATCCAGATAGCTTATTACATGAAGAAGCCGCTAAACTCGGTATCATTGATGCAAGAGTGGCATTCAATGCCGAAAAACGTGGTGATGTCGCCGCTAAAGAAGTGGTAGAAAACTATGTTAAATATCTTTCTGAAGGCTTATTAAATTACTGTAATATCTTAAGACCACAAATCATTGTTCTTTCTGGTGGTGTCGCTAACGAAGGTGAAAACTTATTAGGAAGAGTAAGAACCTATATGGCGTTACATAACTGGGGCATGAAGAAAATGCCTGAAGTTGTCATTAAACAAGCAACCCTTGGCTATGACGCAGGTAAGATTGGAGC
>JAILBR010000051.1 GCA_024680795.1 Bacilli bacterium | reverse complement strand
ATACATGATTATCTATGATCGTCTTGCTTATTACCAAGATAACAGCGACTTAAGAATCACCATTGATATGAATCCTCGTTATCGAACAGATGAGTTAAATCTTCATACATCGATGGAAGGTTCACCTCTTATTGAGGAAGGCGGGGCAATCCTTGAAGTGAAGGTGCAACATTCTGTTCCTCTTTGGCTCAGCGCTATTCTCAGCAAAGGGAAAATATATCAAACTAGTTTCTCGAAAGTTGGCACCGCTCACAAAATAGAAATGAAAAAGAAACTATATCAAAAATTAAATACATTCAATCTATTGAAATTTGAAACAAAAGGAGAAATGAAATATGGGTTCACTATTTGATTTATTATCATCATTAGACAAATATGTCGTTTGTTTAATTCTTGTTGGAATAACACTTGTTATTAGTCTAATTTACACAGTTATTATTTCATTAAAATTAAGAGCTACAAAAAGCTTTTTCATTACTTCAATTTTGATGCCGATGATCGTGGCGAGCGTCATCTCAATGGTCGCTTTATTCTTAGATGGTACTGAATCGGGCGCTGTCAGAATCGCTACTGTTGCGGTGGCATTAGGACTTATCAGATTCAGAAGCGCAAATGGGAGAGCGGAAGAAATGCTTGCTCTCTTTGGGGGAGTGGCGTTTGGCTTAATCGCTGGACTTGGTTATATCGTTATCGCTGCTATTATCGCTCTCGTTTTGGCGGGATTATATGTCTTATTATCCATGGTTAAAATATTCAAATTCAAAACTGTTGGTAATGAAAAATTATTAAAGATTACCATTCCGGAAGACCTTGATTATAACGAAGCATTCGACGCTATTCTTAAGACATATTTAAAGAGCTATGAATTGGTAGAAATTAAAACCACAGGTATGGGAAGCTTATTCCGCCTTTCATACAAAGTCGAACTTTTAGTAAAAGATAGCGAAAAACAATTGATTGATGAAATCAGAATTAAAAATTCTAATCTAGAAATATCATTGCTCCCATATGTGGAAAACAACAAATCTTTATAGGAGGAAATAACCATGAAAAAGAATTGTTTATTAGTATTATCTATTCTATCTTTAATGATGTTAGCAGGATGCGGATCCAATAAAACATCTACTTCAACATCCATAGATGGTGCGGGCTATAATTCAGAAATAAGCGTTGAAGAACCAGAAGATATTGAAGTTAGTGAAAGCACTGAAGAATTCTCTATTGTTACAAGTGATGGAACTTATTCTAATAGCGGTAATATCTATACTTTATCAGCAGCAGGTACATATACACTAAGTGGTAAACTCGATGGTCAAATCTTAGTGACAGCCGGAGAAAATGATGAAGTCGTTATTGAATTAAATGACGCATCAATTAGCTATGATCAAGATTCTCCAATTAAAGTTGCTAGTGCGGATAAAGTGGAAATTTCCGCGAAAAAAGATACAGAAAATGCCATCACTGATAAAAGAAGTGAAAAAACAGTGGATAACGATACCCTTGGCGAAGGAGCTATCTATGCAGATTGTGATTTAAAACTCAAGGGTAATGGAACATTGGTGGTCACTGGTAATTACAATAATGGTATCCACATCACAAAAGACTTAACTATTCAAAAATTAACCATGAAAGTCACTGGATATAATAACGCTATTAAAGGTAACAATAGTATAACTATTAATTCTGGAACAGTGCAAGCTTATGCAAAAACCGGTAACGGCATCAAAACTGAAGATAACGATGTTTCTAGTAGTGGAAACCAAAAAGGTACAGTCGCTATTAATGGTGGTTATGTCTATGTCGATTCCCTTCATGATGCAATTGATTCTGCTTATGATGTCGTAGTGGATCAAACCGATTCAGAAGTATCGACATCCATCAATATCAAGACTGGTAAAAATAGTTCTTATTATTCTTCCTCTTTCAAAGCCGATAGTGAAAAAGGCCTTAAGGCTTTAAATAATATCACTATTAATAATGGCACTTTGACTATCGCCGCAAGCGATGATGCGATCCACGCTAATTATGGGGAAACATTAGAAAATGGTTCTAAAGGTTTAGGCAACATCACTGTTAATGGCGGTACTATTCAAGTAGCGAGTGGTGATGATGGTTTACATGCTGATAATACTCTAAATATTACTGGAGGAAAGGTTGTTGTTACTAACGCTACTGAAGGGTTTGAGGGCAATTACATCAATATTAGCGGCGGATATAGTTATATTTATGGCACAGATGATGGTGTTAACTGTTCCAAAAAATCATTCTCTAGCTGTGCATTCACCATGACAGATGGCTATCTAGATGTCGCTGTTAAAAGTGGTGATACAGATGGTATTGATAGCAATGGCAATTTCACCTTAAGTGGCGGAGTTATCGTTACTAGAGGTGCCCCTGGTACAACAGGAAGTGGCATGTCAACTGGGCTTGATGTTGATGGAACTTGCTCTATGACTGGTGGAACATTAATTGCTTTCAATGGATTAGAAATAACTCCTTCTACCTCTAGTAGTGTGAGATACGCTGGCACTAAACAATCAAGTTCTCAAGGTGGCCCAGGTGGCGGTTATGGTGGTCCTGGCGGGTCGTCTAGTTCTTCTAGCGTTTCTTTACAAGCGGGTAATTACACATTAAGCGGTACTGGAATTGATATCAGCTTCATAAATGACTATGCATATGGCAGTTTCCTTATCTATTCTTCTAGTCTAACAACTGGATCAACTTATACTCTTGCTAGAAACAATTCCACCGTCTTATCTTGGAATCAATCTTCTAGTTCAGTTACGATATCGTAATGAAGGAAGAAATATATTAGAATACATATATGAAACTATTGTTAGTAGAAGATAATCCTCAATTAAATAAAGCTTTAACCACATTATTGAAGCGGAACTCATATTTAGTGGATTCTGCTTTAGATGGCGAGGAAGCGTCGATATGTTTAAAAGAATATCAATACGATGTAATAATTCTCGATATTATGCTTCCTAAAATTGATGGTTTAGAAGTGTTGAGAAGAACAAGAAAAAATAATATTCAAACCCCAATTATCTTATTAACTGCTAAAAGCACGATTGAAGATAAGATTACTGGCTTAGATCTAGGCGCAGATGACTATCTTCCAAAACCTTTTTCTACCGAAGAACTATTAGCGAGAATTCGCGCTCTAGGAAGAAGAAAAGCCACTCCTATCGAGCAAAACAAAGAAATAGTTTATGGTGATTTAATAATTGATGAGTCTAAATATTTAGTTAAATGTAAAGATCAATCAGTTTCATTATCAAATAAAGAAATGGCGATTCTCTTATTATTAGCAAATAACAAAGGGAATATCGTTTCTTTAGACAAAATCACAAGTTCAGCTTGGGAGATTGATGCATATTCCACAAGTGAAAATGTTTGGGTCTTTATCTCATATTTAAGAAAGAAATTAGAATCAATTGGTTCAGTAACAAAAATTAAATCAATTAGATATCAAGGATATTATTTGGAGAAGTCAAAATGATTAAAAAACTAAAAAGAAAGTTCATTTTAATATCAATGCTTTCAGTATTGCTTGTTTTAGTTGTGACTTTCTCTGCGATCAATATTTCTAACTATGTCTCTGTTGAAAATGACGCGAAGGCTGCGGTTAGTGAAGTTATTAGACAAGGAACAGAGGACGCTCCCCCAGGAGAAGAGCCAAGTGGAGATCCTAGTGGCAGAATTGAAATTAGAGATGTTCATTACTTCGTTGTTTCTTTTAATGGAGATGGCTCAATTAACGCTTTTAACACCCGTCATATGTTTATGTTTAGCGAAGATGTATGTAAAGATTTAGCCACTAAAGTTTATAATGATGAACTTACTGGTGGGAAATATGATACGCTTCGCTTTAATAAAGCTATTAAAGAGGACGGCTTAACTTATGTTGGTTTTGTCGATATCAGAG
>JAILBR010000045.1 GCA_024680795.1 Bacilli bacterium | reverse complement strand
AAATGATTTGTAAGATTATTTCAAAAGTCATAATACAAGTAGATATTATATGACTAATGGAGTAAAGAAAAAGACCTTTACTTTAAGGTCCATTTCTATATATGGTGATTTATTCTTGGAACATCGCTGTGGATAAATATCTTTCACCAGTGTCTGGCAAGATTACCACAATTGTTTTGCCAGCATTTTCTTCTCTTTGCGCTAATTTGATAGCCGCTTTAATAGCAGCGCCGCTAGAAATACCAACTAATAATCCTTCTGTTCTTGCGGATTCTTTGCCCATTTCCATCGCTTCTTCATTACCGATTGTGATAATTTCATCGTAGATGGATGTATCTAGTGTTTGAGGAACAAATCCCGCACCGATACCTTGAATCTTATGCGGACCTGGTGTGCCTTTAGATAAAACTGGGGAAGTTTCTGGTTCAACTGCCACTACTTTAATGCTTGGTTTGTTTTCTTTTAAATATTTACCTGTACCCGATAAAGTACCTCCTGTACCTACGCCTGCTACTAGGTAGTCAATATTACCATCTAAATCTTTGAAGATTTCTGGACCAGTTGTTAAATAGTGGATATTTGGGTTAGCCATATTGGTGAACTGTGAAGGAATAAAGGAATTAGGAATTTCTTTAGCGAGTTCTTCCGCTTTTGCAATTGCGCCTTTCATGCCTTTACTGCCTTCGGTTAAAACTAATTCAGCACCATAAGCTTTTAAAAGATTTCTTCTTTCAATAGACATTGTTTCTGGCATAGTAAGAATAATTTTTAATCCTTTAGAAGCGGCCACCATAGATAAGCCAATACCAGTGTTACCTGATGTTGGTTCCACTAAAACTGTATCTTTATTGATTAAGCCTTCTTTTTCCGCTTTTCCAATCATGGCTTTAGCAATACGATCTTTAACACTGCCACCTGGATTAAAATATTCAACTTTAGCAATAATTCTTGCTTTTAAGTTATATTTGCTTTCTAAATTTGAGAGTTCCACTAATGGGGTATTACCAATAGTGTCGATTATTTTTTGATAAACTTTCATTTGTTTTTTTCCTCTTTTTACTATTCCTATATGTTTAATAGGTTTACAATATTATAACTCTTTGCTATAATGGTGTCAACGAGGTAACTCTATGAATAAAAAAGTATTAAATATCCTATCATGGAACAGGTGATGTTTATGCCTCGACATTCCTTGGTGCTTATTTAAGCAATAACGATTTATTAAAATCCACTAAGATTGCCGCAAAGTTTGTAGTTAAAGCAATTGAAAATACACTAGACGATCCAAATCATAACTATAGTGTTATATTTGAGCCATTATTAGTGGACTTTATTAAGGAGAATAGATAATTATGAAACTATCTTCTAAAACTATTACCGCCATTAAGATGTTCATCGATTTAGGTGAACATTATGAAGAAGGCTATATCTCTTTAGTGGATATCGCCAATCGAAAAGAACTATCCAAGAAATTCTTAGAACAAATTGTGCCGTTATATAAGGCTAGTGGCCTATTACTTGGTACAAGAGGAAACCAAGGTGGGTATCGTTTAGCTAAATCCCCTAACGAAGTCACTTTAAAAGATATTATCTATGTGTCTGAAATTGGACTAGGAAAAGAAAATGTTGGCTACGCTCCTATTGATGATTTCTTAAATCAAATAGATAAGCATTTAGAAATCTATTTAGAAAAGAAAACATTAGCCAATCTAATTGAATCGGCGAAAGAATCTTATTCAAACAATTATATCATTTAAAAAGAGCTTTTAGCTCTTTTGCTTTATTCATCTGAACCGCCTTTAATGAGGAGCTTTGACGTTTAGACGAATCAAGTGATCAAGTTCATCATCAGGCTCGTCGATGAATAATGGTTTTTTATTTCCTTTTTTAATTAAGATATTCTATTGACGTTACCATAGGAATCGTAATAGATATAACGACCACCAACTTGTTTAGGTTTACCTAAAAGGTTACTTGAATCGTTATATGTGCAGTAATATATACTGACTCCACCTATGGTTTTAATCTTGCCTACTTCTTCTTTTGTATTTGAAGTGCTATCTCGATAATAGAAACTGACACTTCCAATATTCTTTAGTTTTCCTTGTTCAAAACTATAATCTGTATAGCCTCTATAGTAAATAGAGGTACCACCGATAGAGGATATTCTTCCATTACTATCATAACGAGGATAGGCATCTTCATTTATGTATAAAAGAAGACATCCACTTCTATCTAAATATATATTTCCCTGTACATTAATGTAGGGGTTGCAATCGATGGAAATAATTTGACCATCATAAGATATTTTTAAATACATAACTAAATAAATCTCACACTTACAGTGTTTTTAAATGGATAACATGATGTTTGAGAAAGACCATAGTCCATGATTCTATCTCTTACGATATTTTTCACTTTTTCTGGTTCATCATAGCCTAAGCAATTAAAACAAACCACGAATGTGATGTGGACGGTATAATTGCCTTTTTCCGTAACTTCTAAATAAGATAGCTTAAAGCTATAATGGCCTGGATATTTGATATCATCAGATAAATAAGCGACATTGCGTTTACATTGTTCGCTTTTTAAATATCTGACCCAATTTTGATATTGAGCATCATTTGCCATATTTTTATCTCCCTTTTGTTAACTCTATTTTAATCGATTTCAAGTTTATTTTTTAAGTAAATTATCAAGTGCATTATCGTTATGATCAGTAACCATCTTAAGTTTTTCACAAGTTTTTAGTTTCTCGCAATCCCCACAGGTTTCCACCTCTTTAGCGATACCGCACAATCTAATTGGGCACATTTTATCACAAAATGGAAATCTCTTTCCATTAGCACGACAGCCCTCGCAGTTGATCATTTCTTTGGCTATTACAACTTCATTTGCAATTGACCACTCTTTTGCGACTTTTTCTCTTAATTTGTCGTCATTATTAATCGTAGCAATATAAGCTTCACATTCTTCGCAGTTAAGACCGCAATAAGCAATTAAGTTTGATTTCATACAATAATCATATTCCTAATTATTAATTAGAGCATCGATTTTTTCAGCCATATCTTTTGTAATGGACACTGGCCCTCTAATAAGAGAAACGCCGATACTTTTTAAGAATTTGAAATCAATTTTGTTGTTTATTCTTTTGATGAGTTTGATTTTCATCAATTTTGTAATTGATACACCTTCACCTTTATATTCAAAAGGAATATCGGTTTCCACTACTTCGCATTTGTATTTCACAGCGCCAACAGGATTAGCGATATACATATAACAAATATCACCAATATTGACTTTTCTTGATTGTTTCCAGCCAGTCACACCATTATCTCTAATGAAAGCGGCTTCCAAATCGTAATATTTAGGATTACATGGTTGAATAAAAAACATTGGTTCATTATCTTTTCTTGAAGTTTTGCCAATCATGAAGTTTCTTGACCAATCAATATATTCCATCACTTCTTCATCTTTGAGAGAATCATCTAATAAGATGGATATCCACTTTTGCTTGTTCATGTGGTAAGAAGGGTAGATAGCTTTTTCTTTTAATATCTCGTTTCTTCTATTTTCATCAATTCTGACATTAATGACGTCGACATATTCTTCTTTATTTTCTTTGCCGAAGACGGTTTTGTTAACATGCATGATTAAGCCATAC
>JAILBR010000037.1 GCA_024680795.1 Bacilli bacterium | reverse complement strand
CAAAATCGAATAGGGAGGAAAATTAGATAATTTCCTCTCCCTTTCACACCACATAACGTGCCGTTCGGCATTACGCGGTTCAACTTACTTTTAAAGCATGTCTTACTAAATAATAATCTAGACAACTGACTAATCCCTTTTTGGTCAGTTTTTCTTTTGAAATTGCTCTAGATACACAAGTCCTAGTTACAATCCACATATAATGGTCTCCCATGTTCGCGGTTGTTTTTGCTAGGTCTTTGTCAATGCCGAGTTTCTTTAGTCCCCATTCCCTCTTGCTTGGTTTCTTCCACTGTTTCCAAATAATGATTCTAAGCATTGTTCTAAGGTGTCGGTCTATTTCTTTTTCTAGAATTCTTCTCATATATCCTAAAGCAAAATAGTTAATCCACCCTCTTATTACTTCGTTTAGTTTCTTTATTCGATAGGAGAGATCGATACTCCATTTTCTTTCACATAGTTTCTTTAATGCTCTTTTAAACTTTTGAATAGAATCTTCATGTGGTCTTGCTTTATATTTGCCACTGTTATCTTTCCAAAATCCAAATCCAAGATATTTAAGTATATCAGGTGTAGTAATATGGGTTTTACTCATATTTACTTTTAGTCCTAATTTTCTTTCTATCCAATTAGTTATGGAATGAATAACTCGATTTGCACTAGCATGAGATTTGACTACGATAACGCAGTCATCTGCATATCTAACAAAGTTAAGATTTCTAGATTCTAATTCTTTATCTAGTTCATTAAGCATTATGTTGCTTAATAAAGGAGATAAGTTGCCTCCTTGAGGTGTACCAAGATTTGACTTTTCAATTTGTCCGTTAATCATAACACCCGCTTGAAGATATTTTCTAATAAGGGATTCTGTATCTCCATCGTTAATCATGTTATGCACTAAAGACATAAGCCTATCTTGAGGGACATTATCAAAGAACTTTTCTAAATCAATATCAACTACCCATATAAACCCATCATTAAACAGGTCTAATAATCTAATTATTGCTTGCTCGCAACTTCGATTTGGTCTAAATCCATATGAAAAATCACTAAAATGTGGTTCGCATATTGGACTTAATATTTGAGTAATTGCTTGTTCGATAATTCTATCGATAATGGTTGGGATACCAAGATTACGTACACCTCCATTAGGTTTAGGAATTTCCACTCTTCTAACGGGTAATGGTTTGTACGCTCTTTCTTGGATTTGCTGTTTAATATTATTCCAATTATTTAACATGTACTCATCGATTTGCTCTATAGTAATATTATCAACACCCCCGCTACCTTTGTTTGCTTTTACTTGTTTGGTAGCTAGAGCAATGTTGCTATCGGATAATATCGAGTCTAGTAATTTAGACATACTTTCCGCTTCTTCTCCTTTCCGCTTCTAAGATTTAATTCCTACGTATTGGATATTCTTTGAGATACGCTCATACCTTTTCCTGTCGGATACATCTAAGAACATACATTTGTTAAAGCGACATAAATTGTTTGGTCCTTCCTCTACTAAGTACTATGACCTCTGCTGACTTCCTATAGTTCGTTTTTCTAGGATTTCTCCTCTATAGGACCTCACGGGATAAGTCATATCTCTTTCCTCGTTTACCTACCTAATTTACGGATTAAGTTTACGTTTGCCTTTTGGACTTTGCTGCTTCTTGCCAACTTGTCCGCTTAATTCGCCTTAATATTAGGTTTCTATTCGTTAGGCCACGATTTCGCTATCCCTTCTTTTCATGCATAGTTGCCTAGAGGCATTTTGGGAGTCGCTATCGGGTTGGTTGGCAAATACTTCCCTTCGGACTTTCACCGCAGATATATGACATGCCCGTCATACAGCAAAAACCCAGGCACAAACGCTTGGGTTTTTAACTAGCCTAGTGGTAAGCGTAAATGTTTTACAGGTATAAAAAACTCGAACTAGCGAATTATTCGTTGGTTCGAGGCTTATTTATCTCCCACGGCATGAGCGAATCTATTTCCTCAATTGTTGATGTTGGCCTCAATTTTTCAAGTAACATTATTACAAAATCAGCCGGTTCAAAACCATTAGCCCTTGCGGTTTGTTGAATAGAAAAGTATATCGCAGAA
>JAILBR010000032.1 GCA_024680795.1 Bacilli bacterium | reverse complement strand
CATTTATCTACGATTAATTATTCTAATTATTCCGATTTATATACCACCTCTACTATTACATATAACGGAGGTCATATCGGTTTATATAGCTATGAAGATTCCGAAGACTCCTTAATAAGAGGAACAACTTTAACTATTAACAATTTTGCTAATTCCGGCAGACCAGTTTTAAATAATGCTTTCTATAGTGATTCCGGTTGGTCATTAACTAACGAAACCAAACAAGTTGAGGCTAATGAAACCGACGGCTGGATGCTTAGCAATAAGTTCTATGATGATGTTGAATTAAGAGTCAAAGCCAACAAAGGCGCTTCCGAAAATATTTGGGATAAACACGAGGCTTATAACTCAATAATTATCGGTGGTAGTTATTCAAATAATCAACTATATGGTTATGTTGTAGAAATCCAAAATAACCACTTTGAAATCGCTAAATTATCTGGTGATGGTTATAAAACTGGTAATGTTATTAAGTTAATTGGCCACTGGGGTGATGGTGGCACAGATTTTACCACCGTTAATAAAAACTTATTTATTTCCATCAGTGGGCAAGAAATCACTATCGCTTCTATAGATGAGGATGGTAGAAATGCCGATAAAAACCCTTCTTTATATCCATCCGTCACTATTACCTTAGATGACTATGAAGGTGGAAGCATTGGGTATCTTTCTCATAAAGAAGGAAAACATTCTGTATTGATTGAAGAGATTAATTTTAGCAACGAAACCACTAATGAAAAAGTTGATGTCATTAAAGGAAAGTGGGTGGAATCCACTGGTTCTATTACCACTGGCAAAGCCAATAACTTAGCCTTACTTAAAAACACCACTCTCGATAACGGTACTTTCTCTAGTCAAATGACTGCGAATGGTACCGCCGATGCTGGTATTGTTTTCAATGCTAACAATAGCGGAAACAGCTACTACATGTTATACATGAATAGCGCTAGCGGAAATCAACTCAAGTTAACAAAAGTTGAAAATGATTCATCTAATGAATTAGCTAGTTGTTATGTTACTGCAGGTTATTCTTCTACCGCTAACATCACTTTAAAAGTAGAATTCAATAATGGCGATATGAAATGCTATTTTGGTTCTTCCATGTTACACGCTAGAGTAGACAGCACACCACTTACAGGAAATAGGGTGGGCTTTATCTCAAAGAATTTAGGAACAATATTCTCTAACGAAAGCGTTTCTACTAATAGAAACTTTAAAACCGTTGACACATTAATCATTGGCCACTCTTATATGGAACTATGGTCCAACTATAAGAATGATTTAAGCAAATATAGTGATATCGATAATATCGGTATCGGTGGCACTGCCAGTAACGATTGGATTGGTCATAGAAGCGAGGTTGCTGCTTTTGCTCCCAACAAATTAATTTATATGATTGGCATTAACGATGTGGCTAGAAAGACTAGCGGTGAAAATATCATCAACAACATTAAATATTTAATTGATAATGTTATGAGCGATTTACCAAACACAGAAATATGCCTTCTCTCGGTTAATAGATGCCCAAATTTCGATGAAAGCGAATATAGAAACATCATCAGTAGCACAAATGCGTTGCTTAAGACATATGTAGATGCCCACGACAAATTGCATTATGGCGATTTAGATAGCGCCTTCTTAGATGGCGAAGGCAATCCTGATAGCACTTGCTTTGTGGATGGCCTACACCCCACCGCTGAAGCATATAGCGTCATCGCCGATGCCGTCTACACCGCCTTTGGTGATTAACTGCCTTTAACATTGTTTAGATATATATTAGAGAAGTTCTTCAACTTCGATTTTTGCCCAATTCAAATTAAAACCAATGATAAAGAGATAAAGACGATATTTAGGGTCGCAAAAAGTGACTTTATTTTTACATCAATGTCTTTTTATTCTATATAAAATAAATTATTATTTTTTTAATATTATCTCATTAATAGGGGGTTGGAAATAGATGAAAATATTAGATTATCGTACCGCTAATGCTCGTGATCCATATGTTTTGTTTAACGAAGGAAAATACTATACTTTGTTCTCTTTAGATAACAAATTATGGTTGAAAGTCACTGATAAACTAGAGGATATTCTCGAAGCAGAAATGCATGTTATTTTCACTCCAGAAGATGAATTCTGTGAATGTCTTTGGGCCCCCGAATTACATATTATTGATGGCGTTCCTTATATCTATGTCACTATGGCAAAAGAATTTGGACAGCCACAGCATATGTTTGTCTTAACCACCGCTTCTAAAAAGATTGACGATACTTATAAAGTCATATCTTATCTTAAACATGAAAATGATTTATGGGCAATCGATGGCACCGTTTTAAAATTGAATGACAAACTGTATTACATCTATAGCGCTTTCGGTAGTTTTGATGGCGAAATGTATCAGGCTTTATACATCGATGAAATGATTAATCCTTATACTTTAAAAGGGGGAGTAAAGTTATTCACAAAATCCCAATTTGACTGGGAATTGAATGGCTGCAATGGCAAAAATAGACCATACGTCACCGAAGGACCATACGCTATTTATCACGAAGGGAAAACATTCATTGTCTATTCTGCTTCTGGATGTTGGACTGATTACTATTGCTTGGGCATTATGGAATATATAGGCGGCGACCCATTGTCTATGGATAGCTGGAAAAAATACTCCCACCCCATCCTTGATGGCGCTTCTGGTTTTGTAGGTCCTGGACATGCTTCCTTCATTCAAAATGACCCTAGCGGTGTGGAATATTGTGCTTTTCACGCTTATGAAAAAGACTCCTCTAGAGGAGAGAAGTACGTCTTGGCCCATATTTATCCCATGATTTGGGAAAATGGATTACCGAAAATTAAATATTAACTTTTTAAACGATATTGAGAAGGAGACTTACCAGTCTTCTTTTTAAATGCATTAGAGAAATAATGTTGGTTTTCAAATCCGATTCTTGCGGATATTTCTTTAATAGAAAGGTCAGACGCTCTTAATAAGCGCTTAGCCATCTTCATTTTGATATTGATTAAATAATTATAAGGTGTGTCATTGAAGATCTTTTTGAATTCACGGGTAATTTGTTTTTTGGAATAAAAGATGCCTTTCAAGATTTCATCTAATGTCGCATTGGTAAAAATGTTTTGATCTAAAACTTCTTTTACCGCTATGGCTAATTTAGAAACATTCTTGTTTTCTTCTTTGGCATCCTTTTTCGCTAAATAGAATAGCAAATCAAAAACGTTGATGGCCACGTCATAACAAATATCATCGGAATGCAAAGAAGAACTACTAGCGATTTCTAATAAGACATCAAAGATGTTTTCCGAATTAGAATTTTTAAACACCACTCTTCCAGAAAAACCCATGCTCTTATATAATTCCTCAAAACTTGGAGAAATAAAGTTAATCCATTTCTTCTCAACAGGGTTATTTTCATCGGAGCGATATGAATGAGGAACTCTAGGCTCTAAAATACATAAATCGCCTTTTTGTAAGGTATAATTCTCACCATCGACTTCTAGATGTTCAACGCCATCAACGATGTATTCAATAACAAAAATTTCATGATTCTCTCTTTGAATACAAATATGTTTATTAGGAAAAGTTTGGCCGATATTTTCTACTTTCAAAGGGACATTATCCTTTTCGCTTTTCAAGAACGGATGCCATATTTCTCCGTATTTAGTACCAAACCTATCATTATTCATGTCTCTATTTTATAAAAAACTTCACAAAACAAAAGCAAAAATTTGTATTATTATTTCTGTGGTTATTTCATATATAATTTCTAAGTGCAGGTATTTATTTTATAAACCCAGTTCCTTTTTTTCTATATTATTGGAATTTCCTTTTTTTATAAAATAACTTAAGATAGGAGTGATATTATATGGCCATTATCACTTTCAAAAACGTCAACAAGGTCTATGACAACCGAGTAAGAGCTGTTTTTGATTTTAATTTGGATATTAAAGATAAACAGTTTGTCGCTTTGGTTGGTCCTTCTGGCTGTGGGAAATCCACAACTTTAAGAATGATTGCCGGGTTAGAGGAAATCACATCCGGTGAAATCTTTATTGATGATGCTTGTATTAATAGCATAGAACCAAAAGATAGAGGAATAGCGATGGTCTTCCAAAACTACGCCTTATATCCCCATATGTCTGTTAGAGACAACATGTCTTTTGCATTGGAGATGAAAAAGGTTCCTAAAGAAGAAAGAGAGAAAAAGGTAATCGAAGCCGCGAAGATTTTGGGATTAGAAAACTATTTAGATAAAAAACCCAAGGAATTATCTGGTGGACAAAGACAACGTGTTGCTTTAGGCAGGGCTATTGTTAGAGAACCCAAGGTTTTTTTGATGGATGAACCGCTTTCTAACTTGGATGCTAAGTTAAGAGCATCGATGAGAAATGAGATTAGAAAAATCCACAACAAGGTGGGCGCCACCACTATTTATGTTACCCATGACCAAATTGAAGCCATGACAATGGCAGATGTCATCGTTATCATGAAAGATGGATTTGTTCAACAAATCGGAACGCCTACCGAAGTTTATAATAATCCTAATAATTTATTTGTTGCCGGTTTTATTGGCACACCGCAAATGAACTTCATTAACGCTGAATTAAAAGATAATAAAGTGTGTTTCTTTGATACCTTTATTTCCACAAAAGATTCCTTTAAGGGTGAAGTGAAAAAATATTATGAAGATCAATTAGTAGAACTAAGAAACGATATTGCCGAATTAGAAAATTTAGTTTCCCAAAACAAGCCAAAAAAGAAGCCGTTGTTTAAAAGAAAACAAAAAGAAGCGCCAAATCCTTTATCATATGAATCGCAATTAAATAACAAGAAAATCTTATTAGAAGAGATTGAAAAAGTTATTGATAAAGATGTCTATCCTATTAAATTAGGCGTCAGACCTGATGATATTGTTTTAGCCACAAAAGTGAGCAAGAAACAAGGAAATCGATTCACCATGAATAAATCATCCGGGGAAATGCTTGGACACGATGTCATTATCCACTTAGAAAGAGATGGCGTGGAAATCAGCATTGAAAAGCCCGTAAAAGAAATTGATTATGAAGCTAATTCGTTTGAATTAAGTCTTGATTTAAACAGCTATTTCTTATTTGACCCCATTACCGGATTAAGATTAAGAGACAAATAAGGTAGTAAACATGAAAAGAAGAAATGTCTTAACTCTAATTTGCACCGCTCTATTAAGCATCAGCCTTTTTTCATGCTACAATTTTACTACTAGTAGTAGCGAAAGCAGTTGGATTGATTCTGGTGGCTGGGAACCAAGCGGTGACACTTACACCATTACATTCATCTCAGAAGATAATATCGTTAAAACATATGAGAATATTTCGTATGGACAATATGTTGAAATTCCAGAAGTCGAACACTCCTCCGAGAGATATTCCTTAAAGGGATGGTCCGGTATTGATGACGAAGATTTCAAATCCGGCAAAGTTATGGTTTACGAAAGCGATGCCACTTATATCGCTAAATGGTCCGAAAAATTCGGAACGGAAACCATCTATGAAGCCATGCAAAGAAAATATGATATGGATATCGAAATTGATGGTGTTAAAGATGAAGCTTATAACCAAGCCACTGCTATCCCTGTTTCTATCGTCACTTCTAATGAAACCGAAACCACCGCTAACGCCTACGCTATGTGGGATGAAACCTATTTATATTTATTAGTGGAAGTCAATGATGCCACTTATAATCCATACACTTCGGGCGAAATTAATGATTTCGATTCCGTAAATATCTTTATGGATATTTTGCATAATGATTCACTAGCCATTGAAAACTACTCTACCGGTTGGGGTGGCAACTATAGAGGCGAGCCTGGACCAATGTGTGAAGGCTGGTTTAGGATTGGCGCTGGTGTTTCCTTTCCGCAAGGTGATTCCAATTATGGTGATGGCTCTGACTTTGGCTGGGATGGATGGCTATCTTTTGCCGCTAGAGAAAGTGGCACCACTGTAGGAACCACTTATAAAACAGATAATGGTTATAATGTCGAATACCGCATTGACTGCACAAACGAAAATGTTCCCACCGAACTTCATTTGCACGAAGGCCAAGAAATTGGTATCGGCATCAATGTTTACGATAAAGGTGATGAATCCAGTAGTGTGGTATGTCTAGAAGATATTAACCAAGATATGGCTATTACCCCCAAGAGATTATCTAATTTCAAATTAATTCCTAATCCATTACAAGATAAAATCATTTATCCTGCGATTCACGTTAGAGAATCATACAAGGTAACCGATAAGGATAAATACGATGCGCAGTTTAAAGATGCTACTGAATTTATTATCGGTGATTCTACCGCTCGCATTCTTTGGGATGAATATGGTATTTACTTCTATTTCACCTTTGGTGATAATACATCCTCTATCGAATTAAAATCAGATTTAACGTCCGAGACAAAAACCTTAACACAATCAGGCAAAATCTTTATAGAAAAGACGGGCTTAGATAGCACAATGCTTCCTGAATTTGACTTTATCGTTAATGGCGATGAAGAAAATATTATCGAGGCCGCTTTAAGGTTAAGGGAAAATAATAACAATGTCTCTCCATCTAGATTGCTCTTTGAAGCGGATTATTTAGATGAAGGTGAATCCATCACTATTGACGGAAAAAAAGACGAAGCCTATGAAAGCGCTCCCGAGATTGATGTTTCTAACCAATCCTTAAAAGAACTAGATAGCCTAGCCGCCACCGGCAAAGCATATATAAAATGGGACAACCAATATATCTATATATTTGTTGATGTTGAAGACGACGATGTCGACTCCACGACAGTCAACAACAGCAGCCCTGAAAAGAATGACTCTGTGGAGATTTGGATTTCCACTTGCCAAACTATGCCCACTCTTTCTACAAGGTGGGGCTGGCCAACTGGCGGGGTTAATTCTTTAAGACCGAGAGAAAATTATTGTGGCGAAGGTAAATTCGCTAGACGTGCTGGTAACCCAGATAATCCTTTGGTGGGTTTCCATTGGATGTGGGACAACATCGGCTTAGTCGAAAGAAAAACAGCATCAGTTTTAACTGATACTGGTTACACTGTTGAATTCAAGATTGGCTGGGGCACATTCGCTACCGATGTCAACGACAAGTTAAATGAAATTATTGATTTAGGCATTAATATCAATGATGGCGAAAACAATTCTAGAAAGGGTATCGTGTGTTTGAATTCCTATGGACATGAAATTTATAACAAACCCGGCTATTTAGATCACGTGATTTTGGTAAACAAATAATGAAAAAGATTAATGTTTTAGCACCATTTCTTGTTATAGCAGCTATTGCTCCTACTTTAGGCGCATGCCAAAAACACGCCAAAAAAGGCGATGATTTCACCCAAGTTTATGCCGATGATGAAGAAACGGCTGATTTATCTAATGCTATTGAAATGGTCGCGGATTTTTCCAAAACCGATGATCCAGCTTTAGTAAAGAAAATTCAAATGTATAACGCTGGCTGTATTGACCCTGTAGAAAACTATGCTAGAGATATGGAATTAGCCAAAGCCTTGAATCCCGAATCTTTAAGAATCGATGTCTCTATTGGTAAAGATAACGGACAAGCCGGTTTATTTTTAGTGACCGATGATTATGAAATCTATGATTACGATGCCGAAAATGGCACATATAAAGTTGATAAAGATAGTCTCCACTATGACTTCTCCACTTTGGATAATACCTTAGAATACTTTAAAGAGATGGATGTCATTCCTTATTTGGGTTGGTGCTATATCCCCTTCCCATTAGGCCTAAATGGTGAATTTAGAAACTTGGAAAACAACATCCTTAATTGGCAAGAGGTTTGGGAAGAATGCTATTACAACTATGCCAAATATTATAAAGAAAAAGGCTTACAAATCGGCTATCACGAAATCTATAACGAACCAGATTTGGAAATCCTTAAATTATGGGGCATCTTTGATGAAGATGATAACTACTTCTTGGATATAGATGACTTTGCTCCTAATGGCAACCCCGCTATCGGATGTTATCCCGATATGTATGAATATGGATCTAAAGGTATCTTGCGCGCTGACCCAGATGCCACTGTTGGTGGCCCAGCCTTTGCCATGGGTGAACTCGGTGTGGCTGATTGGGTAGGCTTCTTCCCAAGAGTAAAATCTAAACGCTTACAAATGGATTTCTATTCCTTCCACTCCTATTTAGATGGACAAACTTGGTTCCTCCCGGAAAGTAAGAGAAATAAAGGTGAAAAGAATGAGTTAGAGAAAGTTGTAGATGGTTTACAAAGCGATACACTTTTCTTAACCACCGATGTTCACATTAATGAATACACTCCCATGAATAATGATAATGGGGCACGCGCTGGTGCTAATGCTCCATATAATTACTATGCTGGAGCTTCTGCTTCCATAGACGCCATATTTGAATCTGTGGATAGAGCCGAAGTAAATATGGTGAGTTGGGCGCAATTACTATCTGTTAATAACGCAGCCAATGACCCGTATGGAATAATTTCTGCGGATGGTTATGAGAAATCTATATATAACGCTTTGAGAATATACCAAGATATGCCGGTTTGGAGATATCAAATTTCTCCCAGCAATCAAGATGGTGTTAGAGGCGTTGTATCTGCGGACGATGATAAAATATCTATCTTGCTATGGAATAACAACGACAATTACGATGAGGAAGGAAATCTCATCACTGATGGCGATAGGACCGTCAATGTCAAAATAAATAATGCTTTGTTCCCCTATGGCGATAGAAAGATTTACCGCATCGATAAGAATCACGCTTCCCTATTTGATAACACCGCTACCTATGGCTTATCCGCTCAAAACTGTAAGCACATCGCTCTAGACAATGGCGATTCCGTGTGGAGCGGCAACGTTCCTGCTAAAGGTGTGGTTTATATCACTATCGATAAAGCCAAAGAGGAAGAAAAATTTATTTACTATAACGATTTTAAATATGCCGATAACAATGATTTTGCTAACGATATCAAAGTGCAATATTGGCACGAAGATCGCTATAGAGATTTAAAAGGAAATAGAGAAGAATATTGGGACTTCCGCGATAATATCGTAGGCACCTATTCCCATTTCGACCGTAAACAATGGAAAATGTACTTAGGCATGGGTTCATTAGCTGGTAATGCTGATGGGAATTATGTCGGAGAAGGTGTGGCTAATGGCGCCATTACTTGCGATAATGTTCCTAATAGGTTTACCGTGGTGGTCGATATGAATGGCAAACTTCACTATGCCAATAAATATTCTTCATTTGGCATGAGAATAGATTTCTATGATGATGTCACAGGGACTTATACCGATTCCGTTTATTATCATAATGGTATCTATAAGCCCAATCAGAACCCAAATAACCAGGACAAGCGCTTAGCGGACTTTACTCCATACCCATGGGGAACAAAAGACTATGCGGGACAAGATGTCTACTTTGATGGCAGTATTTGGGATATCAACTTAGAACAAGTCGCGCCAGAGGGTTGGCTAGAAGGTTCTAGAAAAGCCATTATATCGTTTGATATGAGAAACACCGGCGCAGGCGCCAGAGCTTCTATGCAATTATTTAGTAAATAATAAGGAGATTTAAAACTATGTCTTACAAAAAAATTGGTCTATTAGCACTTACCTTGTTTGTAATCCCAGGATGCTCTTTTACATCCAGTGCTGAAAGTTCTGAGGTCGAATCGGAATATATCATGAATATCACTAACGATGATGTAGCAGACTTTGTGGATTCGCCAGTTACCATTAAATTCTGGAATCCTATTACTGGTCCAGACGCTGGAAACTTACAAAACCTCGTCAAGTTCTGGAACGATACCTATGGAGATTACATTAGAATCGCCAATGACCCATTAGCGGAGAATGACCACTACACCCGTATCTTTACTTCCTTCTCTGATAATTCCACTGCCGATTTAACTTTGATTCACTCATCTAGAGTACCGGTTTTCCAAAGAGCAAATAGACTCCGTCCAATGACTAGCATGTTATCCAAGGTCGGTATTTCTAGCGACCAATACTTAGAATCCATTTGGAACGCAAATGTCTATGGTGAAGATGTTTATGCTTTAGCGTGGGATATTATTCCAACCGTTTTCTACTACAATAGACACCTCATCCCTGAAGGATATACCGAAGAGATGATTCATTCTGATGATTTCACCATTGAAGACATGGAAGAAATGATGAAATTAGCGTATGTTCATAGCCCTGTCCTCACAAAGAGAACATATGGCATGTCATTTAACTATGCTTTTACTGAAAATCCCTTTATCTCCTTGCTCTATCAAGGTGGTGGTAAGCCAGTAGATGAATCCGCTCCTACCGTTCCAACCTTTAATGGCCCAGAAGGCTATGCGGCTGCCGAAGCTTTAAGGAGCATTCCATTCACCAGCAATGCTGATGGCATTAAAGTGACTTCCGAATCCGGTTCTAACCACTTAAACATTTTTGCGCAAGGTAGAGCGTTGTTCACTATCGATGGTCTTTGGTCCACCAACTCCTTAGTTCTTAATAACGATAAAGTGGACACCGGTGTGGCTTTTTTACCAAAAGTCAATGATAATGCGACTCGTTGCACCTATGGTGATAGCCATGTTTTTGCGACTTTTACCAACAAAAACCAATCCGAGCACAAAGATGAAGCCATTGGCTTAGTCATCAAATTCCTAGTCGATAATTCCCTTGAATGGTATAAAGGCGGCAAAGTCGCTGTTAGAAACGCTGATATCAACAACGAAACATATAAAGCTTTACCATGGGCTTTTGTTTCTCAAAAATTAGACAAAGTGGTTCTACCGCAAAAGTTATATACCTTCAGCACTATTTGCAACACCACTGGTGAATACATTTCCAAATTATGCGAAGGCACTTTAACCGATGTGCAAGACGCTTTAGATAAATGTGCATCTGATGCCAAGGATTTAGCCGAAAACTTATAATATGATCGTTAGAGAAATTTCTACTAACAATATTAATCAATCCAACAAAAAGAAGGGGCTTAAAGCATTTACCCCTTATCTCTTTCTTTTGCCGCACTTAATATTCTTTGCGATATTTGTCGTCTATCCTTTTTTATATGGAATTTACATCTCGTTCACTAATTTCGATTTGATGAATTCTCCCAAATTCTGTTTTTTCGATAATTACATTAAGATTCTTACTTTTGGTTCTAAATATAGCAAAGATTTCTTTGCTGGTTTATTGCATACCTTTATTTACACCGTTACCGCAGTGCCACTAATCGTCTTTGTGCCACTTATTTTAGCGGTTCTGCTCTATGCGATTAAAAATGAGAAGTTAAGAAACTTCTTCCAATCCATTTTATACGCCACTTCCATTCTTTCTGTTTCTACAGTTGTCTTAATCTTCACTTGGTTATTAGATAGAGATAACGGACTATTTAACAACCTATTTATGGTGGACATCAATTTTAAAGGAAACGAGATATTGACTTGGGTGGCAATCATCTCCTTGACATTATGGTCGGGTGTCGGCGGAAATATGATTATTTTCTTATCTTCTATTTCCTCTATTCCCAAATCACAATATGAAGCCGCGTCTTTAGATGGGGCAAATGCAGTTAATAGATTTTTTAGATTAACACTACCGTCACTACGCTTCCCATTGACCTTCTCTTTAATCACCGGTGTTATCGGTGGATTTAATGTCTTTGGACAACCATTCTTATTCGGCGGTAAAGTTGGCTCTTACGAAACCGTGATGATGGAAGTTTATGAATATGCCTTTGGTAGTTCCCCAATGGCGGGCATGGCTTCTGCGATGTCGGTGTTATTAGGTCTCATCATACTCGCCGCTTCCGTTGTGCAGTTTAAGTTGATGAAGGAGAAATAATATGAAAAAGAACAAGAAGTATTATATTTCTCAAGCATTGCTCATCACATTCATGGCTATCCTATGTTTCTTATGGATGGTTCCTTTGGTGTATATGTTTTTAACATCATTTAGGCCAAACGATGATATCAACCTTAATGGATTTGTTCTTTTTCCAAAAGTAATCACATTTGATAACTATATTAGCCTATTTAAAAACACACAATCCGCTCCGGTGGGTAAATGGTTGCTGAACTCTTTAATCGTGTCTTTAAGCTCCTCGTTATTGACTGTCTTAATTTCCTCATTATCCGCTTTTGCTTATGCCAGAATGAGATTCAAAGGCAATAAATTATTATTCTCTTTCTTGCTTTTAACCATGATGATTCCTAGTGTTATTTCTCTTATCCCCAATTTCTTAACCATTAAAGGAATGCACTTAAATGAAACATTATTAGCCCTTATCTTACCGTTCCTAGGTGGTGTTGCTAATATTTTCTTGATTAGACAATTCCTATATGGAGTGCCCAAGGAATTAGATGAAGCCGCCTTAATTGATGGCGCGGGTTATGGAAAATTATTCTTCCGCATTATCCTGCCGCAAATGGTCCCAATTCTTATGGTTGTAGGAATCAATACTTTCTTGGCCGCATGGAACGATTTGTTGTGGCCACTCATTATTAATCAAGATGCAGCTAACCGCACTATGACCAGCGGTTTAAGCGTTGT
The DNA here is from genome assembly GCA_024680795.1 of Bacilli bacterium. Classification (GTDB taxonomy): domain Bacteria; phylum Bacillota_I; class Bacilli_A; order RFN20; family CAG-826; genus UBA2450. Next base: position 2,441 of record JAILBR010000032.1, on the reverse strand, counting down.
TCAAGGTATTTTCGATGATGAAAAAGGTACACTTATGGCGGTTACAGTCGTCAGCGCTGTTCCGGTTTTGGTGGTTTATTTATTTGTCCAAAAATATTTAATCAGAGGCATTTCTCTAACATCCGGTATGAAAGAATGAAATCATATTTTAAATTCGTTGACATGGATTTTTTTCTTAAAGCAATGTCCTTTTTTTATAAACACAATAATAAATGATTGTGTGATAATATTTTTGCTTATAGTAAATTACTAGAAAATCAAAGAAGGAAAAATTATGAATAAGGGAAAATTACTTTTACTTTCATTATTACCGATAGCTGGCGTCTTTGGCGTTATGGTTTCGTTATGCTATGGAACCGATATCGTTTTTGGAAAACGCGCTTATGCTTCTGATACTTGGTACCACTATACTTCTACCTATGCAACCAGTAGCTATGGCACAAAAGAGTACTGGACAAATTGCAAAGGCACTACTCAATTATCGGCACCAGATGGCGCTACCATTGTTGAAAGCGGCGCCGGAGATGGCGACTCCATTGTTGCAAGTTATGGAACCGGAGATGAAAGAATCATTAATAGATTTGGTTCTGATATTAAGTTTAATGGGTATGAAGTTGATGATAACGCAATTACCGTTGATGGCATACTCAATGCAAATGAATATGATGGAGTAACCGCCAACAAAATTGATTACAATCTCCATCAGTCAGGTGATGGCAGCAATATTACCGCTGACTTCTATGTGGCTTATGATTCCACATATCTGTATATTTTATATAACGTTAAAGATACTCAACAATCTTATAGAGATTTCTCAAGTACAAGTAGCAATTGGACAGAGAGCAATGACGCTGTAGAAATGAGAATCGACTTATTGCACGATACTTCTTATGCTGCTTCTGACTGGACCAGTGGATGGGGCGGAAACTATCGTGGTAGCGTTATGTGTGAAGCCATGTTTAAAGTAGCCGCTGGATATGATCCCACAGATTCTAGCAAAACTGTTTGCCATAACACTCAATATGGTGAAGGTATTGGTTGTGAATTCGTTTGGGATTATTGGTGGTCATCTGGTTGCCGCGGCGACAGCAAAACATCAATCGTTTCTAAAACAACCGAAACTGGTTATATCGTCGAGATGAAAGTTGATTGTGCAAAAGATGATATTCCAAGTAAAATTAGACCAATCAATAATACAGAAATCGGTTTAGGTATTAAGATTTACAATAAAACCAGCACTGGCGGCCAAACCATCTTACTCGGCGAAGGCTATGCTGATGCCATGGGTGACACTCCTAGAAATTGCTCCACTGTTACATTACACGCTAAAGATTAATTGATAAATCATTGAGAAAAGGGGTTGCTAAGAAACCTATAAGGTGACTGGCCTCTTTTCTTTTTAGAAAAACGAGAAATTATTTGCATTTTTCCATGTTAATTACAAAGTGAAATTTCTCGCCGGGTGTACAATCAATGAATTCTATTCAATGCCATAAAGTGTGCGGATTGTTTGGAATAAATCGCCTTATTCAAAAATTAGTGGATTGGCTAAATCAATAAAGGATGCGGATAAATAATGATGGTCCTTTTGAAAAAGCATGTTAAACCGAGCATTATGACTCGGTTTTTCTTTGCTTTGGGAATAATGAGAATAGAGCTATTCAGACAAAACAGGACGAAGAGCTTCAGACAACTACAGTATATGTCGTTGGCCAAAATCATTTATTAAATTTTGTACAATTGACTTATCCAGCATAGATTAGGCCTCCATGTGAGGTCTTTTCTTATGTCTCGAACTCCCAACCTCCTCGTGCGAACAAAGCTTCTCCCAACTGAACTAATGTCCCTCCAGGAGCGACCAAAGTAAGCCTTAAAAATTTCATAATGTAGCTACAAAAATTAAAGGAGCGCATTATGGCAAACTACTTAAAACTTAAAAAGTGGGGTCTCATCAGAATCATCGATAAAAAGGGCGGTTATACTGGTATCACATACAGATACATTACATTAAACTTAGATAAATTTAATAAATTCTTTATTAATACTCAAAAATATTATCACCCTCAAGTGTCCCTCGCGTAGGGACCGAATCGAATTAAATAAATGTCATAATGATTGCGTAAGGTGTGAAAAATAACAGTTCTCGTTTTGATTAAGTTTTTCATTTATAGATATTTAGCCCTTCTCTTACATTATTATTCTCACTTTCTAAACACACCTTACATGACCTTTCTACAACCGTCCGTTTCATTTCTTTTCCGGGCGGCTTTTTCTTTATGGTTCAATGTGTTAATCTAATTTAATGAAAGAGGTGTTCTTTATGAATAATAAAGCCGATTTATTGATTTTAGGAAATGTCATCACAATGGATGAACATAAACCAACCGCTGAAGCAGTGGCTATTAAAGAAGATAAAATCATTTATGTTGGCTCCGCTGAAG
>JAILBR010000028.1 GCA_024680795.1 Bacilli bacterium | reverse complement strand
GTAAGTGTAAAAGATTCCCAGACTCGAACTAGTGAACCAATTTAGATATCCTCTAATCGCTATGATTGGAGGTTTTTTAAATGGTAAATAACAATTATCTTGAGTCTTTTAAGATTCAAGTTGTTAGACGTATGCTTTCTGGAGAACATCTTAAGGTTGTTTCTCAAGAATTTGGTATTGCTAAATCAACATTATGGGGATGGAAATGCAAATATACCCCAATGCTTGCTCACGAGTTTGAACTTAAGGAGAAGCCTGAAGAAATAGGTGATTTCATCGATATTACAAAACCAAGTAGAGAAACAAAAGAAAAACCAGCTTTAAGATATGTTAATCCATCTACTGTTACGCTGGAATTGGGTGAATATAGACTAACATTTGATGTCACTAATTTAGATAAAGTATTGGAGATGCTTGGATATGATCGATCTAAATAGTATTGATAGAATTTATCTTTATCCTGGTCATGTAGATTTAAGAAAAGGGATGAACACCTTAGGATATTTGGCCGCGCAGATATATAAGGATGATGGTTTACATAAATTATTTATTTTTTGTAACACCAAAGAAACACTTTTGAAGATATATGAGAAAGACGCTGCTGGGGTATGGATTTACGTAAGAAGACTTGATGATTCTACTTTTGGCTGGCCTAAAAACGTCGATGAGGCAATGACCATTGATAAGGGACAATTAACTTGGTTATTATCCGGATTAAATCTTATTAAGGGACCAAAATCACCTAAATATAGAGATAGATATTAACTTTAAGTTTACTTTGTAAACTTAATTAGTTATAATACATCTATGGACTATTCTAATTTATCTAAAGAAGAACTACTCGCTATTATTAAACAGAGGGATGAAAAGATTGACGCTCTTGAGGCGAAAATTTATGAAGTTCAAGAAGAAAAGAACAAAGTTTTAAAAAAGTTAGAAGAAGTATTAGAAAAGAAATATATTGAATCCGCTAGAAGGTTTGCTAAGAAAACTGAGATCAAAACTAACGTCTTTAATGAGGCTGAAACTCATTCAAACGTCGATAAACATCCTGGTAGAAAAATAAACACTACTAATTTTGATTATGAATATTTAGAAGCTCATGTTGATAACGTTATTACTCTTAAGCCAGAAGAAAAGGTTTGTAAAGAATGTGGAGAACTACTTGTTAAAGTTGGTGAAGACGTGACGTATAAAGTTAGTTATAAAGCCGCTAAATTGTTGGTTACTAAAGTGATTAATGAAAAATATGTTTGTCCGATTGGCCATGGAATCTATCAAGCAGTCAAAGATGATCCGTTCCCTCATTCAATATGTACACCTAGTCTAGCCGCTCAAATCATGGCTGATAAATTCTTGCTAGGAGTCCCATACTATAGACAATCTCAATATTACTACGATGAAGGAATTAAATTATCTCGGCAGGATTTATGTAACTATCAGATGAGGGCTACTGAAATATTAGAAAAATATTATGATAGACTTAAATACCATCTTCTTAACACAAAATGTGGAGTTTTATGTGCTGATGAAACTACCCTAAAAGTCGTAAAAGAAAAGAAAACTTGCTATATGTGGGTTTATCTAACTAGTTTTTATGATAATCCAATCTATGTTTATGATTACGCTCTTGACAGGAAAGCTGATAATCCAATTAAGTTTTTAAATGGTTACAAAGGGTATTTATTGACCGATGCTTATCAAGCCTATGATAAAGTTCCCAATATCACGAACTGCTACTGTTGGGTTCACGCTAGAAGAAACTTTATGGATATCATTAAGGGTTTAGGTGAGAAACAACTTAAATCATCTAAAGCTAAAAGAATGGTTGATATGATTGATGAATTATTCGATTCAGAAAGAAATTATCGAAAGAATAAACTGACACCTAATCAAATTAAATTAGAACGAAATAAGAAAGATTACCTAACTAAAATCGATAAGATAAAGCATTATTTAGATAACATAGATGCCGCGCCTACTTCGTCATTAGGAAAAGCAAGAGATTATATGCTTAAAAGATGGGCTGGATTTTTATCGTTCCTTAAAGATGGGCATATCGAAATGTCAAATAACATAAGTGAACGCGCAGTTAAGCCATTTGTAATTGCTAGAAAGAACTTTCTTTTCTCTTTCTCGTCTAACGGAGCAAGAAGTTCTGCGATATACTTTTCTATTCAACAAACCGCAAGGGCTAATGGTTTTGAACCGGCTGATTTTGTAATAATGTTACTTGAAAAATTGAGGCCAACATCAACAATTGAGGAAATAGATTCGCTCATGCCGTGGGAGATAAA
>JAILBR010000042.1 GCA_024680795.1 Bacilli bacterium | reverse complement strand
CCATTCTTCTACCAGTTGAATGTAATGCTCTAAAGATGTGATATTATTATTGTACAAAGTCTCCTTTTTAAGGATTCCGTGCCAACTCTCCATTGGAGAATCATCTATAGGTGTACCCTTTCGGCTCATTGAAATAGATATGCCTTTTGAAGCACAGATGACTTTGTATTCATTGGATGTGTATTGGAAACCCTGGTCACTGTGAATGATGAGTCCATATACATCCTTTTCTATTTCTAGAGCTTTGTTCAGTGTGTTAATAACTAAGGGAATATTGTTGAATTTAGAGATTTGATAAGCTACGACATGCCGATCATATAAATCGATGATTGTTGATAGATACGCTCGTTTGTTTCCAAATATCAGATAGGTAATATCTGTACACCATATTTGATTAAAACCTTTGGTTTTGAATTGCCTTTTAACTAAATTTGGCTGAACATTTTCTTCTATCCTTTTCCAAGACATGTTTGGCCTTAATCTTCTAATATATTCGGGTTTGAGATTATATTTTTTCATAATTCTCGCCACTTTCTTATGATTAAAAATTACACCATATTTAATCTTGAGACCTTCTAACACCCTACGATATCCATATGTGCCTTTGCTTTCATTGAAGATATCTTTGATAAGTAGATATTCATAATAGTCAGGATCTTCTTTATTTCGATACTTGTAGTAAGTTCGACGAGATATCGCTAAAGCCGCACATAGGTTGGATAATTTGTAATCATTTATATGGATGGTTATAAATGTTACTTTTTCTCTCGTCGTGCTTGTAAGAAGGCCTGGTATTTTTTTAAGATTTCGTACCTTTCCTTGTAGTCTTCTAAAGTAAGATTCTTTTCTTTAACCCTTCCAGATCTGCCTGGGCGATGGTCTACTTTAACATCGATATTATGTTTTGTTTTTGTAATCCAATTATCAATGGTTTTAAATGGAACATCATATTTCAAACTCAACGTTCTAGGTGTACCAATTCCATCAAAATACTCTTTGAGTATCATCTCCTTAAATTCAGAAGAATAGCTCTTAAATTTCTGACCTTTACTCGCCATAATAAAAACCTCCTAACGTATATTTTACGCTAAGAGGCTTTTTTATTTCTTGTGAACTAAATTGGGTTCAGTTCAAACCGAGTGAACTTTTTATTTTCCTAATTGAAGGTTGATGACTTCCATCGTTCTAACGTTGAATTCAACCTACCAGCCATTAAACGTCGAGAAGAACATCTCATCATCACTTATGAAACTTAGAACTGTGCAAGTATCTGGTCTAGAAATAACTTGTTTCATGTTCCAAATAATATTTTCATCACTATCCAAAATCGATAAGTTATAGTCAGGGTAGTTAATCATATCATCATCCCAAACAATAATCTTACCTGCGGATTCTTGCTTAATCATTTTCTTGTGCCTTCTTTTTTAACCAAGCCTCATATGAATATTTGCAACCGCAATATTCTTGAAAATACATCTCGTGTTCTTTGATGATGATTAGAGAATGCTCATAGCCGTCATTCTTTTTAAAATCAGCGTATAACCATTTAACAGTAGGATAATCTTTTTGTAGAGATTCGCCTATTTTATTTATATCTTGTGCATTCTTATATCTGCTAATAGTCATGACTGTACCATAGTATTCAAAATTATTTTTAGAGGCGTATTCAAATCCAGCTTTTAGACGCTTTCTAAAACAGATTCTACATCTTTCATGGCCTTCTTTATCAGTTGCCCTTGGTTCGAGGTCTAAATTGTATGTATCATTGTCGTATGGAAACTCAATAATTTTGATATCACTACCTACATCAGCAAGGTACTTTTTGAGTTCGTTCAAACGTCTATCATGTTCCTCTGGCGGGTAGATATTTGAGTTGTTATAGATGATAGTGATATCAAAACAATCCTTAAGAATTTCATAAGGAATAGTAAAGCAAGGGCCACAACAAGCATGAAGCAATAATTTTGGCTTTTTTCCACTATTTTTTATGATTTCTAACTCTTTTTGCAGGAGTTTTTGATAGTTTTTATTATTTTCCATAGATAAACATTGAGTCACCAAATGAGAAGAAATGGTACTTCTCTTCAACGGCGTGTTTATAGACTTCTAGAGTGAATTCTCTACCCATAAAAGCGCTAACTAACATAATGAGTGTACTCTTAGGTAAATGGAAGTTGGTAATAAGGCAATCGATAGCCTTAAACTCATATCCAGGTTCGATAAATATATTGGTACTTTTTCTAGTAGGTGTGAACTTACCAAATTCACTCATATTGGCTTCCAAAGTACGCGTCGATGTGGTGCCAATTGCGATAATTCTTCTACCTTCTTTTTTGGCTTTATTTAGAGTATTAGCGGCCTCTTCATTTATCTCGTATACTTCACTATGCATTACGTGATCTTTGGTATCTTCTACCTTAACTGGTCTAAATGTTCCTAAACCAATATGTAGTGTAATATCTACAACGTCAACGCCTTTGGCTTTTATTCTCTCAAATAGTTCTTCTGTGAAATGAAATCCAGCAGTTGGAGCCGCTGCGCTACCCTCATATTTGGCGTAAACAGTTTGATATCTATCATTTTCACATAGTTGTTTTTTGATATATGGAGGCAGTGGCATTTTACCTAATGTGTCTAAAACTTCTAGGAAGATACCTTCATAGATAAATTTGATTAAACGAATTCCTTCATCTCTTTCTTCAATAACTTCGCCGAATAATTTGCCATCACCATAGTGGATTCTTGCACCTACCTTAAGTGATTTAGCAGGTTTAGTTAAACATTCCCAGACATCTCCATCAAGTTGTTTTAATAAAAGAGTTTCAACATGAGCGCCTGTCACTTCTTTAATTCCATGTAGTCTAGCAGGAATAACTTTAGTGTTATTTCTTACTAAAACATCGCCAGGACGTAAATAATCAATGATGTCATGGAATATTTTATCTTGGTATGTCTTTTCATCTTTATTTATTAATAAAAGACGGGAACAGTCTCTTTTTTCTGATGGCTTTTGAGCAATTAATTCTTCAGGAAGATAAAAATCAAATAAATTAATATTCATTAGAAGCCTCTCTTATCTCCAAATTGGGCTAATTTCTCATCCATATATTCTTGGAATCTGTCTTCTTTAATTGCTTCTCTAGCCCCTTCCATTAATCTGATCAAGAAGCGAATGTTATGAATAGATAAAAGTCTTTTACCGAATGTTTCATCGCATACGTATAAATGTCTTAAATAAGCTTTTGTGTAGTTTCTACAGCAGTAGCAATCACAATTTTCATCTAAAGATGAAAAATCTTCTTTATATTTTGCATCTCTAATATTGACTCTTCCAGTTGAAGTCATTAACGCTCCATGTCTTGCTAATCTAGTAGGAAGGACGCAGTCAAACATATCAATGCCACGAGCGACACCACCTAATAGATAATCAATAGATCCAACCCCCATCAAATATCTAGGTTTATCTTCTGGTAAATATTTCACCGCATAGTCAATCATTCTAAAGCAGACATCTTTTGGTTCACCGATAGATGTTCCTCCAATAGAATATCCAGGAAAATCCATCTTGGCTAACTCTTCAGCACACATTTTTCTAAGGCCTTCATAATCTCCACCTTGAACAATGCCAAATAAGGCTTGATCTTCTCTTTTATGAGCGTCCTTGCCTCTTTTAGCCCATCTTAAAGTTCTTTCGGTAGATCTTTTTGTATATTCATAACTTGAAGGATATGGGATGCATTCATCAAACGACATAATGATATCTGCGCCCAATTTTTCTTCAATGTCGATGGCGACTTCTGGAGAGAAAAATAGTTTATCTCCATTTAAGTGATTCTTAAAATGGACTCCTTCTTCGGTGATTTTGCGTTTTTCAGCAAGCGAGAACACTTGATATCCGCCTGAATCAGTTAAAATTGGTCCATCATAGTTCATGAATTTATGTAATCCACCTGCTTTAGCGACAATATCCGCTCCCGGTCTAATAGATAGGTGGTAAGTATTAGCTAAAATAACTCCACTTCCCATACTCTTTAATTCTTCTGGAGAAAGCGTCTTTACTGTGGCTAAAGTGCCAACTGGCATAAACATCGGAACTTCTACATCGCCATGAGGAGTATGTAAAATGCCATATCTAGCCCCTGTTTTCTTATCAATGTGTTTAATTTCTAAATAAAAATCTTTCATACGTTATTTATAGTGTTTAAGAGTCATTAAAACAATTTCCTTATTGGTTGTATATTCATCCTTCAATCTCTTTGCATCGAATGTTAAACCATTTTTACTAAGAAATTGGACCAACTCTTTAGTTGGGAACCAAAGTCTTAAATATCTATCAATTAAATCTTTACTCTTGTCGAAAATAATAAAGTGTGGATAAACATAATACAGTTTCCCATCACTCATTATCCATTTATCTGGTTCGTAATTAAGAGTCATTGCATTAATTTTAGCAAGGTATGCATTGAGAAAAAGTTGATGATAAATATCCTCTTCTAAATCTGATTTTGATATCAATTCCATGACAGAGACCCCTTCGATTAACTCTCTAACGATATAACCGAGCTTCTTATCAACCCATCTTAAACGTGGCGCTTTGATGCCTGCACTTTGAATTCTTGTACACGAAAAAGTAATCTCATTACCAGCTTGAGTTTTAGGTTCAAATTTAGTGATGTAATATTTTTTACCTTTATAGCTAGCAATTAAGGAGCCACTATCTTTTTCTTCTATAATTTCGAATACACGATGTTTAATTTTAATTTCTGACATAGTAGTAATATTATACACATTTGTGTATTTTTAACTAACTATTTTTAAGAGTTTTGGTCTTCGATTTTAATTGGGCGGCCCTTTTCATCGTAATTAGAGCTTTTATCTTTCTTCTCTAATTCAGGATCAATATAGATTTTTTCATTAATCTTTTGTTTAAGTTCGCTTTCTTCTTTTGGCTTATTCTGTTTCTTAATAATTGTTTCTTGAACAGGTTCTGGGAGAGAAGAAAACAATTTATTCTTAACTTCTTTAGTAGATTTGTTCCAACTAGCCTTAACTTCTTCGGCTTTAGCGATAATTCCACTTTCCTTAGCAAACTTACTAACCGCAGCAAATAAGCCAGCAGAAGTAACAAAGTCATAAATAAGGAAGCCATATAAGATACCCATAGCGAAGATAAACCCAAAGTGGGCAACTTGTCCGTCGCCACCAAACATGTAAACATGCATGTCGGTTGCGAGTTTGTATAAGAATGGATTTACCGCGTAATAATATAGAACAGCAACCGCACACCAAATGAGTGAAAATACCGGACAAATAATACCCATGATATTACCCTTCATATTGCTATAGTCCCATAATTTAACATGGAATCCTTTAATAAAGATTAAGCCTGCGATAAATTCAAGTAAAATCATGCTAATGGCCATCAAAGAAATTGGTATTAAATCTGCAATATTAGGACCAGAAATGCCAGTTCTGCCAAATAAATCGCCAAATGGATTATATAAATTTAGTGATCCAGGAAGAAATGCAACACATAAATAACACATTGTGAACATCGTAATAACACCAAAGCCATATAAAGGCAACCACGGTCCTTTCATAAAACCAGGATTAACCCACTTCTTCGCAGAGAAAAGCCTTCTGAATATGACTTCAATTACCCATCCTAGCATGCATCCAAAAATGAATAAGAATAAATAAATTAATAGTATTTGCATATATCAATGTCCTTTATGTTATAGATTAATTACTTCTATTTTATATGTAGTCTTGCTCCGTCTTTTTCCGGGATTTCATCCTCATCCATCTTAATCATTTCTAGGAACTTATTTAAAAACTTCTGAGCATAGTCAAGCTGCTCTTTATTGTTTCTTTTAGCAATAATGTCGACCATATCCTTTAAAATCCTTGCACACACTGAATCTGGTTGACATCTCCATAATCTTTCCGTCCATTGGATTGGCCTATTTCCTTTATCGCCTTTAGAGTAGTCCCAATATTTCATTTCTTCGGCTTCTGCTTCTGTTAAAGATAATCGGCAATCTGGATATGTTGTTGCATAAGCTTCTTTATCGCCATCTTTTGGATAAGACTTATCTACAAGCATAATTCCGAAAATAACTCTATCCACTTCAGCACACCCTGGCTTAATTGTGGTTAAAACCACTAATCTATTGTCGTTTAATCGCCAGTTGAATGGCTTGCCGGTGTAATCAAGACCAGCATAAACCTTATAATCAACTAGTAGGCGACATTCATAGCATAAAAATCCAGTAGAGTAGTTATTTTGAATGTCTTGTTCTGTTACTTGCCCATCAATATACCTTTTACATAAAGAGTTGGTTTTACAAAATTCCGCACGAGCGTTTTTAGAGCAATTTTTTTCTCTACATTCTAAAGAGCAAGGTTTAGTAAACCAATTACCATTTCCATCACAATAAGTGGCTTTATAAGCGATGTTTTGGTTATCTTTTCTAATATATTTGTTCCCTGTTCTTCTTTTGTGTAGAGGAGGGCTTTTCTTAGCCTCTTCTTCGGCTTTTTTTCTATTTACTTCTCTGGCAATCTTTTCATTCTCTTCGTTTTGTATTTTAATCTGCGCCTTAACACCATTATGTTCATCAATTGCGTCAAGCACTTGTTGTTGAATTTTCGGATCTTTGAATGTGATAATTCCTTTTTCAACACATGTCATTAATCTAAAGTTTCTACCACCTTCAAAAACAATAGATACTTCATCTAAACGTTTTGACTCAATAACTTTTGCAACAATTAATTCAGTGCCATCTTTGTGTAAAACTTTTTGGTTGATTAAAATACTTAAATCCATAGATATCCTCCAAGATGCTTTATAATTTATTATACCACGCTACAGATATAGTGGCCTAAGGCAAAAAGAAAAGTTCCCATCTTAAGATGAGAACTTCTTTATTTAAATGTGATTATTGAGTAATCTTATTTTCTTGAATGACTTTATCTTTCAAGTATTCTGGTAATTCTTCATAATCGACGAATTCACGATTGAAGAAACCACTAGCTTGGGTTAAAGACTTAAGTTGTGTAACGTAGTCGATAATTTCTGCTTCTGGAACAAGAGCTTCGATTTCTTGATAGCCATGTTCTTTTTCTTCAATATTTTGAATTCTTGCTCTTCTAGTATTTAAGTCAGAGAGAATGTTACCAGTATATTTTGTTTCAGCATTAACTCTAATTCTCATGATTGGTTCAAGAATCACTGGACGGCATTTTAGATATGCATCTTTGAATGCAAGGATACCCGCCATTTTGAAGGCTTGTTCGTTACTATCAACTGGGTGATACTTACCATCAACAAGAACACCTCTAACACCGATAACTGGGAAACCAGCGAGAAGACCGCTATTGAGAGCTTCAAAGAAGCCTTTTTCGACTGCTGGGAAATAGTTCTTTGGAACTGCACCGCCGAAGACTTCTTCTGCAAAGACGTTTTCTTCAGCTGGCTCAAATCTCATCTTAACAACGCCATAGAATCCACTACCACCAGATTGTTTGACGTAACGTCCATCGCCTTCTGCGGTAGATCTGATGGATTCACGGTAGATAATCTTCATCTTTTCAGTTGTAAGATTAATCTTATATGTGGTCTTTAATTTTTCTAATGCAAAGTTGATATGAGAATCACTTAAGCCGCCTAATAATAATTGTTTTGTTTCATTATTACGTTTGACATCTAAGGCAGGATCTTCTAATTGCATCTTAGCTAGAGCTGGTCCCAACTTGCTTTCATCGTTCTTATTATCTAAAACGATTGCCTTATAGATAACTGCAGTTGGATATTTAACTGGTTTGAATATGGTAATGGATTTTGGAGAAGATAAGCTATCACCAGAACGTACTTTTTCTAATCTAGTAACTGCACAGATATCACCAGCGCCAACTTCGCTAACGTTATCAAGTTTCTTGCCAGTCATTGTGTAGAGCATACTGACTCTTTGGGTTCCACCATTAACGTATACTTCATCGCCTAAATGTAAGACACCAGAACAAACTTTTATTAAGTTGACTGTACCAGCATATTGGTCGACGATTGTCTTGAAGACATAAGCTGAGAATGGTTCATCAACACTAGTTGGAACGACTTTATCATTTCCATTTTCATCGTGCGCTTCTAATGGTTTTAGATCGTTTGGTTTTGGTAAGTAATAAATGAACATATTCAATAATGTTTGAATACCAATGTTCTTAGTTGCGCAGCCAACGATAAGAGGAGTTAAATCGCCTCTTAAAACGCCAATACGTAGTGAATCACGGATTTCTTTTTGGCTGAAATCTTCGCCATTGAAGAATTTCTCTAATAAAGCATCATCTGTTTTAGCAACTTCTTCAACAATAGTGTTATGTAATTCGAGAACTTTATCTCTCTTATCTGGATAGATTTCTGCTTCAACGCATTCCTTTCCATTATAGATGTGAGCTTTTAAATCAACTGCATTAGCAAAGCCATCAAATGATTTTTCATGACCAAGTGGGTAACAGAAGGAAATAACTTCTTTGCCTAATTTTTCTCTGATATCTTCTAAGACAAGGTCAAAATCGACTTCCTCTTTATCCATTTTATTAACAAAGATAAAGGTTGGAACGCCTTTCTTTTTGAGCATGTTATAGTGTTTAATTGTGCCAACTTGAACACCAACAGAAGCATCAATAACAAGAACTGCACCTTTAACAACACCAGTGACACCAATGGCTTCAGAAATAAAGTCATCGTTTCCTGGTATGTCTAATAAATTAATTTTATAACCATTATATTCTAATGGAATGACTGTGGTTTGAATTGATCCACCACGTCTTTGTTCATCAGCGGTATAATCGGAAATGGTATTTTTCTTTTCGACTTCACCCTTTTGTGGGATTAATTTAGCTGTGAACGCTAAAGATTCAACTAAGGAAGTTTTGCCACTGCCTTGGTGACCTAATATAACTACGTTACGAATGTTATTTGTATTCATAATAATGTTCTCTCCTCTTACACTCTAAAATATTTGGAATAGCGGCCTTTAGTGATGAGTTGGATACGCCCTTCATCAACAAGTTTATTTAATGCCTTTTCCACTGTTACTTTACTGAGGGCGTATAAAATTCTTAAAACAACAGTCTTACTAATTGGTGTAGCGGAATCATTAACGACCTTTAAGACTTTTTCTTCAGCGGTTTCATCTAATCTATTAACTTCTAAGATGTAATCTAGTTTACGATAAGCTTCTAGGATTCTCTTTAAAATGAAGGCAACGAATGGTTCATAATCATTTTCATTATCATACCAACCATTACTGGACAATTTGAAAGCGTCGATATATTCGCCAAGGTGTTGCTCCATTAAATAAGCGATAGAGAAGTAATCAACGACATCATAACCATATTTCTTTAATAAGTAATGTAGTAATAATCTTGATACTCTACCATTACCATGGTTATATGGGTGAATGCACATAAAATCAAACATGAATGCAGCGATAAGAACTAACTTATTGCATTCATCGTCTGCTGCGCACATATTGAATTGATAAACTAAGTTGTCTAATAAGACAACAACTTCTTCTGGAGCAGCAGAAACAAAGATTGTCTTAAATGAACCGTCTGGCTGAGATTCTTGAATGTAGTTGATACTATCTTTATAACGACCACCAAATTCAGGATTATAATCCTTATAAATATAATAATGTAATGTAGAAATGAAACTACAATCTAGAGTTTGATATTTGCAAACTTCATCGATTAATTCTAGGGCGTTGCTATAACCACAAACCATGTATTCTTGTAAACTTTGTGGTTGTGAACCCTTTGTAAAAATAGCGCTTTCCCTTTCATCAGTAATATAAACATTACCAATTCTGTTACTGGAAACAGCGCCACTACGACGTGCCATAGCTTTAAGCACGTCAACTTTTTTTGCCTCACTAACACGTAAGGTCTTTCCTTTGTAAAGCTCAATCGAGTTGAGCAAAGAAACAATGTTAGGCGTATTCATAGCCAAAACAGTGCCTTTTAAGTCGAACATTCTCATAAAAAATACCTCGTGACTATTATTATCCAACATTATAGAGTTATATGCAACTAATTCAGTAAAAAAGGCCAAAAAATACCGAGATATATGCTAGATGGGGCACATTTTTACATTTTAGGCCAAAAAATACCGAATTAAAATTCTAAACATTATTATGTTAATATAACGCGCGTAAATAAAAGGCCTCGCAAGAGACCAGTTATACTTTATTTTTTATTTGTTTTAGGTGGAGGATTTAACTCGAGATAAATCTTCTCCATTTGTTTTGCCCATTTATCAGGTGAATACTTTTTAACTGTGGATTTTGCGTTTTCGATAACTCTTCTACTGTCACCAAATAGTGCCTTTTCAATTCGTTCAATCCATTGAGGTAGATTTTCATAAATATAGGCATTGTATTCATCTTCAAATATGCCATCTAAAGCCTTATCTTTCTTTGCAACAATAAGCGTTCCCATAGTGGCAGCTTCAAAGAATGTTAGGCCTTGTGTTTCAAAGTTACTGGCAGTCACAAAGACATCAAACATTGAATAATAGCATTTCATTTCTTCGTTTGAAATTTGACCTACATAAATAATATGGTCCTCAACTTTTAATTTTCTAGCATATTTTTGTAAGGCGGGAATCGCATCTCCAGCTCCAACAATCATAAAGACAAGATTTGGAATTTCCCCAACAATTTGCGAAATATTATAAATTATTTCAGTAATATTCTTTTCTGCAGAAACTCTACCAACATATCCTAAAACCTTTTTGCCTTTAAGATTATATTTAACCTTCAATTTAGCAACTTTTTCTCTATCTTCTTTCGATAAAACAAATCTTTCATTGTTGACTGGAGAAGGGAAAATTCTCACGTCTTTAGCAGATGATTCTTGTTTCAAAATGTCATAGCTCTTCTTAGATGGAACGATGATGGTTGGACATTCTTTATAAACTTTATTAAAGAGTAATGCCTTAGCGGTTTGATATGTGATGTCGCCTAATAAAGCACCAAATTTATGCTCATAATACATCTTCCAAATCGTGTGGTATGTGTATGGCATTTTGATGCCAGTCATCTTGGATAATTCAATAGCAACTTGGCTCATAGAATACTCTGTATGGAGGTGTAAATAGTCAAAGCCAAACATCGATAGCATCTTCGCGTTGCCTTGATAATTAAAGGTCTTAAGCATAAAAAGCTCTTTATGGCCCTTCACCATCTTCGCATAAGAAGCGATGACTGGAATATAGTGATCATCTGGAAGCAAGTTGAAATCGGCATATTTCTTCCAAAGAGCAACAACATATGTTTCATAACCAAGTTTTTCTAATTCTTTCTTTAGTAATCCAACAACAATGTCTACTCCATTGATAAACTGTGGACATACATCAGATAATAAAGCAATACGTTTGCGGTTTGGAATATCATTAACGACATTCATTAGATGGTTAAAGAAGGACTCATTTAATTGGACTTCACTTGGAAGAAATGGGTTTTTATTCTTTTTGGTTTCACCAATCAATAAATCGAATTCACTATTTCTATATAGCTTTTCTAATTCCATGCTTAATGGTCCTGAATAGTATAAATAGTGACCAGTAGCAGGATAGCAAGTAAAATGAACATTTGGGTTGTCTTTGCCACTTTGGAAAATGGAATATCGTGTATTTACATCTGTGACCTTATCGAATTGTCCATAATAAATATAGGTTGGAATCTTGAACCTAGACACTTCTTTTGAAATACGATATTCGCCTTTATATCTATTAACCGGAGAAATAAGAACAATCTTAGAAATTTTAACAGTTTGGCTTTTGTTGAAGTTACAGTAGCTAGCTAAGTTAGCGCCGATACCGATACCAAGGATGATTAATTCTTCCTTTTCTTTTCCGATGATTTTTCTAGAGTGTAAGTCCTCTAATAAAGCATCGAAAGCTGTGTAATAATAGTTGAAAAACAAAACACGGTCGCCACGATTTAGCAAATTAATGGTAATAACTTTAACACCTCTATCGACCAAAGCATATATCAAATCGATATACTGTTTGTTAGTTTGATAATTGAAAATTGGAAAAACAATGGTCTTTGAGGAAACCTTCTTTGGAGAAAAGATTTCTGTCTCGTAAGGGTTATGTTCGAACTCGAGAGTAATTTTTTTACTATTAAGTTTGTAGCCTCTTGTCTTTTCCATATATATATGTAAAGTTTAAAACTATTTTAGTTTTTTAACAATCACAATAATTAGAATAATTGTGGTTATGATTTATGGATTAATGTAATATGTTAGCATGCTAGACCAATTTGAACGTTTTGATATGAAGGCCTCACCAAAGAGACCGAAGCTGAGATTATTAAGTTATTTACTTGCTATAGGGCCAGTTAAAAAGCATAAGGGAATAATAAAAAAGATTAATATGGATGGCATTAAACCACCATATCTTTTGCTAGCCAATCACAATGCCTTTATGGATATTAACGTCCTTTCAGTGGCAACATTCCCACATCCATTAAATTATGTCATCGCAATTGACGGATTCTTAAATAGAGAACTTTTATTAAGACATATCGGTGGCATTTGTAAACGTAAGTTTACTAATGATTTTGATTTAATTAAACATCTTAAATATGTTATAGATCATAAACGCGTCGCTGCTATTTTCCCTGAAGCTAGGTATTCTTTATGTGGAACAAAAGCTATTATCCCATCTTCTGTAGCAAGACTTTGCCGTTATTTAAATGTACCAGTTGTAATGCTTAAAATGCATGGCCACCATATCAATTCTCCATTCTGGAACTTACATGATAGAGGCGTGCAACCAATTGAAGCAGAATTATACCCACTCGTTACCCAGGATGAAATTGCAAACTTGTCTCTAGAAGAAATCAATCAAAGAATACAAGACAACTTTGAATACGACGAATATAGTTGGCAAAAAGAAAGAAATATTCACGTCACATATGAAGGGCGTGCTGAAGGGCTTCATAAAGTCTTATATAAATGCCCACATTGTGGAAAAGAATATAGGATGAATTCTAAAGGCATTTATCTATTCTGCGAAGAATGTGGCAAAAAATGGGAATATACCGAACTAGGCGAATTAAAAGCAGTAGAAGGCGAAACCGAATTCTCCCATATTCCTGACTGGTATGAATGGGAAAGAGCGGAAGTCAGAAAAGAAGTCGATGCAGGAACATATCATTTTGAAGGTGAGGTTCATATCGATTTGCTTCCAAAAGACAAGTTCTTCCACCTCGGAAAAGGCTACCTTGTGCACGACATGAACGGATTCAAATTAACCGGTGAATATGAAGGCGAAAAATTCGAGGTTGCCATCCCTCCACAAAATAGTTATGGCGTGCATATTGAATACGAGTATTTAGGAAAATACGGGGACTGTGTTGACTTAAACGTTCCAAATGATACATTCTATGTCTATCCACACGGCCGAGATTTTGCGGTCACAAAGTTCTCTCTAGCAACCGAAGAGCTATTCAAAAAGTATCAAGAAAAACATGTAGTAAAAAAGGATTGAGCCACTTGAGTTCAATCCTTTATTTTATTATTCGTTGATATATACTTTTGGACGATGTATTTTCGAATCAATTGTTCCGCCGATTAAGTAGAAGGCCGGTATTGTTAAGAATAAGAACCAGTAGAAACTCCATCCTTCAAAGCCGAAATATCCTCCCATGAAACCTAAACCCAAATATACAGCGGTAACGAGAATTGGATATGCAAATTCTGTAATCTTTCTATTAACGATAGCATCCCATAATGATGTAATCACGAATGGAATCAATAAGACAATCCATCCTGCTTTCCATCCGATAGTTTGATCAGTAAATATCACACCCATAATGATATATGCGATAAGTGCTAATCCAAATAGGAAGCCACCGGAGATCCAGAACCATTTCTTTTTCCAGTTGTGGTGTCTGCGATATTCATTGCCATCTTTGTCGTAAATATGAACATTATCACCATTGATTTCGATATTGCCATTAATGTCGATGGTCTGATCACCATCTTTTAGATGCACGCCTGTACTGTCGATAATGATTTCGTCCTCTCCGTCTTTGATATGAACGCCATGCTTTTTTTCTTCTTTGGTTTCTTCATCACTATCTTCAGGTTTTGAATCTGACATCTTTTCTTCATCATCCACCACTTCGCTATCAACTGTTTCGGAAGCAGTAGTATTTGTCTTTTCTCTACCTAATAATTCATCCACGCTTACGCCTAGGATATCTGCGAGCGAGCATAACACTAGGATGTCAGGTGATGAGACATCATTTTCCCATTTTGAGACTGCTTGAGGTGAGATGACTATTCTCTTAGCAATGTCTTCTTGAGTTAATCCTTTTTCTTTTCTAATTCTTGATAATCTTTGACCAAATGTTTCTTCCATTTTTGCCTTCCTCCGTTTTTGACGAAAACATAATATAAAATTAGTTGCAAAAATATTATAACCAAGTTGTTGCTCAACTAAAAGTTTTATCAACTGTTGGTTGAGTTGAGATAATTTTAGGCGGTTTCTGCAGGGTTTTTATGCTTACTATAAAGAAAAATCGCCACTTTTTTAGCGGCGAAATTTTTATCTATTTTATATTTACAATTTCGACAAGCGATTGAATATCGAACGGCCTAATGACCTTTTGATTCTCGTTTCCTTGGTAATGTCGGTCGAAAACATAATCGGCTTCTTCTGGTTTATCAACTATTTCGCCAAGGTTAACTAATAAAGACTTCATGTTGAAAGCGAGATATGAATCGGTGAGGAAATTCCTCGCTAATTCTACTTGACCGGGTTCAACAATATAACCATAGTTGCTCTTCATATTAACAAAGACAATTTCCATGGTCTTTAGGTCCAAAGCAAAGTTTGTGAAAGAACGGCTTTGTCCAACAATGTGCATTGAGAACGAAATATTCTTTGGATCCCAAGCAGCTGTATTGATGTTGTTTTTAACTTGTAGACCAGCGTGAATATCACCATGGTCAAATGTTTCGCCATAGCCGTTGATGCAGCACACTACATATCTAAAGCCTCTTTTAATCATTGCGTCGATGTCGATGTCTTGATATTCTGCACCCTTATAGTCGGTACAGTCTCCAGAACATAAGGCGTCATCTCCAAATCTTTTTTGACTATATGTTCTCCATGACAAAGTGTTGTAATCAAATTGTTCATCAATCTTACCGTTTTTGATTGTTTCTTCTTTTAAAGCAACTAAAGAAGCATCAATATCACGTACACCTTCCCAATAGCAGAAAGTTCTAATATATTTGGCACTAAACTTTAATCTACTTCCAGAAGGTAAAACATCTAATCCGTTTCCGCTTGAGGTTGTGTTAATTGGTAATGCTACACGTTCAAATTCTTCAGAAATATAAATCTTTCCAAATTTAGGGATTGATGAATAATATTCATTTAAGCCATTAATAAGGAACTTTCTTACAATATCTTTAGTTTTGTTATCTAAAGCAGACTTCCTATATTGAGTTTCATAAAGATTTTCTGTATGTGAATACGCCATCTTGTTGTTAAAGTATCTAAATGTTCTTGGAACACCATAGTTATCAAGTTCAAGAGAAGTCAAAAGTTGATACATGATTGCTGGATTATCTTTTGGCATCATTCCTAAAAGAACATCAATCTCTTCTCTCTTACATCTTGAAAGGAGCATTTTAATGTTTCTAACTAATAAAGAACCACTCTTTTGGAATATCTTAGCAGCGCCTATGACATCGCCTTTATCTAAACATAATTTAGCTAAACGATAAGGGCTTTTTTCGTTATTGGCATTAGCGTCCATATCTAAAAGAGAACAAATCTTGTTATAAAATTTGGCTTGCCTTTTGCTAAGAGGGCAGTCATTGATATAAGGCATGATTTCTCTAATCAGTTCGACCTTTTCTTTGTTGGCGTTAAAAATATGATTTAGATTCTTTTCTCTTAAGCCAAAGATATTGATGGAATATTTAACAACGTCTTTTTTATCTAAACATCTGCCTAATTCTGGATAACGATGCGCAACATAAAATATGTTGTCTCGGCATTGAATTGGCTCATTAACATCAAAATAACCTGCTTCTACAAGATATAAAAATTCTTTTGATTCATCTTCTGAGAAAGGTCTTTTATATGCACAATACTGTTTAGCAACTCCTTTTAAAATTTCATCCGCTTTTTCTTTATTGATAACTTCGTAAGTTCTTAAAACTAACTCATTACCAATACAATAATGTGGAAGTGCTTTTTTAAATAATTCCACTCTTCCTAAATCAGTGCCATATCCGAAGACATAAGAAATGATTTGTTCAATGAGTAACTCTTCACAAGAAAAATATTTGGAATCTTGAGGGTTTGCATAAAAAGAATCTGGGACATTGAGTTTAAAGAATTGAGATATTTTCAAAAGCACCTTATCATTAACCACTTCTGGATTAGTTATTTCTATACCGAAGTTAATTAATAAATAGGCGACATAATACTCGTTTTGTTTTTTGTCGACTTCACTAGGAAAATCTTCGACTAATACAAAATGTCTTTGGAATAAAATTGAATCTTTCATGTCGGCTCCTCCCTCATGGAGGGAAAGAGAAGCAGGCTTAGTGCTTCTCTTTCCGTTGGACTAGCTAAAGTAGATCTCTTGTGATTAATTTAAGAAATAAGCATAGTCTCGAAGCCTTTTCAGGCCTATTAATTATACAATAACTTTTGTATTAAAATACAACACGTTTATTTTCGCTATTATTTTTTTTATAGGAAATAGAATAAGCATATTCTATAAGAGTTGCGTTTTAAAATTCATTAACTATAATATTGTTAATATGGGAAAGACGAAAAAGAAAGAACTTCTTAAATCTGCGTTTATATTCTTATTACCACCAGTTGTTATCAAAGAGAACAATTTAACTAATACCGATGTAAAAGCAGTTAGAGACAACGCAAATAGAAAAAACAGCGCAATTTCTTTAGCGGCGTCCATCGCCATGGTGATTTTGTTGACCTTCCTAATTATCTTCCTTAATGCTCTTGAAAATCAAGGAAGCGATCCTTTGATGAGTGACATTTCTTTCACTGGTCAAATCACTACTATTACATTAGCAGGTATATCAATTGTTTGTTCAATTATTGGTTTATTTATTAGGCCAGATAGACCCATATTCAATAGAATCGCTATCAATTTGTTATATGGTGGCTTAGCAATAGACTTTATTCTATCGTTCTGGTCTGATGCAAAAATGGGCCTTGTATCAACTGGCGAAGGTATTAGTCCTTCTGTTGCCGTCATCTTTATGATGCTCATGATCTGTCAGGCCTATGCAATCGATTTTGCAGTTGAAGAATCTATCTTCCTTGCTATGTTTTTATTTACCACCATTGACGCAAGCACAAATTATCATATTGCGTCAGTCCACTACTACTATTTAATTTTAGGCCTGTATCCATTCTTTAAATATTTCGTTAAGAGTTTCATCTTCTATGCAGAAGTACAAAGCTATTGTCAAAAGATGCTTAATGACCGTCTATATAACAACGCAATTTATGATGAGCTGACTAAATGTAAGAATCGTTTTGCGTTAAGAGAATATCTTGATGTTAATATCAAGAGATGGAGAAAAGAACCAATTAATTTATTAATTGTCATATTCGATATTGATGACTTTAAGCATTATAATGATAACTTCTCACACGCCGTAGGTGATTTCTGCTTAAAGAACGTTGCGGATGCAATTAGAACAGAATTTAACTCGCCAAACCTTGATTTCTTTAGATACGGTGGAGAAGAGTTCTTATTATTCTTTGAATTAGATAACATTCGTGAGAGTTTCGAAATAATCGAAAAAATTAGAACCGCTGTTAGCGATCTTAAAATCGCAACTCCAAAAGGTTCGAGAAACGAAATCATCACTATTTCTGTAGGCGGAAGAGTGTTAAGAACCACTCCTAATTTTGATTTCAACAATGAAATGAGACACGCTGATAACAATTTATATAAAGCGAAGAATGCTGGTAAAAACATTAGTTGCTTAAACGGAAAATTCCCTCCTTTTATTGAGGAACAATAATAGATGAAGATACCATCCTTAAAACATAGAAAGCCAATAGTCTATATATCTTTAGGTATATTTGCTACTTTGGTGTCTTTAATTATCGCTGAATCATGTATTGTCGGTGGTGCTTCTGGTGTACAAAGCGGATTATTTGCTCAGATATCTGCCTTTTTTGTTAACCTCATTAAGGGTCCGCAAATCGCCGAAGTGATTAAGCCAAGTAGCATCGGCACCGTCAGCGATTCATCTTATTTAGGAAATGGCAAAATTGCTCTAGGCACCACCACTCTTTTATCAATTGAAGTTAAATATCCAGAAAAGAAAGATATCGATGTTTACGACAAGTCATATGTAGTTAGCGATTTATTAGGAAATAAAGATGACTATAACTTGGTGATGTCTAGTCACGAAAGCAAGAATTCATACTTTGTTGACGTAAGAATTGTCGCTAACGCAATGACTAGCGAAGCATACGCTTTAAATATCAAAGTTGCGGATAGTCTAAACTATAGATATGATTTCAACATAGTTGAAAGAGCTAAACCAGTTAACTATGATTTAAAGATTGGTAAAACAACTTTAAAGACTGGTGAAACAAGTAAGATAGACACTAAATTAAACCCAAAAGAAGGCAACAATCGTAACGATTATTATCTAAGAAGACTATATGATTATACAAAGTTAGACCACTCTTCTTCTAATGAGGCAATAGCCACTATCGATAAGTATGGAGTTATACACGCGATAAGTGAAGGAAGCGCTTCTATTACATATGGAAAAGAAACATATAACATAACCGTTACAAGTGAACATATTACTAAGCCAGCGACCAATTCTATTGCCTTAAACGCAACAGGATCGGCCTCAATGCTTGATTATGACTATGTTTTTACAGGCGAAGATAATCCTGATGATTATTCAGTTTTAATCCATCCAACTTTTGAAAATACTACTCTAGAAGATCAAAGTGTTAGCTACTATTTAAGCGATGAATTAGGCGCGATAATCGCCCCATTTAAATATGATGAAAATGGATTCCCTGTTTATAAGGATGACGAAAACAAAGATTGTGTCAGGGTTTGTGGATATCGTAAAAAAGGTAACGTTAAGTTAACGGTTGTTTCCAATAATGACAACACCATTAAACAAGAACTAGACATTAATGTTGGTGAAGCTCTTCCAGCATCTATGACCATTAACCAAAAAGAAACCAAAGAAGTTTATGTTAATGATCAGCTTCAAGTCAGTGGAATCTTTACCCCTAAAAATGTTTCTGTTAAAGCCATTAACGTCACTGGTGACTCTGATAAAGTTCAAATTGTTGGCAATGGCACTGAATTAGTAACCATCAAAGCTAAAGATGTTGGCAAAGTTCATATCACTGTCACAAGTGTAGCTAATGAAACCCTAAAACAAGAATTTGATATTAATATCAGTGTCAAGCAAGCAATCAATGATGATAACTATAGCAACTTCCATCAATGGATGCGTAAATTTGGTGGTCACTTTATGTTATTCTTAGTAACCGCTATATTTGGACTATTATTCTTCTATACATATTTTGAGGACTATATAAAGCTATATCTCTACCTTCCTTTGACTTTATTTGTGGGATTCCTAACTGCAGGATTAAGTGAATTGATTCAACTCTGTGTTCCATCACGAAGTGGAACATGGATGGATGTTGGAATCGACTTCTTCGGATATGTGGTAGGTACCGCCATAACATTCCTAGTTATTACAATCATTCACTTCATCAAAAAAGCCAAAAACAAAAGCAAATAAAAATGAAACTCACCGATGAATATCGCTTGGATTGATATCAAAGGTGATTTTTTCTTATGCTGCTAATTCTGCGATTTTTGTTTCTAAGAAATGGTCAATTATTGTATATAAGTCTAAATATTTATCGTTAATAGGACCAACATTGACACCTAGTTCTTGGACTTGTCCATTAGCGATATATTTATTCCAAGTCGCAACTCCTTCGCCATTTGGGTTTCCGGTTTTTGCAAAGTTAGACCAATATGTCACCATTATCTTTGATAAATCATAATCTTTTTGATCATAAGCGAATGGTTTACCAATGCGGTCAATATTTCCATAACAATAAATCATTTCTCCAGAATGGTAAGTGCCATAGAAACCATTTTCTTTAGTGAATTGATATCTATAGACATCCACTCCGTTATTTAAAGCGAGATTAGACCAAGAATGATGAGGCATAATAAACCAGTAAACAGAGATGATTTCATTGAAAGCACTAAAGGCATCCTGTGCAATTCTATCTTTATATAACTCACAAATTTGGTTTGCGGTTTCTTCATTAAAATAACTTGTTAATCTAGATTTAATGTTGCCCGCATTTGTTGGACTAAATAAGAATTGTGGAACAACAAAGGCATCGCTCTCTAAAACGTTATAACCATTTAAAAGTGCCTCTTCATTGTTCTGGCCATCAAGATAAACCTGATATGGATCTTTTTTAAGGGCATAGCCATCCATCATCATTTCAGAATTGCTATAACTTGTATTTACTAGTTTGCTAGCATCTACTT
Organism: Bacilli bacterium; assembly: GCA_024680795.1. Taxonomy (GTDB): domain Bacteria; phylum Bacillota_I; class Bacilli_A; order RFN20; family CAG-826; genus UBA2450. The sequence continues at coordinate 26,500 of JAILBR010000042.1, read as the reverse complement.
TTCTTAATTGTTCAATGGTTGTGCAGCCAAATTCGCTCAATATATTCGCGCTCGTTTTATATGCTTCTTCTTCGGTTCTATAAGTGTGAGGAGCAAGTTTAATTGCTAAAGAAGAAGATTCTCCTATTGCTTTTTTAAATAGTCCTGCTGCTAAATCAGATGTGCATAAAGCGCAAACACTTGATGAGCCAGCGCTTTCTCCAGCGATGGTAATATTATTCTTATCTCCACCAAAGCTCGCGGCGTTTTCATTAATCCATTTAAGAGCTTGGATCTGATCTAAAAGGCCATAGTTTCCGGTTGTATGATTTGGTGATTCTTCTTTTAAATCTGGATGAGCAAAATATCCAAAAACACCTAAACGATATTGAATGGTAATCATAATAACGTTTTGTTTCGCCATTGTTTCCCCGTTATATGCTTCATAAGCAGAGCTTCCACTAGTTAAACTTCCACCATGAATATAAACAAGAATTGGCAAGTTGGTCGCATCAGTATTTGGCCTCCAAATATTGAGATATAAACTATCCTCACTCATATTTTGATATGGGTGCATAGTGTAATCAGGATGCCAACCTTTTTCCGCATAAATATCCACCAAAGAATCCATAAGTGGATTAGATGCAGGCTGCATACTTCTTGGGCCAAAATATGAACCATCTATCTCTTTATCAGAAACATATGCGACCGGTTCTTTCCATCTTTCTGCTGTTGCATAACGAATGCCAGCGTAGATCTTTACGGTTTTATCTACGTTATAGATACCTTTAACTTTACCCGAAGTAACATTTAATGTTTCAGCTATTGGTGTGGGGTTAGAGTAATATGCAGCGCTTTTAATCTCGGTTGTTGGTTTACAAAGCGCAATAATAGCGACTGTTGTGCCAAAAAAGCCTACCCACGTCAATAATCTGACCCAAAACTTTCTATCTCTAAATAAGATTCTAATCACAATAAATGCGACGATAAGTGATAATTCAACAATAAACCACACAAGCGGTCCATTAGCTAAATCGAAATAAAAGATTAATAGGGATGCAATAATCACCATGACAATTGGAAAGATAATCCAAAAAGCGATGTGTTTTTTCTTTTGAGGCATATGATAGTTTCCTTTATGTGATTTAAGTTTATCAGCAAAACTATTAAATCCCAAGCAAAGTATTAATGTATGGTAAAGATAAGTATTACTTATGTCAAAATCTATACTATAATAAATAAAGATATATTAAGGATATACCCAGCATGAAAGAATTCACCCTATCTAATGGAGTTAAAGTTCCTTCGCTAGCCTATGGTACATGGCTAATCAAAAACGAAAGAGCCGCTGAATGTACCAAAACCGCTTTAGAATGCGGTTATCGACATGTTGATACCGCTCAAGCATATGGAAACGAAGAAGGCGTAGGTCAAGGAATTAGAGATTCAGGACTAAAAAGAGAAGATGTTTTTATCACCACTAAAGTAAAGGCAGAATATAAGTCCTATAAGAAAGCTAAACAATCGATAGAAGAGTCTCTTAAAAGACTTAATGTCGATTATATTGATTTGATTCTTATCCATTGTCCACAACCATGGATATTGTTCCGTGGTCCAAAGAAGTTTTATAAAGAAAACATCCAAGTTTGGAAAGCATTAGAAGAAGCTTATAAAGATGGCAAGGTAAAGGCCATTGGTGTTTCAAATTTCAACATCAATGACTTAAAAAACATCATGGATAATTCAGAGATTAAACCTATGGTTAATCAAATACTTTGCCATGTTGGAAATACTCCAATTGATGTTATTAAGTTCTGTCAAGAAAACGATATTATCGTTGAATCATATAGCCCTATCGCCCATGGCGCTGCTCTTAAAAATAAAGAAATCACCGCTATGGCAAATAAATATAACGTATCTAATCCTCAATTATGTATAAAGTATACATTGCAGTTAGATACAATATCTATTCCAAAGGCATCAAGCAAAGAGCATATATCCGATAATATGAAACTAGACTTTGAAATCTCGAAAGAAGACATGATTGAGTTATTAAAATTAAATGAAATAGATTATGGCAAAGATCAATTCTGGCCAGTATTTAAGAAAAGGAGAGACTAATCTATGAGAAAATGGAAAACTGCATTAGTGTTTTTATCTACGCTTGGATTATTAGCAGCATGCGGACAGACATCAACCAATCCAAATCCTGAAGATCCACCATCTGGAGATACCGATAAAGATGGTGACGACAAAACAGATTCCACTGTTCATGTAGAAAGTGTCGAATTTGAAGTATCTGAATTAGAACTGATGGTTGGAGAGACCGAATTAATTGGACACACTGTGCTTCCAAATAACGCAACCGATAAGGAAGTGATAATAACATCAAGCAACACAAGCGTTGCAACAATTGATAATAACGGAATCATCAGAGCCCTTTCAGCAGGACAAACGACTTTAGTTGTAACAACAAAAGATGGGAACAAAACTTCGGAAGCACTGCTAACTGTTGTTCCGGATCCAGACAAAACACCAATAGATACACCTGTTGTAAATGTTACTGGCATAAAATTCTCAAGTAGTGTTATTACATTAAACGAAGGTGAAAAACGACAAACTAGTATACAAATCATTCCAAGCAATGCAACTAATCAGTCAGTTAAATACACCACAGAAGATAAAACAATTGCCACAATAAGCAATACCGGAATGGTCCAAGGCGTAAAGGAAGGCTCGACTATTGTTAAAGCCACTACAAACGATGGTGGTTTTGTAGCACAATGCACAATTAAAGTTGAAAAGATTCAAGAGGCTGATCCCGACGATCCAGAAGAAGAGGAAGAGCCACTTCCAACCATTAATTATGTTCAAGTTTTTGCACCAGCAGAATATTCGACGGTTTACGCATGGATTGGTGAGGGAGCAAGTGCAACAAAATTATTAGGGGAATGGCCAGGAAAACCTCTAAAAGACTATGATGATACTTGGAAAACATATGACTTCCCAGGATATACTGCTTTAAATGTTATTTTCAAAACTGATAGTGGCAGTCAAACAGCAGATTTATCAATCGATGAAGCGGGCTATTACTGGTATTATCAGGGCGAATTGAAAACAGAAAAACCAGATATTAAGATTGACCCATATATACCACCATCAGAAATCCCACAAGGTAATTATGATATTGTTGAGCAAGCAAATGCTGCTAATGATTTACCTGCAGTTAAAAACTACAACAAAGGGCAAGTAATTAATAAATACAATGGCAGCAGACACGATTTTAGAGATGAATCAATCTATTTCACAATTACAACAAGATTCTATGATGGTGATCCAGACAACAACACAAAATGTTGGGACGGAAGAAACAACGCTGCTAATGATCCGGCTTGGAGAGGCGATTTCAAAGGTTTAATTGAAAAGATGGATTATATTAAAGCGTTGGGATTTACAGCAATCTGGATTACCCCTGTTGTTAAGAATGCATCTGGATACGATTATCACGGCTATCATGCAATTAATTTCAAAGAAGTTGACCCAAGATATCTATCTCAAGATGTTAGTTTCCAAACTGTTATTGATGAAGCGCATTCGCGCGACATGAAAATCATTTTAGACGTTGTTTTCAACCACTCAGGCAACTTCGGAGAAGAAAACTTATTCCCAATGTTCTATTATGACAGCGCAAACAATACAACGGTTAAAGGAATAATTAGAAATTCAGAATCAGGACTATTGTCAAGTAGCTATGATTCCATGGCGGGCGGAGCACAATATAACACTCGTATTGAAACCATGAAAGGTGATAGAGACGTTTATAATATCTATCACCATGAAAGAAGCATGGCATACGAACAATATATCGAGCAAACAGGTCAAATGGCAGGCGACTGTGTCGATTTAAATACCGAAAACCCAACAGTGGCCAACTATTTAGTTGATGCATATGGTGAATTTATCCGTATGGGTGTTGATGCATTCCGTATCGATACAATGAAACATATTTCAAGATTAACATTCAATAACTATATTTGGCCTGGCCTATACGCTATTGCGGAAAAATGTGGAAACACTGACTTCTTCATGTTTGGTGAAGTCTGTACTAGAGTAAGAGAAGTCTGGAACCATGGTCAAGCATGTGACTCTGCACCATTCTATACTTGGAAAGAGAACAAAAACTACGCGTGGGGCACCAGAGAAGTCAACGAACAGTCAACAAAAGAAAACTGGAATGACAACGCAAACACAAATCAAAGAGAAAGCCAAAATGCATATTTGCAAAATGGACGCACTTATCATGAGCCTGATCATTCACAATGGAGCAAGTGTAGTGTCATTGATTTCCCAATGCATTGGAATTTCCAAAATGCTAGAGACGCTTTTGGTGTAGCAGTAGGAAGTGATAAATATTATAATGACGCAACATATAATGTTGTTTACGTTGATTCACACGACTATGGACCAGATGGCGCTGAGAAAATTAGATACAACGAAGGAACAGATGCATGGAAAGAGAATATGAGTTTAATGTTCACATTCCGTGGCGTTCCATGTATCTACTATGGTTCTGAAATTGAATTCCAGAAAGGTAAAACAATCGATGAAGGACCAAATCTAGCATTAGCAAACTCTGGTAGAGCATATTATGGTGATAATTTGGAAGGCAATGTTACCGCTTCTGATTTTGGTGTCTTTGCAGCTTCAGGAAAGGTTAATGAAACATTAAACGCTACACTTTCACAACACTTAATAAAACTAAATAAAATTAGACTTGCTGTTCCTGCTTTAAGAAGAGGGCAATATTCTACTGATGCAATTCAAAGTAGCGGCATGGCATTTGTTAGGTGCTATCAAAATTCGTTTGCATGTGTTGCTATTTCAGGCGGCGCAACATTTAACAATATTCCTAACGGTACATACAAAGACATGTACTCAGGCGAAGTTGTTAATGTTGGAAATGGTTCCTTAAGCACAAGCGTTTCTGGACGTGGAAATGTTAAGATTTTTGTAAAACAATAAAACAAATATCAAACAAATACGGCCCGGATTAATAGTCTGGGTCTTTTTATATGCATACAAAAAAGCCACTTTTTAAGTGGCCTCTGTGCGTTCCTAAATTATAAAAGTTTTAATATTTCTTCGAGATTTCTTTTTCCATAAATGATTCTAATAATATTTATAGCAGATTCGTTTTCGTCGTAAATGTAATATATAACATAATGTCCAACATTCGCTTTTCTGATGCTATCATTTTTGATAAATTCATTTATTACAAGCGGACAACTCTCTGGGAAAAAGCAAATGCTATCAATTTTGTCGAGTAATTTATTTAAAAAATTATTTGCAGCAATTGGGTTTGATAAATCAATGGAGATGTAGGCAAGAATACTGTTCAAGTCATTTTTTGCGTTTAAAGTAAAACGATAATGGCTAGAATCCATATTTCTGTTTCATTTCTTCAATAACAGTTTTCCCGTCTTCCATTCTTCCTTCGTTTAAGTCAGAAAGGCCTTCATTAATCAATTTGGCTTCAAAAGCCATGTTCATAATTTTTTCAAAATACTCAATATTCATCACAACTAGTCGGCCATAACCATTTTTAGTAATAAAAACTGGACCATTTGTTTCTTCACAAAGATTCTCAATTTTTACTGTATCTTTTAAATCTCGCATAGGAACAATTTGCATACTTATTACCTCCTATTGTGGCTTAATTATATACTATATTTAGTCACATTTCAATTAATTGTATAAGAAAAAGCACCCATTTCTGAGTGCTCAATCATATCTGTTTTATTATTCTTCAGAATAGTTAACGAAGTAACCTTGGACAAGAACAACAGGTGTTCCTTTATCACCAGATCCACTGGTTAAGTCACATAAGGAACCGATGAGGTCTGTTAATTGTCTTGGGGTTGTACCTTGAGACGCCATTTGACCAACAAGGCTGCCTTCTTTTTCTTTAATCTTCTCTTTAATTGCTTCTTTTAATTCTTCGCCTTTGAGATCTTTGAAGTCATTATCAGCAAGGTATTTTAGTTTTAATTCATTTGGTGTGCCTTTTAAGCCCGCTGTATGGAATGGAGAGACAACTGGGTCAGCTAATTCCCAAATCTTTCCTTGTGGGTCTTTAAATGCACCATCACCATAAACCATAACTTCAAGGTGCTTACCGGTTTTTTCTAACATTCTAGCTTGAATGTCTTCCACTAAACCTTGAGCGTCTCTTGGGAAGAGTTTAACTTTTTCTTCTGTAGATTTATTAGAACCTAATAAACCATATTTTTCATTATAACCACTGCCATTGATTGAATGATTCATAATGTCATCGAGACCTAAGACGATTTTAACGCCTTTTTCTTTTAAGATTCTCTTGGTTCTATTACGTGTATGGATATCACATGCAAGTACTTTATCTGTGTAATCTAAGATAGCTTTTGCTTGGTTAGCAAATACCACTTCAACATCACAGTTTTCACCTTTGATTAATTCGACATAGTAATCGATATAATCAACGCCTGTGAATTCATGGACTTTGTGGCCAAATAATTCACGATATTTTGCTAATGATAAGACATCACTATAAGGGTTGACGCCTTTTTCATCTAATTCATCATAAGTTAATAATGCATTGCCAACTTCATCACTAGGATAACTGAGCATTAAGACGATCTTGTCTAAGCCTCTTGCCATACCTTTAAGTAAGATAGAGAATCTATTTCTACTTAAGATTGGGAAGATAATACCAACTGTTCCACCATTGAATTTGTCATGAACATCTTTAGCGATATCATCAACAGTTGCGTAATTACCTTGTGAACGAGCTACGATACTTTCTGTGATAGCGATGACATCTCTATCATTTAACGCAAATGGTTCATGTTTGCTTGCGGCAAGAACACTTTCAACAACAATTCCCGCTAAATCGTCGCCTTGTTTGATAATTGGGAGTCTAATACCCCTACTGGTTGTACCTACATATCTAGACATAATTAATCCTCCTTCGCAATTATGTTTCTAGCAATATATACTCCACATGCGCTAGCTTGTGCGAGGCCTCTTGTAAGTCCAGCACCATCGCCAGCCACGTATAGATTATCAATTCCATCAACTTCAAGCTGATTGCTCATTTTTGGGTGAGCGCTATAATATTTGGCTTCTACACCATATAAAAGTGTATGTTCAGTCGCGATACCTGGAGTGATTTTATCAAGCACTTCAATCATTTCGATAATTGAACGCATGGTTTTATAAGGTAAGGCAAGGGCTAAATCGCCAGGAACAGCTTCTTTTAATGTTGGTCTAACGAATCCTTCTTGAATTCTCTTAACAGTACTTCTTCTACCTAACTTGATATCACCATATTTTTGGATGATGACAGAGCCACATGCTAGTTGATTAGCTAAAGAAGAAACCTTTAAAGCATACTCATTTGGTTTTTTAAATGGCTCTTCAAAATGATGAGACACCAATAAAGCAAAGTTTGTGTTTGGTGAGGATAATTTGGAATCACTATATGAGTGGCCGTTGACATTAACAACACCTTCATAGTTCTCCATAACAACGTGTCCACCTGGGTTGCTACAGAAGGTTCTAACTGTGGAACCAACAGAAGTTTTATATAAGAATTTGCCTTCATATAAGTTCTCATTGATTTCTTCCATAACCATGTTTGGACATTCGACACGAACACCGATATCAACTTGAGTTTGAGACATTGGAATCTTGTATTTTTCAAATAATTCGTTTAACCATTTGCTACCTTCTCTACCAACACCTAAAACAACATAGTTAGCTTCGATTTTTTCTCCATTATCTATGCAAATCCCGCATACTTTTCCATTTTCTACAATAATGTCAGTAACTTTTGTGCAGAATCTTGCTTCAATTTTTCCTTCTAGAGATTCATAGATTCTAGTTAGAATTTTGATATTTTCTTCGGTGCCTAAATGACGTACCTTACTACGAAGTAATTTAACGCCAACAGACATTGCACGTCTTTCAATTTCACGCACTTTTGGAGTATCAGGATCAGTTAGTACTTCGGTCGCACCAAAAGATAAATTAATGTCATCAACGTATTTGATGATTCTCATTAATTCATCTGGATCCATGTAATCTGTTAACCATCCACCGAACTCAGTGGTTATGTTAAATTTTCCGTCACTATATGCACCTGCGCCACCAAAACCACTAGTGATGGAACAAGCTGGGTGACATTCACGATATCCTTTAGTGCTGATTGGGCATTTATCAAGCTTGTGTTCCAAAACTGGACACTTTCTTTCATAGATGTTTCTGCCTCTTTCTACTAAAAGGATTTTCAAATCACTTCTTTTGTTGGCGAGTTCATAAGCACACATATAACCACTTGGGCCAGCACCAACTATCACTACATCATATTTTGCCATTGGCATATTCCTCCGCGAGACTGTTCAATTATACCATTATCATCAATATGATAATTACAATTTTCTTAATTTTTTGTCCGGTTCTATATTTTATAACTTTTGCTTTCCAATTCTCGCAAACGCTGCACCTATAAACCCTATAAATAAAGGATGGGGTTTATTAGGTCTAGATTTGAACTCTGGATGGAACTGGACACCCACATAAAACGGACGATCAGTTAACTCCACTGTTTCCACAAGCAAGTTATCTGGTGATAGTCCACTTAAAGTTAGCCCATAGTCTTCCAAAGTCTTACGATATTCGTTATTAAATTCATAACGATGACGATGTCTTTCATTAATTGTTTTGGCTTTATAGCATCTTTCCATCGTTGTTTTTGGTTTAATCACGCATGGATAAGCACCAAGACGTAAAGTTCCGCCTTTGTTGATATCGTCGTTTTGTCCAGGCATATAATCGATAACTTTGTGAGGGCTAGTTTCATCAAATTCATTCGAGTTTGCGTCTTCTAATCCCGCAACATTTCTCGCATATTCGATAACCGCAACTTGCATACCTAAACAAATGCCAAAGAAAGGAATATTATTCTCTCTAGCATATTTAGTAGCGGTAATCATTCCTTCAATACCGCGACATCCAAATCCTCCTGGAACGATAATTCCATCTAATCCTTTGAGTGTTTCATCAACGTTATCATCGGTGATAGTTTCGGAATTAATCCAGTGAATCTTAATATGGGTGTTGTAGTAATATCCAGCGTGTCTCATCGCTTCTGCGACCGATAAATAGGCGTCATGAAGTTCAACATATTTGCCGACCAAGCCAACATGAACTGTGTATGGTCTTGACTTAATTCTATCCACCATCTTTGTCCATTCTTTGAGATCTGGTTTCTTGGTTTTAAGTGATAATTCACGACAGACCACCTCTGAAAAGCCACTTTTTTCTAACATAAGTGGGGCTTCATAAAGGTTTGGAAGGGTGATATTTTCAATAACACAATCTTTCTTCACATTGCAGAATAATGAAATCTTATCAAAGATCGCGGGTTCTAAATGTTCATCACATCTTAGGATGATGACATTTGGATTAACACCCATACCTTGAAGTTCTTTAACTGAATGTTGAGTTGGTTTAGTTTTATGTTCTTCAGAGCCATGTAGATAAGGCACTAAAGTAACATGGATGAATAAACTATTCTCTTTACCAACTTCTAAAGAAACTTGCCTAGCGGCTTCGATAAATGGTTGTGATTCGATATCACCAATCGTGCCACCAATTTCAGTGATAACGACATCTGCGTCGGTCTTTTTACCAACGTTATATATAAATCTTTTGATTTCGTTTGTGATATGAGGGATGACTTGAACGGTAGAACCGAGATATTCCCCTCTTCTTTCTTTATTCAAAACATTCCAATACACTTTACCAGTGGTCAAATTGGAATACTTATTTAAATCTTCATCAATAAATCTTTCATAGTGACCTAGGTCTAAGTCAGTTTCCGCTCCATCTTCGGTAACATATACTTCACCATGTTGAAAAGGAGACATTGTACCCGGGTCAACATTGATATATGGATCAAGCTTTTGGGCTGCTACTTTAAGGCCACGAGACTTTAATAAGCGCCCTAAAGAAGCGGCAGTTATTCCTTTTCCTAGTCCCGAAACAACTCCGCCTGTTACAAATATATATTTACTCATATTATTCTCCGTTATTCGACAGTCACGCTTTTAGCGAGATTTCTTGGTTTATCGACATTGAGTCCTTTTGCCACCGAAACAAAGTAAGCGAGATAGAACGCAATCGCAGAGATAGCGACGCTAGAAAGATAATATGCATAATCTTTTACGACAATCGTGTCGTCTGGTTTAGATAATTCTTCAGTGGAGATGACATATACATTCGCACCACGAGACTTCACTTCTTCGATATTTCCGCGCATGCTTCCAGCGGTCACAGGATCGGTAATGAAAACGATAACTGGTGTCCCTGGTTCGATAAGAGCGATTGGTCCATGTTTAAGTTCGCCGCCAGGAATAGCTTCTGAGTGGATATAGCTAATTTCTTTGAGTTTTAAAGAAGCTTCTAAAGATAAGAAATAGTCAAAGCTTCTTCCTAGATAGAAGATGTTGCTCTTTTCTTTCAACTCATCCGCTACTGACATGATTTTTGGTTTATAGTTGTTAATAATATCATTAACAATATTGATAGATTGATATAAATCATCCACCATGCTTTTGTCATTTTTTAAAGCCGCAGCAAGTAAGGCTAATAAGGTTACTTGAGCAACATATGCTTTAGTGGAAGCAACTGAAACTTCAATACCTGCATGTAAAAGTAATGAATACATACAGTTTCTATCTAAAGTAGAACCACCGGTGTTAGTGATGATTAAGTTTTTAAGGTTGTGTTCTTTAATAATATTGAGGCAATGTATTAAATCTGCGGTTTCTCCAGATTGAGAAATCATAATGATGAATGGTTTGTTTCCTGGATAGGTTGGATGGAAAGCCCATTCAGAGGCAATAAATCTACTTATGGATTTATCATAATTTTCAAAATATCTACCACCCACTAAAGATGAATGGTAAGAAGTACCACATGCGATGAATAAAATGTGGTCAGATTCTTTTAAATCCTTAATGAGTTCTGGATCGAACTGATATTTATCATCCTTAAAATATGTAGCGATAATTCTATCCACTGTGGCTGGAATTTCTTCAATCTCTTTTAACATATAATGTGGATAGCCTTTAAGGTCATGAGATATTTGTTCAATATCTTTATGAACTTTCTCTTTTTGAACCAATTCTCCGTCCTTACTATAAATAGCGACATTAGAGCTGGAGATAACCCCATATTCAAAATCGTTTAATTCGATAAAATCGTTAGTGAAATCAATCATTGGTGAAGCATCAGAAGCAACAAGATTAAAGTTATCCGCTAAACCGATGATTAAAGGAGAAGAATTCTTAATAATATATAATTTATTTTCGTCATCATTGGTGAAAAAAGAAATCGCATAACTGCCTTTGATTAAAGGCATCACTTCTTGGATGGTTTTTAAGACATCATTATTTTCTAAATAATGTTTCTCGATGAGATTAGCGATGATTTCTGAGTCCGTTTCACCATAAAACTCATATCCCTCTTTAGCTAGAGATTCTTTTAATTCTTTAAAGTTTTCAATAACTCCGTTATGAACCAAACAAATCTTATTATGAAAAGAGATATGTGGGTGAGTGTTATTCTTATTTGGCTTTCCGTGTGTTGCCCAACGAGTATGACCAATCATCACATTTGTAATAATGTTTTTAGGAACCAAAGTCATCAAGTGTTCAACACTACCGACATCTTTATAAATTTTAATACCATGATCAAAGTAGGCGATTCCTGCGGAGTCATATCCGCGGTAATCGAGCATTTTTAATCCTTTTTGTACATATTCTCTAGGCTTTCTTAGCCCAATTGCTCCAACAATACCACACATTACTTGTTATCTTCCTAAATACTTGTTCAATTCATATTCACTGACAGTCGTATGATATTCCTTCCACTCTGCTTCTTTAGCTTCAATATATTTAGGGAATAGGTGACTGCCCAAAACTTCTTTAAGGATATCACTTTTCTTCATCTCTTTAATAGCAGAGTGTAAAGTTTCTGGCAAACATGTGATCTTTCTTTCTTTGATTTCATCTTCACTTAAGGCGAATAAGTTGTCGTTTACAGGTGGGACAATGTCTTTTTCGTCGACATTTTTAATGCCTTCTAAGCCACACGCAAGGATACCCGCTAAAGCAAGATATGGGTTGGCACATGGGTCAACATTTCTTAATTCAGTTCTAGTTGATGCGCCTCTAATAGCAGGGATACGAATCAAAGAACTTCTATTAGCATCACTCCAGCAAGCATAAATTGGTGCTTCATAACCGCTGACAAGTCTCTTATAGGAGTTGACGATTGGGTTAGTGAGTAAGGATAATTCTCTAGCGTGATTCAAAATACCAGTAATCCATTTTTTACATATTAGTGATAATTCCATTGGTGCTTTTGGATCATAAAACAAATCGCCTTTTTCTTTAGTGTATAAAGAACAGTTAGTGTGCATGCCGTTTCCAGGACGTTTATTTAATGGTTTAGGCATAAAGGACGCTAAATATCCGTTTCTTCTCGCTACCATTTTCACAACTTGTTTAAAAGTTTGGACGCGGTCACAAGCTGAAATAACATCAGAATATTTGAAAGTAATTTCGTTTTGGCCAGGACCAACTTCGTGGTGACAAGCTTGTACTTCAAATCCCATTTTTTCAAGCATCAAAGATATTTCTCTTCTAACATCTTCACCACCATCAAATGGTGATAAATCAAAATAAGAAGCACGGTCACTACAATTTGTGGAAACGGTTCCATCTGGATTGAGTTTGAAAAGATAAAATTCTGGTTCAAAGCCAACATACATGGTTTCAATGCCCATATCATTCATCTTCTTAACTTCTTTTTTAAGGAGATAACGCGGATCACCTGCAAAAGGTTTGCCTTCTGGAGTATAGACATCACAAATAAATCTTGCTACTCCGCCAACGGAAGAATCCTCAAAAGGTAAAATTAAGAAAGTATCAACATCTGGATGGAGATACATATCTGCTTCTTTAATACGAACAAATCCTTCAATCGAAGAACCATCGAACATAATCTTGTTATTTAGTGCATCATCTAATCTACTAATTGGCACTTCGACTGCCTTGATATCGCCAAGCATATCTGTGAATTGTAGTCTTAGATAAGATATATTATTTTCTTTAATTATTGATTTAATCTTACTTATTTCCATAATGACCACCTCGGAAAAAACATAGTGAAACTCTACAACTGTAGTATAAAATTGTCAATAAAAACATATGTAAACTTTTCTTTACATAACTATATTTTTATGCTTTTTAATAAAATTAAACTCCTCATAAAGAAATTTGTTATTTTGCTATACATCGTAATAAATTGGGAATTAAAAAAGGATGACTCGCATCACCCTTTAAATTCAATTCTTACTGGTAGCTGAGGACGGATTTGAACCGCCGACCTTAGAGGTATGAACTCTCTGCTCTAGCCAACTGAGCTACTCAGCCAAATAGATGGTGGATCTGAAGAGACTCGAACTCTCGACCCTCTGAATGCAAATCAGATGCTCTCCCAACTGAGCTACAGACCCATTTCACAGCCCTGTTTTCAGGACTGCAAAAAAGATTATATATGTTTTATAAAATTGTATCAACAAAATATTTAAATATATTCTTATTTAATGATTACTTTGCCGTTTGTAGGCATAACAGCGTCTTCGTAGATTATTTCTCCAACGCTTTCCACTCTTATCACACCAGAATGTGGATTTTTGATAGAATCAACATGTCCAACAATATCCGCATCAACATCGGAATATTCAAAAGATAAATCGCAGTCGATCATCTCACAGTTAATAAGCTTAAGATTTTTACAATAACAAAGTGGTTGGGTACCAATAATCTTACAGTTGATAAGGGTTAATCCATCAGAAAACCATGCAAGATATTCACCCTTAACAATCGAATTTTTCACTGTCACATTTTTACTATGCCAGAAAGCATCTTTTGTATTTAATTCAGAGTCATTAATCTCTAGATTTTCAACGTATTGGAATGAATATTTCCCGCTGAATCGCACGTGGTTTAACTTTATGTCACGTGATTCGAGGAAGATATATTCGGAAACAATTTCACTATTTTTAATCTCTGTATTTTTAGTTTTCCAACCAAATTCAGTAGATTTTATTTGGCAGTTTTCAATATAGGTATTTTGACATTCTCTAACCGCTTTAACTCCATTGATAACTGAGTTTTTGATAACTCCGTCGTTAGAATACCAAATTGGAGCTCTAGTCTTTTCATCCATGTTAGAGTTAATCATTTGATATTTATGCGCGTGCCAAACTGGATAACGTAAAGAAAAATTACATCCGTTAATAATAATGTTTCTAGTTTCTTTTAAAACTGACTCACCATCCGCTGGGCCAGCAAAAAGAACATTTTTAACTTCGGTATCCTGGATACCGTATAACGCTCTTTCTTCATCAAATACTTTGTTAGCAACTAATTTCATATTTTTATTCTGATTCATTTTACCATTTTATATATTTTTTCCAAAATTATATGCTTCTAAAAGTTTTGGATTATTCTCAATTTCTTTAGCTTCCCAGACTCCACCGACAAAGAAATAGCCTTTTAGTTCTACTCCTTCAAAGCAGTCTACCCAGCCTTGTAAGCCGTTATAAGCTTTCTCAATAGTTTTAGGATCATCGTCCGCTGCAGTAGCGAGCAAATAAACTTCTTTAAACTTCCTATCTCTAACATATAATGAGTTGGCTCTATCAATCATCGTCTTCATTTGGCCAGACATTTCATAATAATAAATTGGTGTCGCCCATACGATAACATCGGCTTCACAAATCTTATCAGTGATTTCGTTCGCGTCATCTTTGATTACACATTTTTTAAGTTTTTGGCATGCTAAACAGCCTTTACAAAAAGCGATATTTTTATCCTTTAACGCTACATACTCCGCCTCTTTTCCACTATCAAGCACTCCTTGTAGCACTTTCTTAGCTAAAATATCGGAGTTACTATTCACTCTTTGGCTGGCAGAAATAATTAAAACTTTTTTCATATATATTAATATTACTAGATTTATAGCATATTTGTTTATTTTTAGTTTACTTTGTTCTACACTAGTAGCATGAAATTATACGAAAGCTCAGAAGATTATTTAGAGACAATATTAATTCTCACTCAAAGAAATGGCACTGTTCATGCGGTTGATATCGCCAGAGAAATGGAATTTACCAAACCTAGTGTTTCTATCGCTATGCATAAATTAGAAGATAACGGCTATATCGCTATCAAAAAGAACGGGGAGATTATTCTCACTGAAGAAGGATATCAAATTGCGTCCGCTGTTTACGAAAGACATTTGGTGTTAACCGAAGCCCTTATCGCTATCGGAGTCAGTGAAGAACAAGCAATGATTGATGCTTGTAAAGTGGAACACGATATCTCTAAAGAAACTTTTGATGCAATAAAGAAAGTGTTAAAAAAATAATTTATGCAAGATTCATTAAAAAGATTTGTTAGATACGTTAGAATTAACACTCAATCAGACGATACAACTGGGGTAACCCCTAGTACTGAATGCCAAAAGAATTTAGGAAGACTCCTCGTTGAGGAGCTTTTATCATTGGGCTTAGAAGACGCTCACATGGATGAATGGGGTAATGTTTATGCCCATTTAGAAGGTACATTAGGTTTAAAAATTGGATTAAATGCCCATATGGATACCGCCTTAGAAGTGAGTGGCGAAAATGTTAAACCTTGTTTAGTTAGAGAATATAAAGGCGGACCAATCAAACTCGCTAATGGGTTAGAGATGAATCCAAAAACTTTCCCATCCCTATTAAAACATGTCGGTCATGATTTAATAGTCACCGATGGAAATACCTTATTAGGTGGAGATGATAAAGCTGGTATCGCTATCATCATGCAAGCGTTAGAGTTTTATCATGAACATCCAGAAGTTGAACACCACACTATTTGTGTTGCTTTCACAGTGGATGAAGAAATCGGTGAAGGAACCAAACACTTTAATTATGAAGAGATGGGTGCTGACTTTGCTTATACCATCGATGGAGCGGATATTGATCGCATCGAATGTGAAAACTTCAACGCTAAATCAGTGACAATCAAGATTAATGGGGTGTCTGTCCATCCAGGCGAAGGAAAAGGCAAACTTATCAACGCTGGCAAAGTCGCTAGTGAATTAGTCGCTTCATTACCTGGCGATGAAACACCATTCGATAGTGAATATGATCAAGGTTTCTGGCACTTAACAGAAATGTCAGGCAGTCCAGATAACGCAGTCATTCATATCATCGTTAGAGATTTTGAAATCGAGGGCATCGAAAGAAGAATTGAATATATTCAAAGTGCTGCAAATCTGGTTAAAGAAAAGTATCCTCAAATCGAAGTTGAGGTAGAAGTCAAACATCAATACGAAAACATGAAACAATATGTTTTAAGGAAGCCAGAGGTCATCGAACACGCTAAGAGTGCGTTACGCAATAATGGTATTGAACCAGTGATGGGCTTAATTAGAGGCGGCACCGATGGAGCAACAATGTCCAAATTTGGTCTTGTTACCCCTAACCTTGGTAATGCAAGTTTCAATCATCATGGAAGATTTGAATATCTCGATGTTCAAGATTATGAAAAGATGATTGATGTCGTAGTTGATATATTAAGAATATAGAGCATTAGTCAAATTATTTTTGTCCCATGAAGCAAATGTCCTTGTCCCATTTAAGTGGCAGGGACTTTTTTATGAAGTCAGTTTTCAACAAAAATAAAGAGTTTTTTTGCCTAATTTGGACACTGTCTAAATTTTATAAACTTTCTTTATTTTTTGCTTTACATTACATAGTAATATTTGATAGTCTAAACGCACTTACCTTTTATAGGTGATGGATTAACAACATATTTTAGTTACAACATTAGAAGGAAGAATTTTTTATGCTCAAAATTAAGAAGAGAGACGGAAGTTTAGAAGACTTCAGACTTGAGAAAGTCAGTAAAGCCATTGAAAAAGCGTTCATGGCGGAACACAAATTTTATAATGATGATATCATCAACATGCTCTCATTAAGAGTTACTGCTCAAATGAATAGCAAAGTTGTTAACGAAGTTGTTGATATCGAAGATGTACAAGACGCGGTTGAAGTTGTCCTTATTCAAGCCGGATATGTCGATGTTGCTAGAAGCTATATTTTATATAGAAAAGCCCGCGCAAATATCAGAGAGCAAAAAGCTACTGATTTAGACTACAAGAAAACAGTCGATAACTACTTAAAAGTTAATGACTGGAGAGTTAAAGAAAACTCCACAGTCACCTACTCTGTTGGTGGTCTTATCCTTTCCAATAGTGGTGCGGTCACCGCTAATTACTGGTTAAGCGAAGTCTATGATCAAGAAATTGGTAACGCTCATAGAAACGCTGATATTCATATCCACGACTTATCCATGTTAACTGGATATTGTGCAGGATGGTCTTTAAAACAATTAATTCAAGAAGGTTTAGGCGGTGTCGTTGGTAAGATTACTTCTTCCCCAGCTAACCACTTATCCACATTATGTAACCAAATGGTTAACTTCTTAGGTATCATGCAAAATGAATGGGCTGGTGCACAAGCATTCTCCTCATTTGATACTTACTTAGCACCATTTGTTAAGAAAGACCACTTAACTTATAAAGAAGTTAAACAATGCATTCAATCCTTTATCTATGGCGTTAATACACCATCAAGATGGGGTACGCAAGCACCATTCACCAACATCACCCTTGACTGGGTCGTCCCAAATGATATGGCGGAATTAAACGCAATTGTTGGTGGCAAAGAATGTGACTTCAAATACAAAGATTGTGTTGAAGAAATGGCCATGGTCAATAAAGCCTTCATCGAAGTCATGATTGAAGGTGACGCTAACGGAAGAGGATTCCAATATCCAATCCCAACCTACTCCATCACTCGTACATTCGACTGGAGTGAAACAGAAAATAATAAGTTATTATTCGAAATGACTGCTAAATATGGTACACCATATTTCTCTAACTACATCAACTCCGATATGGAACCAAGTGATGTTAGAAGTATGTGTTGCCGTTTAAGACTTGACCTACGTGAACTCCGTAAGAAATCTGGTGGTTTCTTCGGAAGTGGTGAATCGACAGGTTCTGTCGGTGTTGTCACCATCAATATGCCAAGAATTGCTTATTTAGCAACCGATAAAGAAGACTTCTATCACAGATTAGACAACATTATGGATGTTGCGGCTAGAAGCTTAAAAGTCAAGAGAAACACAATTACTAAGTTACTTGACGCTGGATTATATCCATACACAAAACGTTACTTAGGCACATTCAATAACCACTTCTCCACTATTGGTTTAGTCGGTATGAATGAAGCATGTTTAAACGCTAGATGGATTAGAAAAGATTTAACTAACCCAGAAGCAGTTGAATTCACTAAGGAAGTTCTCAACCACATGAGAGAAAAACTTTCTGACTATCAAGAATTATATGGTGACTTATATAACTTAGAAGCTACACCAGCAGAATCCACTGCTTATCGTTTAGCAAAACACGATAAAGAAAAATATCCTGATATCATCACTGCAAGTGAAGAAGGAAGAACTCCTTACTACACCAACTCTTCACACTTACCAGTTGGTTACACAGAAGATATCTTTGCTGCTCTTGATATCCAAGATCAATTACAAACTTTATACACTTCCGGTACAGTCTTCCACGCTTTCTTAGGCGAGAAACTTCCAAACTGGAAATCATGTATGAATCTTGTTAGAAAGATCGCAGAAAACTATCACTTACCATACTACACAATGTCTCCTACATACTCAGTATGTAAAGAACATGGTTACATCACTGGTGAACAATATATTTGCCCAAAATGTGGTGCCAGAACTGAAGTCTATTCCCGTATTACTGGTTACTATAGACCAGTCCAAAACTGGAATGATGGTAAGAGCGAAGAATTCAAGATGAGACAAACTTATAACATCAAAAATAGCAAGCTCAAACACGGCATCAAAGATAGTGATGTCGCTGAAGGTGAAGCATGCGGACCAGTCGCAACCGAAATCATGTTATTCGGCACTAAGACATGTCCAAACTGCAAGATGGCTAAGATGTTGTTAGAAAAAGCTGGCATCGCTTATAAATGGGTTGACGCTGAAGAAGACGTCGCTTTAACTAATGCCTTTGGCATTAAGAAAGCACCAACATTAATCGTTCCAAGCGATAATGGTTTCATCGCGTATGAAAACGCCAGCAACATCAAAGGTTATATCGAAGGAAATAAATAATGAAAACCGTTGATATCATCATTGTTGGAGGTGGCCCAGCGGGTATGACCGCAGCCCTATACGCTTTAAGAAATGAAAAGAGTGTCCTCATTCTTGAAAAAGAATCTTTCGGTGGCCAAATCGCTACTTCTCCACGTTTAGAGAATTATCCAACCATTCCTTCCATTTCTGGAAGTGAATGGAGCGATCTTCTCTTCACCCAAATCACTGATTTAGGGGCAGAATTCGAACTCGAAGAAGTTGAAAATATTGTCAAAGAAGACAAAGTCTTCCATGTCAAAACCAACTATAACGAATACGAATGTAAGGCTGTGATTATCGCTAATGGGGTTAAACCTAGAAAGATGGGTTTGCCTAATGAAGACGAACTTGTTGGAAAAGGCGTTTCCTATTGTGCGGTTTGTGATGGACCTTTCTATAAAGGCAAAGAGATTTATCTCATTGGTGACGCTAATACCGCGTTACAGTATGCACTTCTTCTCGCCTCTTATTGTCCAAAGATTCATATGATCACTTTATTCGATAAGTTATTTGGTGACCAAATCCTTATCAATAGAGTCCTTCAAGCTGAAAACATTGATATCAGACATAACATGAATCTCATTGAACTTAAGGGTGAGAAAGAACTTGAATCTATCGTCTTTGAAGACACCAAAACTAAAGAAAGAACTGAGTTCTTCACCAATAACTGTTTCATCGCGATTGGGCAAGTTCCACAAAACGAGCCATTTAAAGATTTAATTGAACTCGACCATGGCTTTATTGTCACTAATGGCAATATGGAAACTAATGTCCCAGGCATTTTCGCCGCAGGTGACACCAGAGCAAAAGAAAACAAGCAAGTTATCACTGCTTGTAATGATGGGGCTATCGCTGCTTTAGGAGCGGTTAAATATATCAATAGCCTCTAAGTTCCACGTTATCGATATATTGTTCCAATATCTCGACAAAACTATTAGCTAAATCTTCATCCACTGGGTGGAGATTTTTATTTATCACTCCATCCGATATCACGAATTTTTGTAAATATAGATTTGGACATCCTTCTAGCATTTTGCCCATCGCATACATATCTTCTTTAGAATGGAACTCTTTAATAAGAGTTGTCCTAAATTCGTATTCGATTCCACTATTTTTGAGGATCTCAATCGAACGTAAAATATGGTCTTTATTGATTTTCGCGCCACCAGTTAAATCATATTTCTCTAAGGAATTTTTGATGTCCATCGCGACATAATCTATCAAACCTTCTTCAATTAAATCTAAAAGAATATCTGGGTTAGATCCATTCGTGTCTAGTTTAATGAGATAGCCTAAGTCTTTGATAATTCTAAGCTTATCCGCTAAGTCAGGCATAAGGGTTGGCTCTCCACCAGAAATAACTACTCCATCCAAGATGCCTTGTCTCTTCTTTAAAAAGGATATAACTTCGTCAAAAGGCACAACTGTTTCATAATCTTCTAATAGAGTTAAACCATTATGACAAAATGGGCATCTAAAATTACATGTTCTGGTAAACAAGATGCAGCTCATTTTATTTGGATAATCAAGTAAAGAAAGTTTGTTAATCGCGACAAAATCCATATCAAGATTATATATCTTTATAATAATATTTATAAAGAGCTTTTAAATTTATGTGACATACTCCCACCGCTTAAAGAAGTGGGGGCTTCTCGTTCGATGACTCTACTGAGCCAAGCATAAGCGAGCTATCCGGATGTGTCCCATCCTTAGCAAGCATTTCAATTCCCTTACGTAGAATGTTGATAGAAGCATTTTTATCGCGATTATGGACTGTTCCACATTTAGGACAAGTCCATTTTCTTATTGATAAATCTTTAACGTTTCTATTTTGATAATGACAGACATGACATAATTGGCTACTCGGATAATTAGATGGTACTTTTACTACTACTCTTCCATACCAATTAGCCTTATAAATAAGCATAGAAATAAATCTAGACCAAGAAGCATCAGAAATGTTTCTAGCTAATTCATTATTATGCTCCATATCTTTTACTTTCAAATCTTCAATACAAATGATTTGGTTTTCATCAATTATATATTTTGAAAGTTTATGGAGATAATCATTTCTTTGATTTTCAATTCTTTTATGTAGTCTAGCTACCTTGATTCTTTGTTTATTACGGTTATTACTTCCTTTAACCATATGAGAAAGTTTTCTTTGTTCTTTTGCTAACTTATCCATAGATTTAGTTAAGTATTTATGGTTCTTATATCTCTTACCATTACTATCAATTACTAAATCTTTAATACCTAAATCTAATCCAATAGACTTATTAGATTCTTTTAATGGATTGACTTCAGTTTCTACTAGTAAAGAAATATAGTACTTCTCATCACATGTTTTTGAGATAGTGATCGACTTAATAGTGCCTTCAAAATTACGATGCATCTTAATTCTTAATCTTTTACATTTAGGAATAGTGATGTAGCGGTTATTATCTGATAGAGTTACTCCACCTTGGTTATTCGTAGTGTAGCTTTGATCATACTTTTTTGATTTATATTTAGGGAAGCCGTTTTGATGATTGAAGAATGCCTTAAAAGCTTTATTTCTATTTAACTGAGCGTTACATAAAGCTAAAGAATCAACTTCTTTTAAAAATGGATAATCTTTCTTATATCTCCTAGGAGTAATATTTTCATTCTTACCTGTCTTTTCATATATCTCATTCATATCAGAAAGAGACTTGTTATAGAAGAAACGAACACAGCCAAAAACCCTAGCAAAGTATTCTCTTTGACTAGTATTAGGGTAGATTCTAAATTTATAGGCTTTTCTAATCATAAGGCTCCTTTCGATAAAGAAAAAAGATCAAGGCAATTTCTCGGATAACTCCTTCGCTTATTGCTTCAATCCCCATGCCCCAAATCTACTTAATATCGTAGACAAATTCCCCAATAGGAGCATAAGCGGTTATTATCTTTTTTCTATGTAAATTATACCATTTTTTATACTTGTATAAAAGGATAATATTGCTTATTTTATTACTTTAATTTTACAATTCATCCCCCACCTAGCTAAAGAGGTATCCATCGATAGATAAACATTGTTAATCACAATATCGATGTGGGGGACTTCCTGCTATGAATGTTAAAATATAAGAAAAATATATATTCAATTCTCCTATTTCTCCTATTGTGCTACAATGTCAGCATTATGAACGAAAAAGCTATTTTAAACTGGGACGAATACTTCATGGGCATGGCGGTTCTCTCCGCTTTAAGAAGTAAAGACCCATCCACCAAAGTCGGTGCTGTCATTGTTAATGACGAAAACAAAGTTGTATCTATTGGATATAACGGAATGCCTAGAAATATCGCAGATGATGATCTCACTTGGAATAAAGGTGAAGGCCTAGATTCTAAATATCTTTATGTCTGCCACGCGGAATTAAATGCGATTTTAAACGCACGTAATGGCTCTTCTTTGGCCAATTGCCGTGTTTATGTCACTTTATTCCCTTGTAACGAATGTACAAAAGCCCTCATCCAAGTCGGAGTCAAAGAAGTTATTTATCTTGATGATAAATACGCAGACACAACAGGCACTCAAGCAAGTAAGAAAATGCTTGAACTCGCAGGAATCAAAGTCCGTCAATATGTCGGCAAAAACGTGGAAATCAAGGTTGATTAATGATGACGATTAAAGAATATGTGGCCCAAAGAAAAGGAGAAATCAAAGAATTACTCCTCCCTTTAAAAGTGAAACCAAAATTAGCAATCGTTCAAGTTAACGAAGACACAGGTAGCAATGCCTATGTCAGAGGAAAATTAAAAGACGCTGGTGAATTAGGAGTTGATGCCGAACTTATCAAGCTTCCAATCGACACTGCTCAAGAAGCATTATTACAAGTTATCGACTCTTTAAATAATGATGATTCTATTGATGGATTCATCGTTCAAATGCCGCTTCCAAAGCACATTGATGAAGAACTAATCAAATTATCAGTAGCGCCAGAAAAAGATGTTGATGGATTCCATCCATTATCAAAATTAAATCCATGCACCCCACAAGGCATTATCAACTACTTACATTCAGAAGGTATTGTCTTACAAGGTAAAAACGCACTTGTGATGGGTAGAAGTAACATTGTTGGTAAGCCAATGGCGAAACTTCTTCTTAAAGAAAACTGCAATGTCACTATTGTTCATAGTAAAACTACTCCAGAAGATATGCATAGATATGTCGCTAACGCTGATATCATCGTTATCGCCATCGGAAAAATGCATTATCTAGACGAAACATATGAATATAAGAAAGACGCCGTAATTGTCGATGTCGGTATCTCTAGAGAT
This sequence comes from Bacilli bacterium, assembly GCA_024680795.1. Taxonomy (GTDB): domain Bacteria; phylum Bacillota_I; class Bacilli_A; order RFN20; family CAG-826; genus UBA2450. The sequence continues at coordinate 2,825 of JAILBR010000042.1, read as the reverse complement.
GAGACTGGATTACATGGTGACGCGGTTCCAAATTTACCAGTCAGATTACAAACACCTGTTCCAGGTGGAGTTGGATTATTAACTCGTCTCGCTTTATACGAAAATCTTTTAAAAATTTATAATAGTCGTTCACATTAGGAACGGCTTTTTTATGCATCAAAAATGATATCGGTTGCCCTTTCATAGGCAGTCATGAAGTTTTCGAATATTTTCTTACCCATCGCACTAGAAATATCACAAGCATAGAAAGATGAATCAGTAAGATGGAATGGCTTTCCATCGATATCATAAGAAATATTCACGAAGAAAACACAGCTATCCATGATGACAATAAGTTCATTACGATAGAAATCATAAAATCTCATCACTTTGTGATAATCAATGTCACATTCTTCCATCACATCTAAAGCATCATTGATAGAATTTTCTAAAGCACCTTTGAAATTTCTTTTCTTTTGAGCAGCGTTTAATACGCTTTCATCCGCATAAGGATTGAAACCCAATATCTTCAAGTCAAAATCATCTTCCTTAATCATCTTGGAGATGTGTTTAAAATCTTCAACGTTAGAACGATCGAATAGTTTCTTATTTTTTCTACCAAAGATATAAAGTCTTTTCTTCGCAGTTTTTAAAACAAAGGAATAGAAGTCATGCGTTTCAAATCCGTGCTCAAAATAAAGCACTCTTTCATCTTGGTTGATAAGCCTAAGATTCTTAGAAAGCATAAACTTGATATCATTGATAGAATCGACATCATATAAACTATTATTAGAAAGTATTTCATTAACTTTCTTATTATATTCTTCGAAATATTTGTCAAAGTTTTCTAAAAGTTTTTCTTTAAAAATAGTAGTTTCTTCAAACTGTTTCTTAATAGATAAAACCGCATCTAAGATACTTTCTCTACTATAAGATTTGACTTGGAGGTGTTCAAAAGGAGTCATTTTTATATCGGAATAAACATCAATCGAATCAAAGAAGATAGGTAAAGTTAATCTACTATCAGAATTAAAGAAACCTAATTCGTAGTTTATCCATGGATTAGCGATATTATCTCTAGTTAAAAAGATAACCGAGACCTTAGATTTTCTCATCGCTTCTTCAATATCGTTAAAGAAAGATGAGCCTTGTTTGATATCGTTACTAATCCAAGTTAAAGAATCATCCTCATAGACTTTTTCTAAAAAGTTTTTAAATTCGATAGCGAGATGATTACTTAATGTTTTTGACCAAGATAGAAAAACCATAATGTTTTTACCTCCAATAATTCATTATAAGTCAAAAGAAAAATAGACCCGTAGTTATTTGTGATTTCGAAAGACTAATTATTTGAATCAGTCAAATTAACGTATAAGAGATCGCCTTTTTCAGATGATAATTTTAGATAGAATGTTCCGGTAAATGGTTTATTGACTGTATAAAACAAATCGTCTTCATAATAAGTCAAGTATGTTTGGCCCATAAGTTCATTGAATGATAATGCTTCAATAGGGGCAGTCCATGTAGAAGATCCACTAGATAGTTTTGAATGTATTCCAAATTTGTCACCAGCCGCAAATGTAACGTCGCTTATAACATATTGGCTTCTACCTTCTTCATCATTTTCAATTTGAGTACCAATGATAAATGTTCCATCAGACAAAAGCAAGCCATAACCATATTGTGATTCTTGAGGTGTAGGAGTATTTGATGCTTCGCCAACATAAAGCAAATTAAATGCCATATAATCGCCAACAACACCATAGATGCTAGCACCTATGTTATTGATGCTTCCAACATCTAATTCCGTTAATAAATCTTGTTGGCCAACGAGTAGACACTTAAAACTATCACCTTCGATATAATAGTTATTATTATCTTTAGTAACTGTAACATCACCAGAAAGAATACCACTGCCAATGCTATTGATTGTATAAGTGTAGCCATTGTTACTTTCTTGAATAAAACTATCAGCTTTAGCGTCTTCAATAAATTTTGGCACATCTAAGAAACTAATCTCGCTCCATGGTGTATCATGGATTGGTTTATTAGAATCAGAAATAGGGGTGATTGTAAATTCAGAGCCATTGATTACGGCCGTATTCTTAACACCTAAGATTTGATGGTTGTTGATAGCAACGCATGTGAAATTCACTGTTGTTCCAACTTGAAGATATTTACCATTATCCACAACGCCATGACTATCATCATAATCAACAGTAAATACAACTTGTCCATCATAACAAACCAGCTCACTGATGTTGTTATTTGAGTCGTAAATAATATTTTGAATGACTGCATCTACTTCACTAGTTTGATTGATGCTTAAATCTTTAATGTTTTTGCTGACTGGAGCGAGCTCAGCAACATTAACAGTTTCAAAAGCCAATGTTGTTGCAGTTTCTAATAAATCGACATGGATGTAGTAACTGCCAGCTGGTAGAGAGGCAAAGCGTATGCCACCATCCAAAATAGTGTAATCGCAATTATAAGTGACATAGTAGCCTTCCGCTGCATCATATTTTTCCGCCCATACATGAAGTTTGTCACTATATTGTGAATAAAGTAAATCTGTGCCAAATTCAATAATTCCGTCCACTTCCGCACTTGTAGCTAACGATAATTTAGCTAAGTTTTGGGTTACATAAAAATCTTTGCCCCAATATGCGGTTGAAATATAAATGTGGTAATTTGATTGAGATAAGGAGTCGATATAGATTTTATTTTGATTGACATAATAATTTTGAATTTGAGATTCGCTGCCACCATCGAATACGCGAAAAACAGAAACATTGTAATTAGAAATGTCATCATTAAAAGAAATTGATTCGCCATATTCGTATACA
>JAILBR010000027.1 GCA_024680795.1 Bacilli bacterium | reverse complement strand
TCTTCTTTTGCCATCTTTAAGTTGTTTACAATACTGTCATTGAATAGATAGACGTTTTGGAAGACAAATGTAAAGTTTTCCATCAATGAGTCGATGTTATAATCTTTAACATCCTTACCATCTAATAGCACTTTACCTTCTTGAACATCCCAGAATCTCGCCATTAAATGACATAATGTAGTCTTACCAGAACCAGACGGACCAACAAAAGCTACTTTTGTGTTTCCTTTAATCTTTAATGAAATATCATTAATAACTCTTTTCTTATCATAAGAGAATGAAACGTTTTGGAATTCAATATCGCTTGTTTTGGTTTGGTGATTATCACCAGTGATATTCATTGTTTCTATACTCAAAATCTCATTTGCTCTGGTAACACAACGTTCAATAATTTTAGATAGGGTTGAGAATGTTCCCATTGAATCTAAGCTAGCGTAAATAATATAGCTACCAATAATCACTGTCATTGTTGTCGCTAGGTCATTAGAACCATTTATGCATAATAGAATTGCCATCACTGTCATAGCAACACCAATTAGTCTAGTAATATATGTTTGAATAGTGCCAACAGGAATCATCTTTAATTCCGCTTTGGAATAAACTTTTCTACCATATTCATTCGCATCATCCATTCTCTTAGAATATTTACCATATAAGTTATATGACTTAACTTCAGAAATACCTAAGACATAATCTAATGTATTACTCAAGATACCTAAATCCGCTTTTTCTTTCTCTGGTGCAAATTTCTTACCTAGGTTTTTCATGATTGTATTAAATGCTAAGTAGATAATGACACCACCCAAAGCAACTAAACCAATTCTCCAATCAAAGAAGAATAAAGCTAAAACAACGATAATGGTATTGATTAAACCAGTTGTTACTAACATAACCACTCTAGTGGCTATATCACTTAATTGCTCCATTGTATTCGTGGTGACGGAAGTAATATATCCTAGTGAATTAGTGTTAAAATAACCCATTGGAACATATCTTAAATGTTCAGCAATTTCAATTCTCTTTTCGCATGTTGAACCATATCCACCATCACATTGAAGCATAGTAGAAGCGTATCTACATACGCAGCAAATGATTAAAGGAATAAGCATAATTAGAAGGGACTGCCAAATTGTATTTAAAGTAAATGTGCCTTCAAATATATTCTTAAACACCCACCAAATAGCAGGAAGCTTACTAGCTTCACACATACCCATAATAACGGTTAATACAATAGCTAAATAGAATTGTCTTTTTCTTTTCTTTGAACAAAAGCCGAAAAACATCCTTAACATCTTAATCATTGATATCACCATCCTTTGCTTTAATGTGAGCATTCCACATATTCTTATAAAGCTCAGATTTTTCTAATAATTCTTTATGCGTGCCATGACTTTCAATGACACCGTTATTGACTAAGAAGATGTCATCGCTATTAACGATCGTAGATAATCTATGAGCAATAACAATCAAAGTTTTTCCCTTGACTAGTTCCGCTAAAGACTTTTGAATAATGGACTCGTTTTCAGGATCAGTATAAGCAGTAGCTTCATCAAGAATAACAATCTTAGAATTTTTCATCATCGCTCTAGCGATAGAAATTCTTTGTCTTTCTCCTCCAGAAAGATGGGAACCACTATCACCGACCACTGTGTCATAGCCTTGTTCAAGATTCATAATGAAATCATGAACTCCACATTTCTTACAAATATCGATAACTTCATCATCACTTGCGTTTAAGTTACCCATCCTGATATTTTCCATAATGGAGACATTGAATAAATAATTGTTTTGAGAGACATATGACACTTCTCTGTTATAGTCCTCAAGTGTTAAGTCTTTGATGTTGACTCCACCAATAAAAATATCGCCTTTATTTGGATCCCATAAGGAAGCGATCAGTTTTGCAATCGTGGATTTACCGGCGCCACTAGGACCTACAAATGCTACTTGGCTACCGGCTTTAATATCTAAATTAATATCGTGTAATACTTCTTCATCTTTATAGCCAAATGAAACATCTTTCACAACGATGCTAGAATCCTTTGGTAAGGCTTTGGATACTTGTGGTCTAGCAAGTTTTTCTAAAGAAACGATTCTATCAATCTCTTTAAATATCACTTGTGCTTTAGATATATCGTCTGCATGTCCCATCGCATTAATTAAAGGAGC
>JAILBR010000071.1 GCA_024680795.1 Bacilli bacterium | reverse complement strand
TTATTCGTAGTACTAGATTACGGTCTAGTGTAGAGACTACCCACCAATTAGGGAATTATACGAATGCCGATATCACTATCGACGCCCATATTATGTATAAAAAGTTTGAGTTTGTAAAGTGAATAAATTGTTTCATCTTTTTTTATTTTCGTTAAAATAAATATATTAAGAGGGCCGCTTATGAAAAACGAAGAATACTACAAAAATCACATCGCCACCATAGAAGATTTTCCTAAAAAAGGAATCATGTTTAGAGATGTTACAAAGACTTTAGAAGACGCCGAAGCATTCCATAACTGTATTGATGATATGGTGGAATTAGCAAGTCAGTATGATTTTAACAAAATCATATGCGCAGATGCGAGAGGTTTTATTTTCGGTTCTCCTATCGCTTATAAAATGAATAAAGCTCTCGTTGTTTCAAGAAAGCCAAATAAACTTCCTCGCCCAGGACATAGCTATGCTTACTCTTTAGAATATGGCGAGAATATGATGATTATTCCAAAAGATTCCATTAAAGAAGGCGATCGTTGTTTAATCATTGATGACCTCCTTGCTACAGGCGGAAGCGCGCTTGCGATGAAGGAACTTGTCAAGATGTCAAAAGGTATTCCAGTGGCCGCTATTTTCTATATCGAACTTCCTGATTTAAAAGGTCGAGAAACATTAAAAAAGGGATTTGATATCCCTATTCATTCGTTAGTGAAATACGAAGGCGAATAATTAGAAGACAGGTTTGTTGTCTTTAAATTCTTTAATACACGCTCCAGAAAAGACATCGATGCCATGGGCTTCGATCTTTTTTCTTCCACCTTGGAAATATTTTTCAATGACTGTGGCATAGCCAACCACATTAGCTTTAGCTTGTTGACAGATGCTAATCAAACCTTCGGCGGCGTTTCCTTCCGCTAAAAAGTCATCAATAATGAGAATGTTTTCTCCTTCACTTAAGAAATTTTTACTGACAGAGATTTCCGAGAAAATGCCTCTTGTGAAAGATTTGACGGTTGCTGTATAAAGATCATCAATCATCGTTTTTGATTTGGTTTTTCTAGCGAATAGTAATGGAACATTACCAAGTTGCTCCGCTACTGCATAAGCAACAGCAATCCCACTAGTTTCGATAGTCAAAACCTTATCTATCTTGACGCCTTTAAAGTGTTCAACCACCGCTTTTGCGAATTCGTTAATCACTTCTGGTTTGATTTGGTGATTTAAAAAGTTATCAACCTTGATAATTTTATTATCAATTATTTTCCCATCTTTGAGGATGATATCTTCTAAATATTTCATATTTACTATTCCCATTCAATAGTGGCAACTGGTTTTGGTGAGATATCCACTAAAACACGATTAATACCATTAACTTCCGCTAAAATTCTATCTCTGATTTTGAAGAGCAATGGATAAGGGATTTCTTCAATTGATGCACTTGTTGCATCGATTGAGTTAACCGCTCTAATCACTACTGCATATTCAAAAGTTCTCTTGTTATCTTTGATACCGGTTGATTTAAATGGAGGAACGATAGTGAAATATTGCCAAACTTTACCTTCTAAACCAGCATTAGCAAATTCTTCTCTTAAGATAGCGTCACTTTCTCTAACGAGTTCAAGTCTATCTCTAGTAATTGCTCCTGGACATCTCACTCCAAGACCTGGTCCTGGGAATGGTTGGCGATAAACCATATTGTGTGGTAAGCCTAAGGCTTCTCCTACTACTCTAACTTCATCTTTAAATAAAAATTTAACTGGTTCCACTAATTCAAAATTCAAATCTTCTGGAAGTCCACCGACATTATGATGTGCTTTGATGCCTTTGCTTTCCAAAATATCTGGATAGATGGTACCTTGGGCTAAGAATTTGATATCTTCGATTTTTCTAGCTTCTTCAGCAAAAACATCGATAAAGATTTTACCGATAATCTTACGTTTTTGTTCTGGATCTTCCACTCCTATTAAAGCATCTAAGAATCTATCAACTGCGTCGACATAAATTAAATTAGCGCCAAGTTCCTTTTGGAAAACTTTGATAACTTGTTCAGATTCGCCTTTTCTTAAAAGACCATGATTAACATGAACACAAACTAAGTTTGGTCCAATAGCTTTGATTAATAAAGCTGCAACTACTGAAGAATCAACACCTCCAGAAAGCGCTAAAAGGACCTTATTATTTCCGACTTGCTTTTTGATAGCGGTTACTTGTTCTTCAATAAAAGCATCCGCTAATTCTTTGCTATTAATTCTCTCCATTTTTGGATCTCTGACATCATTAGGCATAAGCACTACTCCCCCGTTTAATATTTTTTATTATAATGCCAGTTTTTTTGAAAATGAGAAGAAAAAATGACCAGTTTTTTGGCCACTTTTCTTTGATTATATAATCAAGATTTTTCGCTTACTTTTTTAGACAAAAAATCAAATTTATAGGTTAAAACTAATAGATTGGATAAGGAACCTTTTCTAATCTTTCATTTGGATAATTCTCTCTTCCAACTTTAGCTTGTGGTTTGCCGTCTAACATAACTAAATCAGCGGTAAATCCACAGGTTGTATTATTAACAAAATATGTACCAACTCCATAGACATCTACTGGCACTCCTAGAGCCTTCCATTCTCTAATCTTATCTAAGCCAAAACTAGAAGAAACAACGATTTGGACATAGTTGAATCCTTCTTTATCGAGCGCTTCTCTTAATGCGAAGATAAGTTCTTTACAAACCCCATGAGGATCAAAGCCACTTGTATCCTTGTCATCAAAGTAATGATCGATAAGAGCTTTAGAAGTATCAACTCTCACTGCCTTAAGGTCTTCTTTTAATACTCTAGCAAGCATTAAAGAATCATGGACAACATTATTGTTGTAGTCAATTAAGGCTGACACTTTTTCGTTTGGGAAAGTTTCATGATAAATTCTAGCTGCTTCAACGATATCTCCACCACAGATTTGGATAAGAGCGTGAGGCATAGTTCCCATACCTTTTCCACCCCACCATAAGCCTTGTGCATCGGTAGAAACACGGGTAATTCCTGCCACATAAGTAGCGTATCCATCACCGACTTGAGTGTGATAATCATCTTGTCTATCCGCCATGGAGAAGACAGCGGTATCTCCTGCTGCATCAACGACACCTTTAACATTAGTGGCGACACTAGTTCTTCTAGCTAAAACACCATCAATAACGCTTTCAAGATAACCGAAGTTTTCATATTTTCCAGTGACTTTTAATACTGGTTCCATGTTATTGATAATATCGCCATCATTGAGGGCTTCAATCTCTAATTCTTCTGGATGAATGGCAAACTCATGTAGGATAGCAATCGCCTCATCGATGCCACATAACATTGCGCCATCTCTTCTTTGGAACCACTGCATGGTGACAATATGTCCTGGCTTTTTATCTTTGATGATTTTGTTACTCTTTAAAAAATAATTCGCTGCGTAAAATCCTTCACCAAGTTCTTTTGGAAATTGGAAAGTTTTATTGGTTAATCTTTTAATCTTACCTTGCTTTTTTAACTCTACTTCTAACATCTTATTTTTCCTCCGAAATGAAGAAATCAATTCCTTCTTTTATATCCTCGTCAATAACGATTAATTCTTGATCATTTTCTCGTTCAATATATAAGTCGTAATAGGAACAAAATCTACCTTTTGAAATGGTTTCATCTCTTAAGAATGTTCCTTCTTTTGCGAACACCATTTTCTTATTATCATTCGTTAACACGACATATCCCGATTCTTTTTTATAGCCAAGCTTTTCTAATTGATGATTTTCAAGAACGAAATTGATTACATCAATTAATGGGTCGCTTGGTAAGAAGATGATGCCAGAATACTTAATTTTTGCGTATCTGATGAAATCATATATCTCATATCCCACTACTTTATCTTGGTGATATAAGACTTTGATTTCCTCATCTCCTCTTTTATCAGTGACAGGCTCATCAGAAAAGAGAATTAATGCGGTATTATTATCTTCATGATGGTTAAATAATCCATACTTTTCTATCATGCTTTCTTCACCTTCACCCTATGAATAGGGATATCTCTTTCATTGAACCACTGTTCGTATTCTGTTTTCGCGTCGAATGTATCTTCGCCTTGATAGTTGTCGTTTCTATCGAATATGTTATACCCATGTTGTAAGAACATTTCAATAGAATATTCAAATAAATCTTCATTATCACTCTTAAAAACCAATATTCCATCATCTTTTAAGATGCGTCGATATTGTTCTAAAAATAATTCACTTGTTAGTCTTCTCTTATAGTGCCTTCTTTTTGGCCAAGGATCAGAGAAGTTTAAAAATACTACATTCACTGATTTATCTTTGATATTTTCAAAGATGTTCATGACATCTTGCCAAATTAGTTTTGCATTAGGAAGTTCACTTTCGACAAGCTTTTTATAACTAAACCCAGCGCAAGTGACATTCTTTTCAATCCCCAAGAAGAACTTATCTGGGTTTTTAGACGCCATCTTCACTAAAAAGTCGCCTTTGCCAGAGCCAATTTCCAAATAAAAATCATCGAGCTTTTTGATTTCATCACTCGTTAATGATACTTCTGGATGTTCATTGATATATGGTTCAGCCCAAGCTTTGAATTTAGTTCTCATTACTTTTTAAGTATTTCTCCTAAATACATAATCGCTCTAGCGAAAACCGCCATACCTTTAAGCATGTCTTCTTTTTTCATTGATTCACCTGGAGAATGCATATTGCTTTCCCAACCCGGGAACTGCATACCAAAGGCCACAGTATTAGAGGTTTCTTTAGCGTATGTTCCTCCTCCGATTGCGAGCGGCTGAGATTTTAAATCACCAGTTTCATCTTGATAAGCTTTTAATAAAGTTGAAACAAGTTCTGAATCCTTTGGGAAGTAAAGTAAGGGGGCTTCACCGAGGATTTTGGTTTTAAATGGTTTGTTAACTTCTTTAAAAGTATCTATTAAAACCTTACGGTCACATGTATCAACATATCTAAAATTAGTGACCATTGTTAAGGTTTTATCTTTATAAGATATGATTCCAACATTAGAGGAGTTACGTCCCATATCTTTGCTCTTACCACCACAGTTATAGCCAGAGCCATCTAAAGGAGAATACATCTTCACGATACGTTGTAAATCTGGATTCTTTGTAAATTTCGCTAAAGTGTCTAAAGCAATTAAGCCAGCATTGACACCTAATTCAGGGCTAGCACCATGAGCAGCTTTACCGATAAATGTCACTGTTGTGATGTCATCGGCGGTACTCACTGCTGCTTCTCCTTTTTTGAAATGAGAACCAATATAGTTCAAAAAGTCTAAATTTAGTTCAAATTTAACTTCACATTTTTCAATAACAGCGTTACTAGCAAACCCACCTTCAATGGAAATTAGACCAGGTATGTCGAGTTTTAGAGATGTTTCGAAGTTGATAATTCCTTTTTCAGCAAAGATAAGAGGGAAATCACTATCAGGAGAGAATCCTAATGTTGGAGCGGGTTTTTTAAGATCTTTAAAATAATGTTCAAGACATAAGGAACCGCTTTCTTCATTGCCACCAACGATGAATCTAATTTGATATCCATTTAGGAGTTTATTATCTCTTAAAGCTTTCATCGCGTAATAAGTAGCGAGTAAAGGTCCTTTATCATCAGCGACACCACGTCCGAATAAAACACCCTTCTTTTCGGTAACCTTAAAAGGATCATTTTCCCAACCAGTACCAGCTGGAACCACATCTGCGTGAGCCATAATGGCGAGGTTCTTTTTACCTTCACCATAAAGGATTTCCACAACCATGTTGTCGTAATTAGTAACTTCAAATCCATCTTTTTTGGCTAGGTTAGTGATGTAATTTAATGCATCAGAAACACCCTTACCAAAAGGATTCTTTTCATCTTTAGTCGTTTCATCATAAGCGGAATTAATTGCCACAAATTCAGTAAGTGACTTAAATAATTCTTTTTCGTATTTAGAAGTTAGTTTCTCGTATTCTGTTTTTTTCATATGTTGTTAGTCTTCTTTCTTTTCGGCAATGACTTTTAAACCTTGTAAACATAGACTGTATTTGATTTTGTAATCAAAATTGAGTCCATCCTTGATAAAATCAAGGTTTCCACCAGTCATAATGACTTGGAAAGGATAATTAGTTGCCTCTTTATATCTTTTAACCATCCCATTAATCATATCAATATGAGAATAAAAAGCACTCGCCATTAGAACATCCACTGTGTTATGACATTCTAATATCGGCTTGATTTCTCTTAAATCGATTTTAGGGAGTAAGGCTGTATTTTTATTTAATGTATTAAGTGACATTTCGATACCTGGCACAATCGCGCAAGTAGAAAACACGCCTTTTTCATCGATGAGAATGAATTTAGTGGCGGTTCCTAAATCAACGATTAAACTTGGATAACCAAATAATTTATTGGCGCCAGCAATATCACATAATAAATCAGTTCCTAGTTCTTCTGGATAATCAATCTTCACTTCGATGCCACTATCATCTAGAGGTGAAATGAAAGTGACTGGATAATCTTTAAATAATATTTCCATCGCTTTAGATGCTTCTGGAACGACCGAAGAAATATAAACGTGATCAACTTCAACCGGAAGATAATTTAAAACATCGTGAGGATCCATGATCGCTTCTTTTGTGGACATGGTGAAAAATAGTTGCACTTCATTATCATAATCCACACCAAATTTAATTGCAGTATTGCCAATATCGATATATAAATTCATAACTATTAAACCGCCACAATATTAATAATCTTGTTCTTAACAACGATGACTTTCTTAATTTCTTTGCCTTCGATGTTACGTTTAACGCCTTCTTGTTCAAAGGCTAAAGCCTTTAAAGCTTCATCATCCAAGTCTTTTTCCACTTTAATTGTGGCTCTTAATTTTCCATTAACGGAAACGGCGATATTAACTAAGTTAAGGACAGTTTTTGCTTCATCATAAGTTGGCCAATTAGCAAAAGCGATAGTATCTTTATGACCTAAATATTCCCACATCTCTTCACCGATATGAGGGATGATGCAAGAAATCATTTTCACGAATCCTTCGATATAGTCTCTATTAACTTTACCGACACGATATACTTCGTTAGTGAAAATCATCATTTGGCTAATCGCGGTATTAAAGGCTAAAGCGTTATAGTCATCGGTGACCTTTTTAACGGTTTGATGATAAATAGTTTCTAATTCTGGAGTAGGTTCATCAGTAATAAAGTCACATTCACAAACCATACGGTAGACACGATTAATATATCTATTCGCCCCTTCAACACCTTGATCACTCCATGGTTTACTAGCTTCAAGTGGTCCCATGAACATTTCGTATAATCTTAATGTATCGGCACCGTACTTATTAACGATATCAGTTGGGTTAACGACAAATTCTGGATATCTCTTACCCATTTTGATATTATTAGCGCCCAAAATCATGCCTTGGTGAACGAGTTTCTTAAATGGTTCATCAAAGGATATATATCCTTTTTTATTTAAATATTTAGTCCAAATTCTTGAATAAATTAAGTGACCAACCGCATGTTCTGGTCCACCGATATATAAATCAACAGGTAACCAGTGATCAGCAAGTCTCTTATCGCAGAAAATCTTATCGTTATTTGGGTCAACATATCTTAAGAAATACCAGCTACTACCAGCACTTCCTGGCATGGTTGAAGTTTCTCTAACACCTTTAAGTCCGTTATAAGAATACTTTTTCCATTCGGTCGCGTTTTCTAAAGGAGCTTTGCCATTATGTCCCTTATAGTCTTCTAATTCAGGTAGAACAAGTGGCAATTCTTCATCACTTAATGCGTGGATGGTGCCATCTTCCATATGGACAACTGGAACTGGTTCACCCCAATATCTTTGTCTAGCGAAAATCCATTCTCTAAACTTATAGTTTACTTTTTGTTCACCGATGCCTTTTTCTTTTAAGAACTCAATCATTTTGTTGATTGCGTCTTCTTTATTTAAGCCATCTAAGAAACCAGAATTGATATGTAAGCCATCTTCTTCATAAGCTTCTTTAGAAATATCTCCGCCTTCTAAAACTTGGATGATTTCTAGTCCAAACTTCTTAGCAAAGGCATAGTCTCTACTATCATGGGCCGGGACCGCCATAATGGCGCCTGTGCCATATGTAGAAAGAACATAATCAGAAATGAAGATTGGGATTTTTTTGCCATTAGCAGGGTTAACTGCATAACTACCAGTAAAGCAACCAGTCTTTTCTTTATCACCAGAAATTCTTTCTAGTTCGGTTTTACTGGCGGCTTTCTTAATATATTCATCAACTTCTTTAGCTTGTTCTGGAGTTTTGATTTTATCAACTAGTTCATGTTCTGGCGCTAAAACGCAATATGTAACGCCAAAAATAGTGTCCGCCCTTGTGGTAAAGACTGTAAAAGATAAATCTTTATCAGCAACTTGGAAGTCGATAAGGGCACCTACACTCTTACCAATCCAGTTTCTTTGAATTTCTTTAGTAGATTCAGGCCAATCTAATTTATCTAAGCCACTTAAAAGTTCTTCGGCGAATTGAGGTTGATCGATAACCCATTGTTTGAGATTCTTTCTAACGACTGGGTATCCACCTCTTTCACTCTTGCCATCAATAATTTCATCATTAGCTAAAACAGTGCCGAGTTCTTCACACCAGTTAACTGGCATATCAGCATATTTAGCGTAGCCATCTTCAAATAATCCTCTAAAAATCCACTGGGTCCACTTATAGAATTTAGGATCACTAGTGTAAATCAATTTACTCCAGTCATAGTCAAAACCTAGTTCTTTAAGTTGCTCAGTAAAGTGTTCAATAATTTTATCGGTAAAGACACCTGGGTTATTTCCAGTTTGAATCGCATATTGTTCAGCTGGTAAACCAAAAGAATCATATCCCATTGGGTGAAGGACATTATATCCTTGCATTCTTTTCATTCTACTGACAATATCGGTTGCGGTATATCCTTCTGGATGGCCAGCGTGTAGTCCCACTCCGCTTGGATAAGGGAACATGTCTAAGGCATAAAATTTCGGTTTAGAAAAATCCCAAACATCTGTTCGGAATGTTTGGTGATCTTCCCAATATTTTTGCCATTTTTTTTCAATTTTCTGATGATCGTAGCCCATATTGATGGCTCCTTTCAGTGACGTAATTAGCTGTAACTATTATCTTGATAATAGTTCACGGTAGAGACCGTGGTATTGTTCACCACTCTTCTCCCAACTATTGTCCGTTTTTATTGCATTTTTTACAAGTCTTTTAAAGACTTCTGGCTTATTATATTGTTCTAAAGCGTATAAACAAGTTCTTGTCATTTCCCATTCGGAGAACTCATCAAAGCCGAATCCGTTAGAGGTTTCAAGGTTATTTCCATCATAGTTAATAACGGAATCTTTTAAGCCACCAACACGTCTAACGATTGGTAATGCACCATATCTTTGGGCAATCATTTGTCCAAGTCCACATGGTTCGAATAATGAAGGCATCATGAAGAAGTCACTACCAGCGTAGATAATTCTAGCAAGTGGGTCATTATAGCCGACATAGACTGCGACTTGATCTGGATAGAGCATATGTAAGCGGTCCATTTCACGTTCGCTTTGATATTCTCCACTACCGAGGAGGACAACATTTGCCCCATGTTTCACTAATTCATGAACAGCCGCAAAGACTAAAGACATACCTTTTTGCCAAGTGATACGAGACACTAAAGAGAATAATGGAGCGTTCTTGTTTTTGAGATTTAAACGATTGCAAAGTTCTTCTTTGTTTCTCTTTTTACCACTTACAAAACTTGAAGCGTTATAGTTTTTAGCGATATGTGGATCGGTTTCTGGATTAAATTCTTCATAGCCAATACCATTTAAGAATCCGCAAAAATCATATTCACGTAAAGCAAGAACGGTATCTAAACCCATGCCACCTTCTTTTGTTAATAACTCATTTCTATGAGTTGGTGAAACGGTTGTAATCTTATCAGCGTACATAATGCCACCTTTTAAAGTTGACACTACTTCGCCAAATCTAAGAGCGCCATTATCATATAATTCTAAAGGAAGGCTATATAAATCGCCTAAAGATTCACGATAGATGATACCTTGAAAAGCAGGATTATGAATGGTGAGAACAAATTTTGTTCCTTTGAAGAATTCATCTTTCTTTTCCTTGATTAAACAAGGAATCATCGCGGTTTGCCAGTCATGGACGTGGATGATATCTGGTTTATAATTTAGGACACGTAGGGCTTCGATGACCGCTTGTTGATAGAAAGCAAATCTCTCTCCATCATCATCGTAACCATAAATGGTTCCTCTTTCGAAATAATGTTGATTTTCTAAGAAATAGAAATCGATACCTGTGAATTTTTCATGATAGATGTTAGCGATTTCTCTTCTCCATCCCATGTGGACTTCACATTCCGCTACTTTTTCATGTTCTTTAAGTTTGCCTTTGACACCACTATAAAGTGGAATAAAGACAGATACTTCTTCACCGGTTTTCGCCATTTGTCTACTTAAAGCATAGACAACATCAGCAAGGCCGCCAGTCTTAATAAAAGGATTAGACTCACTACCTACCATTACGAGTTTCATACTATATCTTTGCTCCTTGATGGATATAAACAACGCGGTCTTCTTCGCCTTTAAGTTCTTTAGTGGCTAAGACTTGAGCGGCTTTATCAGTTAAAACATATTTTAATGTGACACCCTTACCGATAAAGGAATCAGTAAAGACGATGCAGTTTTTAAGGTTTGCACCTTCTTCAACAACAACACCACGAGAGATGATACAAGTATCAACCTTACCTTTAATAACGCTTCCGTTAGCGATAAAGCTATGACGGACTTTGGCTTTTGCGCCATATAAGGTTGGTGGGGTGTTATGAGAGGTTGTATAAATTGGCCAATCTTCCAAGAATAATCTATTTCTTTCATGGTAGTTAAGTAGACTGAATGAATGTCTAACATAGCTATCAAAATCAAGAATTGGAGCGACAAAGCCTTCGTATTTATAGCCACCAGCGTCGATTTCGCCTTCATCAACATAAGCAGAAATCATTTGTCTTAAGTTATAGAGTTCAGACACTTTTGGTGAATCTTCAATTAACTTAACTAAAGTCGCTCTAGAAATGATGAATGATTCAAGAGAAACGTCCACTTCTTCAGCTTTTCCTAAGTATTTATCAATTCTTTTGATTTTGCCTTTTTCATCGATTTTTAATCTATCACAGTTGATAAATTCTTCAGTGCCATTTTCACAATGTGTATAAACGATGGTGACATCTCTTCCACTAGCGATATGAGCATCGATAATTGGACGATAATCCATGGTGGTAAGCATAAAGCTTGGAGCGACAACTGCGTAATCGAAATCAGTCTCACCTAAAGGTAAGTTTAATTTCATATTAGCGATATCTGTATTAAATTTAGGGGTGAATAAACCCTTTTCATTCATTAATAATTTGATAAAGCCAGTCTTGGTGTTGCTGGTCCAAATTGAACCATTACCGATATGGTTTCTCATTTGCACCATACCACTTTTAACTAAGACATAGACTTTTTCAATGTGCGAGTTAGAGAAATTAGAAAGAGTAAAGTCGATTAATCCATAACGGCCAAGGAATGAAACAGAACCACCTGGACGGTTTTTTGTTAAGAAACCCAAGCTTGGATCGTCATGTAAATTACAAATACCAATAATTTTTGCCATGATTAAGCCCTCCATCTGCTATCGATGAGCACAACTTTATCGCCATCGACGTTGATTTGTGCACCTTCTGGAACATTGACACCAGGTGCGATAATCGCGTTATTAACAACTGCACCTTTGCCAATTCTTGCGCCTTCCATAATGACACAACGTGTACATTTACTTTCGACATCAATAAAGACGCCAGCGGAGACAACACAAGAATCAATTTCGCCTAATAGGACCGAACCTTGGGTAGCGATACTACGAGTGACCGAAGCTTGTTTGCCAACATATTGTGGGAAGCTATAGTGATCAGCGGTATAAATACGGCTTGTTGGATCAGCATCATATAAGTTTAATTCCATCTTATCTAATGCGATATCCATATTAGCTTCATGAAGGGAGGCTAAAGTTCCAACATCTCTCCAGTAGCCTTCAAATCTATAGGCTTGAAGTTTTCTCTTATCGCCAAGCATTGCTGGGATGATATCTTTACCAAAGTCGTGGTCTGATTTTTCATCTTTTGCATCAGCAACTAAGTATTTTCTTAACACTTTCCAAGAGAAGACATAAACACCCATACTTGCTAAATTGCTCTTTGGGTTCTTTGGTTTTTCTTGGAATTCAACGATAACATCGTTTTTATCAACCGCCATAATACCAAATCTGGAAGCTTCTTTTGGATCAACTTCGATAACAGAGATGGTTGCGTCAGCGTTTGATTTTTCGTGTAATTCAATCATCTTTGTGTAGGTGGTCTTATAGATGTGATCACCAGAAAGGATGACGACGTATGCAGGATTTTGTGCATCTAAGAAGTCGATATTTTGAGTAATTGCATCAGCAGTACCTTTATACCAGTTTGCACCTTCCTCGGTTTGTCTTGGTGCTAAGCAAGACATTAAGCAATGGACACCATTAAGGCCCCATTTTTCACCATTTCCAACATAAGCATCTAAGTCGGTGGATTCGTATTGGGTTAAAACACCAACAACGTTAATCCCTGAATTAGCGCAGTTTGAAAGTGGGAAATCGATAATACGATATTTAGCAGCGAACGAAACGGCTGGTTTAGCGGTCTTCTTAGTTAAAGACTCTAACCTGGTTCCCTTTCCACCGGCTAAAATCATAGCAACAACTTTACTATTCATATATTCAAAACCTCTAACATTAATTCTACATTAATAAAGACTTTTATAAAAGAAATAAATATTTCTTCTATAGAAAGCTAATAAAAATGCTTATTTATATTCCATTTTGTGCTACACTATTACTTCGAAGGTAAGCAAATGAAAAAGTATCGTGTTGCCACTTGGAGAATAGTCTGGAGATTCTTAGTTGTATTGCTGATTATCTATGTGATTTTATTTTCAGCTCTATCAAGTCTTTTTATTGCTTTCGACTCATCTTCTGGAACCTTTTACGCCATACCTTGGGACTATCATCAACCAATGGTTATTGGTATCGCATTAGCGGCAGGTTTAGGCATTTTTATCCCTACACTTTTCTCGTATTATTACATGATTGAAGATAAATATTTCATCATGAAAAAATTTGGAAAGGAATATCAGTTCGAGTATAAGAACATTGAATTCGTTGATATCAATGAGAGCAAGAGAAAAAATATGGCTATATTTTATTCTTCAAAAGCCAAGATGAGATATCTTCTCGGAGATAAAAATGGAGTGCTCGTTGAAACACTAATTAAGAAGTGTCCAAATACTATGTCCGTCGAAGAATTTAGAAGAAAACATCCAGAAGAAAAATATTAGTAAAAATTGTTGCAATGAATCATTATCATATGATAAGATTTATCGGACGCTTAAGGAGGTGCAAGATATGTCAAGAGTTTGCCCAGTAACAGGAAAAGGACCAGTCAGTGGTAACAACCGTTCACACTCTTTAAGAGCTACTCGTAGAAAATGGAATACAAATCTCCAATATCATACAGTAATCGTTGATGGTAAGCCAACACGTGTCCGTTTATCCACTCGTGCTTATAAGACCCTCAATAAAGCTCAAAAAGAAAGATAAAAACAAGTTATCAAACTGATATAAAAACTCACTTCGCGAAGAAGTGATTTTTTTACTTTAGAATAGGATATAAAACGATAAATATCTGACTAAATAAGAATGAGAATATGATTAGCCATTCAAAGAAGGCGAGAGTGATATATTTAGGTCTTTGTAGGGTTCCATCTTCATTCCTTTGCATGTCAAAGTTAAAGAGATGAGGATTGAAGATAGTAAAGATACCAATAATTACAATTATTGCACTGACGACAATTGGGATGAGAATAAGTTTTTCTTCTAGTTGATTCATCATATTCACTGAGTTAAAGATGATTAAGCCGTTTAACATTGTGGTAAAAACCGCAAATAAAATAGAGAAAATGCATCTCTCTCTTAATTTATTAAGTGGGAGATAAAATAGCACCACTACTGAAAAAGCGATGACAGTGGCGAATATCGCGCTGACTAAGTTGATAACACTGAAATTCTTAACGGCAAATAAGATAAAAGCCAAAGCAAATAACCCCACACTTAAAAGTAAGAGGAGATTAAGCACCACTTCTTTTTTATCTCTTTTGATCCAAAGTTCATAAGCGAAGTGATTTCTAAAACTAAAAGGTTCTCCCTTATTATCCTTATTAAATATTAATAGAGTGGAAAATATATAAGCGAAGAGAAAAACTAAAGAAGCAGCAAAAGAAACAATATACATTTTTATCTAATCTTTTCGATTCTTTCTTTGATGTCATCGTGGCCAAATAAATAACTACCCGCAACAAGAATATCAACTCCAGCAGCACGAGCAATCTTTCCAGTTTCTTCATTGATTCCACCATCGATTTCAATCAAACATTTGATGTTATTTTCATCGATATAATTTCTTAAATAAATAACTTTGCCTAATGATTCTGGAATGAAGGATTGTCCACCAAAACCAGGCTCAACAGACATGATTAAAACTAAGTCTAAAGAATATAGGAAAGGTAAAACCTTTGAGATATGTGTTCCTGGTTTAATTGATAAGCCGGCTTTCGCCCCATATTCATGGATTAAGTCGATGACTTTAAAGACTTCAGCGTCACTATTACATGCTTCATAATGGAAAGTAAGAATATCCGCTCCTGCCTTACAAAAATCAGGGGCGTATCGATATGGGTCAGCAATCATGATATGGACATCATTGACCATATGATGACATTTAGCGATAGATTTTAAAACTGGAATACCAAAGGAAATATTAGGAACAAAGTGTCCATCCATCACGTCAAAATGAAGATATTCAGCTCCGGCTTGTTCCACCTTTTGAATCTCTTCATATAAATACTTAAAATCAGCGCTCAATATTGAAGGAGCAATAATAGCTTTATCCATGACGTTTCTCCTTTATTTCCTGTAATAATTTTAAATAAGATTCGTAAATAATTGAAGGAATATTACCTTCAAGGAATTTTTCTTTAACAGCACATTTTGGCTCACTGACATGTAAACAGTTAGGATAGAAACACTTAAGAGAAGCCTCTTCCATCCCTGGGAAATAGTGACTGACATCTAATTCAGTCATATCAAGTTCAAGAGATGAGAACCCAGGAGTATCCGCTAAATAGCCATTTAAATATGGTAATAAAACCACCTCTTTGGTTTGGTGTTTGCCTCTTCCTAACGCCATCGAATATTCTCCGATAGAACGGTTATAATTTGGGTCCACGCTATTTAATAATGAAGATTTGCCAGCGCCGGTTTGTCCCATTAAGCAACTGACCTTTCCTTCTAATAATTCTTTGACTTTTTCCACTCCTTCTCCTGTTAGGTTACTAACGGAGAAAGTTTCGATTCCAATTGTCCCAAAATCTTTTGATATTCTTTCTTCTTCTTTATCAAGTGACTTATCGGTCTTAGTTAAAACTAGATAAGCTTTTACTCCTTGATAGTTGCAGTACGTTAAATATTTTAGAGCCAAATAATAGGAAAAACTTGGCTCAGAAAGAGAGAAAACCAAAAGGATTTGGTCGACATTAGATATCGCCGGTCTTTTTAGTTCAGTAGTTCTTGGAAGAACATCTTTAATGATGAAGTTTCCCTCATCTAAAATGACACGGTCACCAACCATTGGTTTGATGGAATGTTTACGGAAAACACCACGTGGTGAAGTTTGATAAATCACTCCATCACATTCTACTGAATATACTCCATATTGAATCGCGACAATAATACCTTCCATATTATTTTTCAAATAGCCTTTCGAATATCGATTTCTTTTTAAGTGGTTCACCCTCTTTTATCTTTTTTAAATCATTAATCATCTCTTGATCATTTCTATATCTTTTTGTTAAGTCATGGTTAGTACATTTTTTGATGATATAGTCAAAATCTTTGCCATTTTTAAGATGGATATATTTATTTAATGATGGCACTTCTTCGTAGATGTGGGCTTTTATTTCTTCTTCAGTATTATCTTTCATATAAGGGGTTCTTCCTGATAATAATTCATAAAGAATTATCCCTAAAGAATAAAGGTCAGATTTAACCGAATAATCTTTATTTCTTAATACTTCTGGAGAAGCATATAAAATTGAAGCATTAGCCTTTTCTAAATCTCTTTCTCCGATATGAGTGGCAATCCCAAAATCTAATAACTTAATATTCCCATCATAAAATAGAAACATGTTATCAGGTTTTAAATCGTTATGAACCACTCCTCTTTCATGGATGTGTTTAGTCGCATCTAGGATTTGAAGCATGAAGTTGATGGCTTCTTCCACCGATAAATGACCTCTTTCATCTAAACACTCTTTTAGAGTTTTTCCAGATAAAAGTTCGTAGACGATAAAGAAGTTATCATTATACTTCCCAACATTAAAAATGTTGATGATATGAGGATGAGAAAACATCGAGACATATCTCGCCTCATTTTTAAATCTATCTAGTTCAAATAAGTCGTCTTTATATTCTTCTTTAATCACCTTAATCGCCACTGGTTTATGGCTATAAGTATCATTGGCTTCATATATTTCAGCCATACCACCACTAGCGATATATCTAGTGGGGATATAACGGTTATATATCAAAGTGTGAAGAGGAAGAATCATTAATTATTGGCCTCCCAAATCACCACTGCCATATTGTCACTGCCGCCATTTGCGTTACCAAAGGTAATGAATTGGACACATTTTCTTTCCACTGATTCTTTACTTTTTAAAATAGACTGCATGTCATAGAATGGGACGTTGTTATAAAGTCCATCACTACAAAGTAAAATCTTTTCTCCGTGATAAGGATATTCTTGAATATCCACTAAAGCGTTAAATTTCACACCGATTGCATTAGTGAGTTTATGTCTTTCTGGATGAGTTGATGCTTGGCTAGCAGTTATCTTTTTAGTAGCCACTAAATGTTGCACATAAGTTTGATCAACGGTCACTTGTTCAAGTTGATTATTTTCGTTTATTTTATAAAGTCTTGAGTCACCAACTTGGCCCACTACGAGGTTTCCGCCAAAAATAACTGCACATGTTAAAGTTGTGCCTGATCCAGCGAATCTTTTATCATCGTGAGCTTTTTTATAAATAATGCGGTTATATTTATTGATGGCTTTATAAAGCCATTTTTCTACTTGTTTTGAACTGGTAAAAGGTTTTTCATAGTCCAAAAATTCTTGAACTAAACCCATACCGATTGTGCGGCTAGCAAAGTCACCACAGTTTTGTCCACCCATGCCATCGGCAACGATTAAAATGAGGTGTCCAAAAGCGTTTAATCTCGCGTCAGCAAAATCTTCGTTGACCGCTCTTACTTTTCCTATATTTGTTAAGGTATGAAAATTACCGGAAATAAAGTCTCCCATATCAGTCTCCTACCTTGGCCTTTAATTGGCCACATGCGGCGTCGATGTCACTACCAAATTCTTTTCTGATTGTCGCTTTGACACCATTTTTCATAAGTATATCTAAGAAAGCGTGGACACGGTTGCCACTACTTCTTTTATAGTCATTTTTATTTGTCTCATTATAAGGGATTAAATTAACATATCCAAATGTCCCTTTTATTAAATTAATGAGCTCCATTGCACATTCTTTTGTGTCATTTATACCTTCTAAAAGAAGGTACTCATAAGTTACTCTTCTACCCGCGTTACTTTCATATTCTCTAATGGCTTCCATCACTTCTTCAAGTGGATGAGCCTTATTTATCTTCATTAGTTTATTTCTTAATTCGTTATTAGGAGCGTGTAAAGAAATCGCTAAATTTGTTTGTAATCCTTCTAAAGAATATTTCCTAATTTTATCTGGAAGTCCACAAGTTGAAACAGTGATATGTCTAGCCCCAATTGCTAATCCTTTTTGATTATTAACAATACGGATAAAATCCATGACATTATCATAGTTATCAAAAGGTTCACCAGTTCCCATCACGACGATATGAGACACTCTTTCGCCTTTGCCTTCTTCTTTTAGAAGGTTATTGATAACTAAGATTTGTCCCACCATTTCTTCTGGTTCGAGGTTTCTTTGTTTTCCTAAAATACCACTAGAGCAGAATGAACAGCCCATATTACAACCAACTTGGCTAGAAACGCAGACAGCGTTGCCATAGTTATATCTCATCAACACTGTTTCTACTTTATAGCCATCTTTAAGTTCTAAAAGTAACTTAATCGTGCCATCATTAGACACTTGTTTGGTGTGGATTTTTGGGATTTCAAGACAAAAGTCTTGTTTAAGTTCTTCTCTAAAGCGTAATGAAATATCGCTCATCTCATCAAAAGATGTCGCTCTTTTTTCATATATCCAGGTATAAAGCTGAACAGCGCGAAAAGGTTTTTGCCCTCTTTCCACCATTAAAGATTGGAGCTTTTTCATCTCCATTCCATAGAGATTAATCACGGCTTTCACCTTTTCTTCTTAAAATTGCGTAATATAAGCATGAATCAAATGCTTCAAATGGGAAGAATTGTTTTTCTTCTATAAGTTCAAATTCTGGATGTTTATATAAGAAGTTTCCAATTAAAGTTGAAGATTCTTTTTTAGAAATAGTTGGAACCATATAAACAAGAGTTCCGTCTAATTCCACTAATTGAGCTGCATTATCTAGTGTTCCTGCTTCTTCAGCAATAATTTCATCAAGTTTTTCTTGTTTGATTCTAATAAAGTAGTCAGGTGTACTCCTTAAAAGATCAAACATTGAGTTTCTTGGTAAACAAATCATGGTGCCAACACGGTGTGAGATACAAGTGATAAGGCTTGAATAAGAAGCGTTATAGACACCGATATTGTTATATTTTGATTCTTCCACCACTTTTTGGCATTCAAAGAATGATTGAGTGTGGTTGATTACTAAATCTAACGCTACCTTTTCACCAAATCTTGCCACCATATCTAAATAGATATTGTTTGGGACATCACTATAAATAGCAATTCTTTTGATTGGTTCAATCTCTAACTTATCAATCACATATTTAGTAGCCATCTTCATAAAGAAGATTTTGTTTTGTTTGAATTCATCTAAGTGTTTAGGAGTTCCCCTACCTTGATAAATCAAGATGTTCTCCACCGGCGAATTAGCGAAGTCAGGATATTTACTTAAAATATCTTCCGCCTTGATAACACGCTCATTTACTCTCACAGATGGGGTGGATTGATGGTAGTTACATTTTAAAATTTTAAATGTCAAACCTTTGCCGTATTGCTTTTGCCACATCTTAATGACCCAGGCAGGTGTATTAAATCTCATCGATAAATATTCTGGAGAAGCTTTATCAAGATCACTAGGAATAATCTCATTTGTGGATGAGACAAATTGCATGAGCATATCAACTTTTTCTTTATCTAAAGTTTGGATCGCTAAAGCGTAAAGTTCTTCATTTTTATAGCGATGCAAAAATAGTTTGTTAGTTACTAAAAATCTTAAATAGACAGTATCTTCAAAGCTAGGATTATCAAAATATCTTTCGATTAAATTATTTAATAGAAAGTGATGACGTAATTCGCAACCTAATAACGCGGTGATATTACTTCTTGCTGTGCCATCTAGATTGCCTTTTTTTAATCCGTTTCTAATTGCTAAGGCAAAAGGTACGTCTTTAAGAATGATTTTTTCTAAAATGTTTTTGGAAACTTCTAGTTCTTTCATATGTTGTAAATAGGGATATTAGAGTCTACCTTTAAAAATGTCTTCAGTATAAATCTCGTCTTCCCCTTCTCCTTCTGAAGGTCCTTCTTCATCAGTTTCATCGTATTCTTCTTCATACTCTTCTTCGTTAAGATGACCTTCTTTTTCTTCGAGATATAAAGGATAGTCTTTGTTAATTTTGACGTAATGGTTTCTTCTTTCATAATAAATGAAAGTGACTTCGACATGGACAGAGACTTGGCTGATATAGTGAAGCAAAACTTCTTTTACTTCGTGTTCGACAATGTCGAATTCCGCTGGTAAACGGACTTCCACGATTACTCGCCAAGAAGTTTGTTCAACACCGTTATGGAAAACAAAATCATTTGGAGCAATGAAATTAATTTCATCTTCATCAGCTTCAAATGCTTTAGCCAAAATAGGTGTTAGTCTTTCTGATAAATCTCCGACAACGAATTGGTCTAAACCATAAACAAAAATATTAATCATCTTTAATACCTCGATTGAAGATAACTATACTACAAATTCTTTAGAAATTGTAGGGGTCAATATTAACTGCAACTGAAATTTGACTCTTATTTATAAGGGATTTGATTAATTTTGCTAGTATAATTCTCGCTAATTCTTGGTCTTTATATTTTATTAATATAACTCTAATATGTTTATCTTGCTCAAAAGAGATATATGGGGTGGTTGGTCCTAAGATAATTCCTTTATCTTTAAACTCATTATTTAGTTGATCCGCTAATCTAAGTGTCGTATCGATAACCACATCTTCATTTTTGCCACTTATCGAAACACTTGCTAAAAATGTATATGGTGGAAAAGCTTGTAACTTTCTCATCGACATCTCTTTCTTATAGAAAAGTTCATAGTCTTGTCTAGCTGCCATTGTGATTGCGTAGTGGTCAGGCATGTAGGTTTGAATAATTGCTTCACCCACTTTATCACTTCTTCCACTTCTTCCGACTGCTTGGGTGATAAGTTGAAACGCTCTTTCGCTACTTCGATAACTTGGCATTGATAAGCCGATATCCGCTAAAACAATACCAACTAAAGTGACATCAGGGAAATCATGTCCCTTAGCAATCATTTGGGTGCCGATTAAAATATCAGCTTCTTTGTTTCTAAAGGCTTCGATAACTTTCGGAATCTTGGTTCTAATTTTAGCAGAATCACTATCTAATCTAAGTGTTCTTGCTTCTGGATATAATTTATGGATTTCTTCTTCAATTCTTTCGGTGCCAAATCCAGAACGCATAATATATTTGCTGCCGCATTCAGGACAGGTTTCGCTAGCCACTTCCATATAGTCGCAATGATGACATTTTAATAGATTTTCTTTCTTATGGTAGGTTAGAGGTATGCCACAAGTTGGACACTTAAAAATATGTCCGCAATGTCTACAGCTACATGTAGTAGCAAACCCTCTTCTATTGATTAACAAGATAGCCTGATTATGGTTATCTAAAACATTTTTAAGTCTATCTCTAAGTTTTAAAGAGAACATGTAACTATCACGATCAATATTGCGATAATCACCCATATTGATAATCGTGGTTTTTGGAAGAGGTTGTTCATTTATTCTCTTAGTTAAAGTTAATAAGTGATAAACGCCTTTACCTGCTCTTGCACGGCTTTCTAATGATGGAGTAGCACTACCTAATAATACTTTTGCATTATGCATCTTACTTCTCATAATCGCTACTTCTCTAGCGTGATAGAAAGGTGAGACATCTTGCTTATAACTTTCGACATGTTCTTCATCTAAAATGATGAGGCCAATATTGCTAAGTGGAGCGAATATTGCGCTTCTAGCACCCACCACTATTTTTGCTTCTCCTCTAGCGATTTTTCGATATTCGTCATATTTCTCAGCAGGGGTAAGTTCGCTATGAAGGATTGCGACGTTTTCTTTAAATCTAGCCAGGAAATGTCGGGTTGCCATAGGTGTTAATGATATTTCTGGTACCAACATAAGGACAGATTTTCCTCTGGCAAGCATCTGTTTAGATAAAGTTAAATAGACTTCACTTTTTCCACTTCCAGTTACCCCTTCAAGTAGATAAACAGAGTCATTGCTATTATTAAATTCATATATAACTTGATTTTGTTCTGTTGATAAAATAACTTCTTTTTCTTCTTCAATATCAGGAAGATTTAGTCTTCTTTTTTCAACTTTAACTATTTCCACTAAATCGTGTTCAAGAAGTTTATTTAAAATCGATACTTGTTTGATTTCGCTTTTAAGAACTGGCTCATTATCTTTAATCAAAGTCAAAAGTTCAATCTGTTTAGCGGTTAAATCAGTCGTATCAAAATATTTAACTTTTACATATTGGTCATAAGCAATTTTCGGTGCTTTTAGGGAACTTTTTCTAGGTGATAAACTTGGAGGCAGCATCGATTGCAAAACTGCGATTTTCGGAGCGATATAATAATCCGCAACTTGATCTGCTAAAGCGAATAAATCGTCGTTTAATAAAGGTGCGTTATCGATGACATCATTAATATAAAATAGGTTAAATCCTAATTCTTCTTCTAATGCTTCTTTTGATTTATTAGTTTTCTCAACTTTTAAAACATATCCAACCAGCTCTTGATGGTTGAATTCTAATAATACTCGATATCCTTTCTCTATTTTCTTATCACCTTCATAAAGGTAATAAAAAGGACGATCGAGTGAATAATTGGCTTTTTCGATTAATACTTCAACAATTATCATCTTATCGTCTATTCTACTATATTTTGATTAGCTTCTAATCTTCTTTTTGATTAAATCAACAATTTCTTGGCTTGCTCTAGCTACATCATCGTTAAGAATCACGTGATCGTAGTTAGAAGCGCAGCTCATTTCGCTTTCGCCTTTTTGTAGTCTTTCTTGAATGACTGATTCATCTTCAGTCTTTCTTCTTCTAATTCTTTGTTCCAAAGCATCGATGCTTGGTGGCATTAAGAAGAAAGATATTACACGGTCATCGTTGACCTTACTCATTACTTCTGTGGCCCCTTTAACTTCAATTTCAAGGAAGACATTCTTGCCCTTATTTCTAAGTTCTTCAACCTTGCTCTTAGGGGTACCATAGTAATTACCAACGAATTCTTGATACTCTAAGAAATTGCCTTCTTCAATATTCTTTTGGAATTCTTCTTTGCTAACAAAGTAGTAATCCACTCCATCTACTTCCTTATCTCTAGGAAGACGAGTGGTCATTGAAATTGAGTAGGTGAGCTGGAGGTCATAATTATCCATTATGTACTTTCTGACAGTTCCTTTTCCTACTCCAGATGGTCCAGAGAAAATAATAAGCAATCCCTTTTTCATTTGCGTCTATTATATAGAAATAGACTTTTTTGTCAAACAATAAAAATTAATTTTTAATTATACAAAATATAGATATATCAATTTTTCCTTGTATCCATCAGTATTTATTTAAAATTAGCAATTCCTAGATAGAAGGTTACTCTAACTCGTGATAGACTAATTGATATGGAAAATATCAAATTAACTCTTTCGCTTCTTAAAAAGGTGGTTGAAGAATTACAAGATAAGATTGAAGGCAATCATTTCGCTCATGTTTCTATCATCAATTCTAGTGACATTCTTTTCCAATTCTCTTTTTATGTGAAGGAAAAACTATTGATTTCCCTGAATCATCAAAATCCGATTATTTCTTTAATTGGAAAAGAATTTTCTAGTGCCACCACGATGGGCGGATTAAGCGATAATCTTAGAAAGAATTTAAAAGGAACATACATTACTGATATTTCCATTATTAATGATGACCGAGTAGTGAGATTCACTCTCCAAAAGACAAACGACTTTTTTGAAAAAGAAGATATGTCTTTAGTGGTTGAACTTATTCCCACCAAGAGCAACCTCATCATTTTGGATAAAGATGACAAGATTTTATATGCCTATCACTACACTGATTTAACACATAATCATCCAATCGTTAGGGGTATGAAATATATTCCATTAGAAAGACATAGTAACTTTGCCGAAAAAGAATCTCCTTCTTTAGAAGAATATAAAAAGTTCGCTCATCAATATCTATTAGAGGCGACTAGTAAAAGAAAAAAGGAAAATCAAAAACCTTTATATACTTATCTCATCACCAAAAGGAAATCGCTCCTTAAAAAGATTGACGTCTTAAATAAAGAAAAGAAAGATGCAGAAGATAAGCTTATCTATAAAGAGTATGGTGAGATGATTTATGCCTATTTATATGATAAAGATGAGTTAGAAAAATATGTAAAACAAAACATATCTGACCTATATGATGAAAATCTATCTCCAGAAAAGAACGCCACTAAGATTTTTAATCGTTATAAAAAAGCTAAAAGAACGATTGAGCATGATGATATAGAAATCAAAAAAGCTAATGATGAAATAGAAGAAATCACTAACATCATAAATACTTTTGATTATCTAGATGAAAATGAGCTTTTAGAGCTTCATAACAAATACATGCTAAGACATAATCAAAAACCAAAAAAGAGTAAAGTTGATCCACGTTTACCTTTCTATATCAAAGAAGGAAACACCATCATCGCTTTTGGTAAAAACGCAATTCAAAACGACTATTTAACATTCAAAAAAGCCGACAGAGACCACCTGTTTTTACATATTGACCACTATTCAGGTAGTCACGTTATCATCTTCAATAATCATCCTACAAATGAAGAAATGTTAACCGCTAGCGAGATTTGTTTAATTCTTTCTAATCAAAAAGAAGGAGATATCAAATACGCTCCAGTTAGAGAAATAAAAAAGGGCCAAACTCCTGGCCAAACTAATATGCTAAGTTATAAGTTAATCACTCTTAGAGAAGTTAGAAGTTCAACATATGAACTACTTCTATCTCAAAAGAGATTTACTAACTAAGCTTCCCCTTCTGGGATAATCTTACTTCTTAAATAATCGGCGAGTTCATAATCCTTCTCGATATACTCGCCTTTTTCATATAAGTCCGCTAATAGATTGATGCAGTCTTCATCATCTAAAAAAGTACCCATCTCTAAAACATCAATCGCTTTATTGACATCGATTCTAGTTCCATATCCATATAGATAACATTCTGCTAGTTTTGCATTAGCAGGAAAATAATAATTTCTCATACCAAGTTCAAACATCGTAAAAGCCTTATCGTGATTGATCGGAGTTCCTAAACCATTTAAATAATATATACCAGCTTTATAACACGCTTCTCCATGTCCAAGTTCCACCGCAAATAGGAAGAACTCTAATGCTTTTTCATATTCTTTATTTTTTTCATGAATCATGGCTTGCTTAAAATATTGAGCTTTAGCTCTTTCTCTAGATTCATCGATTGGCGTCACATTTTCTTTTGCCTTTTCTAAAAACGAATCAAAATAACGATTGACAACATTAGCAATCTCTCTAGAGAAATCACGAGAAAGTTTTTCTTTCTCTATATATTTTTTATATGCCTCACCCATTTTTCTTACTTTCTTCTATTAAAAAGTCTTCACCTTTAATCGCTTCATGTGTCGATAAATTATAGAAGTTTTGTTGCCTTAAAACTTCATAAGCCACAATGGCGACACAGTTAGATAGATTTAAACTTCTTGCGTTTGGTACCATTGGTAATCTTAATAAATGATCAGGATGACTTCTTAAAATATCGTGAGGGATGCCAGTAGATTCTCTACCAAACATCAAAAAGACATCTTTGGTCACATCTTTAAAATCAAAACTGGAATAGACCTTATTAGAATATCTAGTCACATAAAAGACTTCTTGATTGGGATATGCTTTTAGAAAAGCATCATAATCTTCATAGTAGTTATATCTTAAATTATCGATATAATCCATTCCCACTCTTTTGAGGTCTTTGGAATCAATCGAAAATGTTAAAGGTCCGATAATATCTAAAACGGCGTTGATAGCAACGCACGTTCTCATGATATTTCCGGTATTTTGAGGTTTTTCAGGTCGATATAAAACGATATGAATCATTAGAATCCTTTCGCTTTTCTCTCCGCTAAATATTTAGGTTCGATATCTTGCTTATAAGCAGCAATACAATCCGCAATAACTTTCATTGCTTCTTCTCTACCATACATTTCTCCAACCGCGGTATCTTTGCCTTCTAGAGTCTTATATACGGTAAAGAAATGTTTAATTTCTTCCATAATATGAGGAGGAATTTCACTTAAATCATTGATATTAGAATAGAATGGATCCTTTAAAGGAACGGCGATAATCTTTTCATCGAAAAGACCATTATCTTTCATAATGAGGACACCGATTGGTTTACAATCGACAAAGCTCATTGGAATGATGGATTCACTGCAAAGCACTAAAACATCAAGAGGGTCAAAGTCTCTTGCGTAGGTTCTTGGAATAAAACCATAGTTTTGTGGGTAGTGTGTCGAAGTAAATAAGACACGGTCCAAAATTAAGTGGCCGGTTTCTTTATCGAGTTCGTATTTGTTTTTACTACCTTTTGAAATTTCAATAAGTGCTAAAAAGTGGTCTGGACTAATCCTAGACGCTTTTACGTCATGCCATGAATGCATATCTATTCCTCCGTGGTTCTATAATATAATTATAATTTGATTTTATTGGAAACAGCAATACGGACTAACGCTCTTGCTAAAGATGCTCTCGCTCTAGCCGCATCCACATTATCTTCATTTAGACGTTTTTCAGCACGTTCTTTAGACTTCATTGCCCTATCAAGGTCAATCTCATCGCCTCTTTCAATCGTGTTAACGAGTAAGACGACTTCGTTATTAGGTTTAATATTCATTAATCCACCAGAAATCGCGTAATTCAAAGTTTCTTTTCCACTCTTGATTTCTAGTTCACATATCTCAAGATTAGTGATTAAAGGTGTGTGATTAGCGAGTATACCTAAAACGCCCATGCCAGTGGTGACACTTAAATATTCAGCTTGGGTTTCTAGATATTTCCCATATGGAGTAGAAATTAAAACTTTAAAACTCTTATCCATTATTGGTTAGACTCAGCTTTCTTTCTTGCTTCTTCAATCGTGCCGACATATAAGAAGGCATTTTCTGGTAAGTCATCAGCTTCTCCATTAAGGATAGCTTTAAAACTCCTCACTGTATCTTCGACTTTGACATAGATGCCAGGGAAGCCATTAAAATGAGCGGCAACGTGGAATGGCTGAGACAAGAAATTTCTAATTCTTCTCGCTCTTTCCACAACTTTCTTATCTTCATCAGATAATTCATCCATACCAAGAATAGCGATGATATCACTTAATTCTTTATATCTTTCAAGGATTTCAATAACTCCTCTAGCAACTTGATAATGTTCTTCACCGACAATACCAGGCTCTAAAGCGGTAGAAGTACTACTAAGTGGATCAACAGCAGGATAAATACCTAACGCTGCTGTACCTCTATCTAGAACTGTCTTTGCATCTAAGTGTGAGAAGGCAGTGGCAGGAGCAGGGTCAGTTAAGTCATCAGCAGGAACATAAATGGCTTGAACAGAAGTAATAGAGCCATCTTTTGTGGAAGTAATTCTTTCTTGTAATTGTCCCATTTCGGTAGCAAGGGTTGGTTGATAACCAACCGCAGAAGGCATACGGCCTAAAAGAGCGGAAACTTCACTACCGGCTTGGGTAAATCTAAAGATATTGTCGATGAATAATAAGACATCGGTATGTTCATAATCACGGAAATATTCCGCCATAGTTAAGCCAGAAAGACCGACTCTCATACGAGCTCCCGGTGGTTCATTCATTTGACCAAAAATTAGAGCAGTTTTAGATAAAACTCCACTTTCTTTCATTTCATAGTAGAGGTCATTACCTTCTCTACTTCTTTCACCAACACCAGCGAAAACGGAAATACCACCTTTTTCGTTAGCGATGTTATTCATTAATTCTTGAATTAAGACGGTTTTGCCAACTCCAGCGCCACCGAATAAACCAATCTTACCACCTCTGACATATGGGCAAAGTAAATCGATAACTTTGATACCAGTTTCAAAGATTTCTTTTTTCACGGATTGGTCTTTAAATTTAGGAGGATTACGGTGAATAGACATCTTTTTAGCATTTGCTAAATCTTCACCAAGTTCAAGTCCATCAATTGGTTCGCCTAAAACATTAAACATTCTTCCTAAAGTTGGTCTACCAACTGGCACTTCGATAGGTTTTTGAGTGGAAATAACTTCCATTCCTCTTTTTAAACCTTCGGTTGGTCCCATGGAAACCGCTCTCACAACATCGTCACCGATATGTTGAGCGACTTCAATGGTTAAGGTTTTACCTTCACCAAGATCAACTTTAAGAGCAGTTAAAAGTTCTGGGAGATGTTCGTTTTTAAATTCGACATCAACGATTGGCCCAACAGCTTGGACAATTCTTCCTTTCACTACGTTCTTTTCTTTCATGAGTTTGATCCTCCTTATACTGCTTTGCTAGCGGCAACAATCTCAGTAATTTCTTGCGTGATTGAAGTCTGTCTAGCTTTATTGAATTCAATATGTAATTCGTCTAATAAGTCTTTTGCATTGTTTGTGGCGTTTTCCATTGCATTACTTCTTGCCCCTTGTTCACATACTTCACTTTCGAGAAGTTTGGAATAGATGACTGTGCGTAAATAGAATGGAATAATGGAATTAACAAGTTCGCCAGCGCTTGGTTCCATAAGTGGCGGCACTCCATTTCCTTCTTTTTCTTCGAGAGTAAGAGGAAGGAGTCTAAAGTCTTTAGCAAGGAAAACAAGAGAGTTCTTATATTCGGAATAAATGATATGAACTTCCTGATATGTCTCATTTTTATATTCATTAAGAATATAATCGGTGATTCTATCGATTGCGGATTTGCTATCGATTGAGACATAATTTTCAAATCCTTCTAAGACTTTGAACTTGCCGTTTTTATAGTGGGCTAAACCCTTGCCTCCTAAAATGATAGCCTCATCTTCACTAGCGATGACTTTATCACCAATTTTGAAGATGTTGTTATTATAGGAGCCACATAACCCGAGGGTGGATGACACCACTAGATAAAGTTTTTTATTGGTTTTGTTATTTATGTTCATGAAAGGTGAACTGATGTTTTCTGAATAACGTAAAAGTAAATCAACGATTTCATCTACTTCTTTGACATAATCTTTAAAGGCCACCATCTTATTTCTCCACTGTTTTAATTTAACAGTCGAAACAAGCTTCATAGCGCTTGTCACTTTATAAGCACTGGAAACCGATTTAATTCTAGATTTAATTTTCGTTACTGCTTGAGACATAGTTCAACTTTCTATTTATATTCTTCTTTATAGATGGAATTAATTTCATTAATCGCATCATTTAAACGATTGAGATTTTCATCAGTAATCTCTTTCTTTTCTTGGATATCTTCCAAGATGTTATTGTGTTTATTGACCATATATTCATAAGCTTTTGCTAAGAAATCACCAACTTTATGGACATTAATATCATCTAGATGTTTATTTTTAGCCATATAGAGATAGAAGATTTCTTTATTTAATGGATATGGTTCATATTGTTTTTGTTTTAAAACTTGTAATAAGGCTTCACCGTGTCTAAGAATTGAGACAGTAGAAGCATCTAAATCACTTCCGAATTGGGAGAATGATTTCATTTCTTCAAAACTAGCAAGATCAATCTTTAAACTTCTCGCTACTTGTTTCATGGCTTTGGTCTGGGCTGCTCCACCAACACGGGAGACAGATAATCCGGCATCAATTGCTGGTCTTTGGCCAGCGTTAAATAAATCGGTCACTAAGAAAATTTGACCATCAGTAATGGAAATAACGTTAGTAGGAATATAAGCGGAGATATCACCAGATTGAGTTTCAACAATTGGTAAAGCGGTAATGGAACCACCACCATATTTCTTATTGAGCTTACACGCTCTTTCTAATAACCTACTATGTAGATAGAAGACATCACCTGGATAAGCTTCTCTTCCAGGGCTTCTTTTTAGTAATAATGATAAGGTACGATAGCTGACCGCATGCTTACTTAAGTCATCATAAACGATAAGGACATCTTTACCTTGGAACATCCATTCTTCAGCGATTGCGCATCCGGCATAAGGAGCGACATATAGCATTGGAGCCGGTTCACTTGCAGTAGCAGAAACTACTAAAGTATATTCCATCGCATCAAAGGCTTTTAAACGGTCAACGATTTGGGCAACAGTTGAGTTCTTTTGGCCAATTGCCACGTAAATACAAAGCACATCCTTGCCCTTTTGGTTAATAATTGTGTCAATTGCGATTGCGGTTTTACCGGTTTGTCTATCACCGATAATGAGCTCTCTTTGACCTCTTCCGATTGGTGTAATAGCATCAATCATTGTAATACCAGTTTCTAAAGGAGTATCAACACTCTTACGAGTAATAACACCCGGAGCGATTACTTCAATTGGTCTAGTTTTGCTAGTCTCAATTGGTCCCATTCCATCAATTGGTTGGCCAAGAGCGTTCACCACTCTACCAAGCATATTGTCACCGACTGGGACTTCCATAACGCGTCTAGTTCTTTTAACCTCATCGCCTTCTTTAATCAAAGTATCATCACCAAGTAAAACAGCACCTACATGGTCAGTTTCTAAGTTCATCACTAAGCCATAGATATCGTTTGGGAAAAGTAATAATTCACCAAGCATAGCTTCGCTTAGTCCATAAACAAGAGCAATTCCATCACCAACACTGATGACAGTGCCAACGTCACTGCTATCGATATTACGGGAATAGTTCTTAATTTGTTCTTTGATTAATGAACTGATTTCTTTTGAGTTAATTTTCATAACTAATCGCCCTCCTTCTTTAACAAGGTATTTTTCATTTCTTCAATATGATGTTTTATTGATCCATCATAGATGTGGTCATTTATGACCACTTTGATACCACCAATTAAAGTGGAATCAACTATAACTTTTAATTCGACAGGACATTTCTCTATCTCACTAATGGTTTTAGTGATATTAGAAAGTTCTTTGTCACTGATTGGCATAGCGCTATAAACTAAGCCTTCTTTCACTCCACGGTATTCGTTTGCTAAAGAATTAAAATCTTCAAAGATTTGTAATAGATATAAGGCTCGGCCATTTTCAATTACAATTTTGATTAGATTTTTAATATCTTCATCGATAGAAGCAAAGACTTTATCTACGATTGCAATTCTTTCTTCTTTAGATAAATGTGGGGTATCTAAAAGCGTTAGAAAATCAGGATTATCTTTGATAATCTTCATGATTTCTTTAACTTCAATTTGGGTTTCTTCAACCTTTTTAGAATCCCTCTTTAAAGAATAAAGAGCTTGAGCGTAACGTGAAGCGAGTTCGTGCATAGACTAATCTTCTTTCTTAACTTCCTCAATGAATTCTTCAATCAAACGGCTATTGTCGCTAGAATTGACTTCTCTTCCAAGCAGTTCTTTAGAAGCATCTAAAGCGATATCCACCATTTCTTTTCTGATGGCTTCTTGCGCTTCCTCTTCCATTCTAGCGATATCGTTTTCTGCATCTTGTTTCATCTTTTCGACTTCTTTAGCAGCGTCATCAAGAATTTTAGCTTTTTCTTTTTCGGCTTCTAATTTTGCATCGGCAACGATACCAGCCGCCTCCTTTTTACTAGCAAGGACAGTAGCTTGTGATTTAGTTTCATTTTCTTGCCAAGTAGCTTTAGCTTGCTCGGCATCTTTAATGTTTTGTTCGATATAATCCTGTCTCTTATTTAAGATTTTCTTAACAGGTTTGTAGGCAAAGAATATCACCACAAAAATAAGGACGAGTAAAGCACCTAACTGAGCCACAAAACTTGGCCAATTAGGGATGAGTTTACTAGTAAAATCATCGCTACTGATATTGATATTACAACCAGTAAGCATGATTACTAATGGTAGCAAGAAAACTAATTTTCTCTTTTTCATCTAACTCCTCCTTATTTGATGACGAACATTAAAAGAATAGAAACAAGTAATGAATAAATAGCGGTTGTTTCAACAAGTGCACAGGCCAAAATCATGTTGGTACGTAACTTACCGGCCATTTCTGGATTTCTAGCCATTCCTTCGAGTGCTTTTGCACAAACTAAGCCTTCGCCTAAAGCGGATGGCATAACACCTAGAATTGCAATTGCGGCTGCGAGAGCATTTGACATATTATTTTCCTCCTTCCCTTGAAAGTTCTGTTGTAGTTTCTTCTTCCTCTGGTCCTTCTACAGCAATGAAAATCATTGTTAAGAATAAGAAGACAACAGTCTGAATGAGACCAGAGAATAGATCAAAATAAGCGTGTAAAATTGGGGTGGCGATTGGAGAGATAAGTCCACCGACATTAAATGATTGAGAGATACCATTAACTATAAAGTTAATAATCGAATCACCGATGCCACCTAATGCTTGATAAAGCATTGTCATTAAAGTCCATCCTGCGAGTGCATTACCAAACATACGCATCGTGAGTGATAATAAAGGCGCCCACATAGAGATGAGGTTGATTGGTAAAAACACCGGGAATGGTTCAACATAACGTTTGAAATATTTCCATTTTGTAAACCTAATTGAATTCGCGTGAATTAATACGAATGTAATTAAGCCTAATGATAATGGGGTGGCTAGATTGGTAACTGGAGAAGGTAGCCCAGTTAAACCCCAAATAAAGGCAATAAATAAATAACAGGCGATGGCCATAATAAAGCCACCAAAGCCCTTATATCTTTTGCCCATCATATCTTCCACTAAATGATCAAAGAATGTTACGCCTATTTCAGCGATTAAAAGAATTCCTTTTGGCTTTTTAAGTGGATCAGCAAATCTAGCGCGAATAGCAATATAAAAGGAAAGTAGAGCAATAATGCCCATGATGATTAATGAGGAAATTGTTTCCCCACTTAATCCGGATGATGTGTCGAGAAATTGAGCGACTATGTCAAAGTCGTCGGCTAAAATCATTCCTACTATTTATTCCTTTCAATAAGCATAATAATGACATTTATCACGACAGAGGCCGTGTAAAGTGCAATATAACTAAATGGGTTGAATATCTTCATGTCCCATCTAAAATACATAAAACTAATTAACACCATCACACCCGCAATAACAAAGAATCTTGCGCTTTGAACGATGATGGTTAAAGTAGCGTTTCCCTTTTTCTCATCTGACTTTTCAGCAGCACTAGAAAGTAGATAAAGGGAGCCAGTAATAGTTCCTCCTAGAAGTGCGCCAAGAGGGATATCCATTAAATTAAAGAAAAAAAATGGAGTTAGGAGGACAAATACTAAGACCCCAAGCGCGTACATAAGCATCGCAATTTTTGTGGTACTTGAGTATTTATCTAACCATTTCTTCATTTTTCTTATCTAACCATTACTTTTTTGAAGTTTGCCATTGTGGCAATACCATGTTTTGTCACTAATTGAACTTCACCTTCAATGAGTGGTGCGATGTATTCTCTGAATGAATCACTCATACGAGTTGCATCGACGATCATTTCTGGCTTAATCTTGCTTTCTGCATTAGCAACGAGAGAGACATCCGCTAATTCATATTCAATCTTATATGGATTTTGGCTTACTCTCTTGAAGATAACCATCTTACCGGTTTCTCCTCTAAGGGCAGCTTGCACTGCGATTTCACCAGTCTTGATTGCTTCTTCTCTATCAACTTTAGAAATAGCAAGTGGACATGCTCTTTGTGTTAAGGAGAATTCCACTCCTCTAGTTGGTAAGTCGAGTCTTCTTTCGACGATTTCACATAAACCAGCAGCAGCGCCACCGAGTTGTCTATGGCCGAAACCGTCGACACGGCTGTTCTTATTTGCTCTTTCGAAGTCAATACCTTCGGAGATGCAAACCATGACATAGCCTTTTTCTTTATAAACTCTTTCAACATCCACTAAGAACTTTTCAACATCGAATGGAACTTCTGGGATGTAGAATAAGTGAGGTCTTGTTTCTTCTGGAAGTAAATCAGCACAAGCAGTTAACCAACCAGCATTTCTACCCATGATTTCACATATGTGAACT
Source organism: Bacilli bacterium (assembly GCA_024680795.1). Lineage (GTDB taxonomy): Bacteria > Bacillota_I > Bacilli_A > RFN20 > CAG-826 > UBA2450. The sequence continues at coordinate 36,339 of JAILBR010000071.1, read as the reverse complement.
TTACCAACTTTGAAGCAGCAAGCATCCATGCTTAATGCATTAATTGTGTTAATAATGAATTTTGCGGCACTTGGGAAGCCAAGGGAGTGATCGGTACATGCTAAGTCGTTATCAATTGTCTTTGGAACACCAACGACGATGACATCTAATCCTTTTTCACGACATAATGTGCTAATTTTAGAGCATGTATCCATTGAGTCGTTTCCACCATTGATGAAGATGTATTTGATTTCACGTTTCTTAATAGTGTTCAAAACCTTTTCATATAATGGATCATTGATATCTTTTGGAAGTTTTCTTCTTGTGGTGCCTAAGATACTACCTGGTGTTTGAAGAAGAAGTTCGATTTGTTCTGGGTCTTCTTTTCTGATATCGATTAATTTATCATCAATCATACCTTCAATTCCGTTTAAAGAACCATAGATACCATCAATCTTATCAGGATGTCTCATCGCTTCTTTTAACGCACCATAGAATGATGTGTTAATGACGCTTGTTGGACCGCCTGATTGAATGTAAACCATGTTTTTCATATTTTTATTAGTCTCCTAAACCGCTAATAAGTTTAATAATATTTGTATAAATATTCAAGCATTTTAGCGCATATGCATGCACTTATACGCATATTTTATAATAATTCTATTGTAAAAGTTTCGTCTTTCTCTTAAAATTATCGTGACTATAAACATAGTATGAAAGGAGACTCTATGTCATTTACCATTCTTTTTAATGGCGAAAAAAAAGTGTGCGACAATCCTGTTTCTGTATTAGATATCGTCGGTCCTGATAAAAATATCGTATGTGCCTCTATCGATAACCGTGTTAGAGAGTTAACATATATGCTTGACCACGATGCGACTGTGACACCATTATATGTAAAAGACCGTGATGCAAAACCAACATATGAAGCGAGTTTGAGATTCATCGTGGCAATGGCGATGTATAACATCCATCCAGAAATTAGAATCCGCTTCTCTTATAACGTGAGCAGAGCTATCTTTATGCAAATTCTCAATCCTGAAGTGATTAGCAATTCACACTTAGTGAAAGAGTTAGACGCCGAAATCCAACGAATTGTTGAAGCTGATTATCCTCTTATTAGAAGAATTGTTTCTAAAGAAGAAATCAGAAAAGTCTTCAATGAAGAAGGCTTCGAAGATAAAAACGATATTTTAAAGTATCGTCCAGAAAAAACATGTCACTATTATGACTGTAATGGTTACAAGAACTATATGTATAACCGTATGGTTCCTTCCACAGGTTATGTGACAAAATATAAGATTAAATCTTATTATCCAGGTATCATCATCCAATACCCACGTCCAGAATTACAAGGTGGTATTCCAATATTTGAAGATTCACCAACATTTGGTAAGACTTTAAAAAGAGCACACCAATGGGCAGTGGCTACCAGATTTGATTCTGTGGTTGGCACCAATAAGAGAATCGAAGAAGATGGACCAATTGATGTCATCACATTAGGTGAACAAAAACATAATCGTCAACTTTGTGAACTCGGTAGCATGATTGAAAGTGATAAAGAAAATATTCGTTTAATCTGTATTGCTGGACCATCTAGTTCCGGAAAAACCACATTCGCAAATAGATTACGTATTGAATTATTATCTCGTGGTATCGATCCAATCCGTATTTCCATGGATGATTATTACTTAACTAGAGATCAAGCACCAAAAGATGAAAATGGTGAGCCAGATTTAGAAGCCGCTGATGCATTAGACATCGAATTATTCAATAAGAATATGGCGGAATTAATCGCTGGTGAAGAAGTCGAATTACCTAAGTTTGATTTCAAACTTGGTAAACGTGTTAAAGGCAGAACACTAAAAGTTCCAACTGATCAACCAATCATTATTGAAGGTATTCATGCTTTGAATGATAGAATGACTGAATCAGTTCCACAACACCAAAAATTCAAAATCTTTATCGCTCCTCAAGCACAAATCAACATTGATAACCATAACCCTCTCTCCTTAACTGACTTAAGACTTTTAAGAAGAATCGTTCGTGACTATCAATTTAGAGGCGCTTCCGCTTTAGAAACCATGAGTATGTGGGCTAGTGTTAGAAAAGGCGAATTCAAATGGATTTATGGAACTCAAGAAGGCGCTAACTATGTCTTTAATTCCTACTTACCAGAAGAATTATCAGTCATGAAAAAATATGCGATGCCACTCTTACAAGCAATTGAAGTTGAAAATCCATATTATCCAGTCGCCGAAAGACTTATCAGAATGTTAAAGTTCTTCGTCGACATGCCTGATGAATGGGTTCCATGTAACTCCATCTTAAGAGAGTTCATCGGTGGCAGCTGCTACGCTGATGTATAATCATTAGATTATAAACAAAAAAAAGAAAGGATGAATTAATCATCCTTTTTTGCTATTTGATAACTTGAAATTCATCGTTTCTCTTTGATGAATATTTACTAGTTGAGAATAATATAACTTTCTCATTTCCATGTATCGAATCCTATCAGCGTCACCAACTCGAGAAAAGAATAAGGTAACAAACACCTTTTCGATTCTAAAGAATGACTCATATAGATTTAATAAGGTTAGAAAAAAGAAATGCTGTTTATTTGAATAAATAAGTAGAGGTGTGCTATGAAGGATTTCACTACTAGTCATATATAGCTCCGCGTATTTATGTAGACCCGCTAAAGACTCAAGACCATCTCTAAAGTTAAGTTTGAAATTTTCAATCGTATCATGTCCTGGGATATTTAAAAGCCATCCATACTCAATATACTTTTTCATGTCTTTACTCTTCAAACCAATCGCCGCCATCTCTTCTTTAACTTTTTCGATGACTTTGCTTTCTTCTTCTTTATTATCAAAAGCACCTTTATAAGCGATTCCATATCTCATATGTTTAAGATAGCTATTAATCGCGACATCACCATATTTATCTAATAAGATAAGGGTACATTCACATTCGTGTAGAGTCCTCCAAACCGCGAATGCCTCGGTTTCATAACCATCGCATAATAATTTGATGATTGAGCGAGCAATAGACAATGATTTGATTAATAAATCAATAATCAAAGTATTCATCGGATCATTCTTTGGATATCTAGTGACGATATTGAGCATCAAATTGACATATAGATTAATCGATGAAATTGGAGGTAAATAGTAATTTGTAAATCTATTTTCTTGGTGATTGTAGATAGATAAAGATAAATATTTATCGGCCGCAACGCTCGCCATTGATTGAACGATATTTTCATCAGCACAGAATTTTTCTTTGTCTTCAGGCTTTAATAAACTGGTGCTATAAACATATTCACCCAGAATATAAGAGAGCACTTCTAAAGAATCAACATATGTATTAGAAAGATTTTGTGCTTCTAAAAGATCAATGATTCCATCGAAAGCTAAATCATAGACATCATACATAAAATCAAGGTTAATATCTTTACTATTAGGGAAAAATTGAGATTGTCTTAAGAACTCTTCTTTAGATAATTTACTATTCATCTTGTACCTCCCTTATTTCACCAGTGATTGCAGATAATAGAAACATTCTAATCTTCTTTGGTGTAATTGTCTTTAAATATTGTTTATAGGTAATAAGTTGCTTGTCGTATTCTTCATCATTGATGTTTTTAAGCTTGAAGTCGACGATATCAATTTCGTCTTCTCTTAAAATGAGTAAATCAATGAATCCACTTGTGCCATTAGTTTCATCATAGAATGGGAATTCATGTCTGACATCACTATTCTTTAGTCCTTTTAATAGCCAAGAGTTTTTAACGTTTTGGACATATCTTCTCATCTTGATATCCTTGACATAACTTAAATCATCACTTTCCAGATCCATATGTTCTAATAATGTGTGAACGGTAGTACCAAAGTCTAAAACTGACTGGTCAATTTCTTCATCAACTTCCTTACTTGCACGACGTCTTTCCACTATTTTAGCGGGGATGTGTACGGTTTTCAGGTTGATTTTTTCCACTACTTTATCTTCTTCTTGCTTGATAGAAGTATCGTAATCGAACTTATAATTAACTGAATAATTATCAAAAACTTCTGCGACATTTAGCATCTGTTTGAAGCTTGTGGAATCGGTTGGTTTAACAAGTCCGTCTCCTTTTTCTTTGTTACCATTAAGGATGATTATCTTTTCTTTTGCTCTCGTAATAGCGACATATAATAAACGTATCTTCTCTTCAAAGTCCGCTCTTCTAAGTTCTTCTTTAATTAGATGGATAAAAGGAGAAGAGAAAGCTTTAACCATAGTCGAAGGAAGAACCATTCCATATTTATCAGAGATTAAGTAGCTAGTTTTTTGATCTTGGTCATTAAATTTCTTAATGATGCCTGGATAATAGATGATGTTATATTCCAAACCTTTAGAAGCGTGGATATTTAACAAAGTTACGGAATCTTCTTGAGCGTCACTATCTTTATATTCGATATCAATATCTTGCTCCGCTAATTCATCAAAATAATTAACAAAATCTTCTAAACGATATCCTAACATATCCATGGTTTCAGAGATAGAAATAAGATTTTCAATCTTATGTGCATTTGCGTAGAAGTTTGCAATTTTAGAAATAGAACTATATATATCGAACTTTTCGACCAAAGTAGACATTACTTTCTTAATAGAAGCAAATCTTAAGCTTTCCTTCATCAACTCGATTTGTTGAGCAAAAGGTTCTAATAGATAGGCGTCTTTAGAATGGACATCATACAATTTGTCATCTGGATATTCAAATAAGAAACTCCTCGCAACAGAAAAATATGCATGTTTATAGTTTGTTGAATAATCACTATTTAATGAATAGTAAAGCATTTTCACTAAATTTCTAAGAACAGAGACGATGTCGCTTCCAAATAAAGTTTCTTTAGATTCGACTTTTAAAGGAATGTTATATTGAGCGAGAGTTTTACGATAAACATTGAAGTCTGTACCACGGTCAATGATAATTGCAAAGTCTTTATATGAGCACTTTCTCGTTTCGTTTTTCCCGACAAAGACCTCGTACTTTTGATTTATCTTAGTCAAAATGTCTTTGGCAATAAGCTCACTTTCGATATATGGAGTTTCACTACTTTTTTGATACGAATAGTTATAAACTTCTGGCTTATAAGAACATGTAGGCTTATTGATTTCATATTCATCACGGCCAAATTTAAAATGGTGACCGTTTTGATAATCGATCGCGTTATATTCTTTCTTCATTAACTTAGAGAAGACTTCATTAACAAAATCGACAACTTCTTTTCTAGAACGATACGAACGGTTTAAATCAATTTCTTCTCCACCTATATGTTTCTTATAGTCATCATATTTTTCTTGGAAGATTTGGCAGTCCGCTCCTCTAAAACGATAGATAGATTGTTTAACATCACCCACCATATAAACATTATCTTTGCTGATTGCCTTGATAACTGAATCTTGGATTGAGTTTGTATCCTGATATTCATCCACCATGATGTAATCAAATGTGTTCTTAATCTCTTCTCTAATCGCGTCATTCTTTAATAATTTAAGGACAAATCTAGAAATATCTCCAAAGGAGAAGGCATTATAATCTAGCTTAAAGGCATCTAGTCTTTCTTCCACCATTTTTGCAATATCGATAATCTCTTCAACATATGGTTTGATTTCCATATATTGGTTAGCAATATCTTTTGAGGTGCCATAGTCATTATTTTTAGCAGTGATTTTTATTTTGTTATCAAAGAAGCTCTTTAATGAATCTCTAAATTCTCCATCATCAGCGTCACTCTTTGGTTTTCTTGGCATCGACGCTAATTTGAGTTTTTCATATAGCGAGTCATAATCGCTAGCATCATCAAATGACTCAAGAACAGCCAAAATATTATTTGCATCATTAATGTCTTGTAACTTGGCTGCTTCTTGTTCTAAGAATCTAATATTATCCTTAAATTCCTTATATAAAGATTCAATAGCGGTAGAAATTATATCCTCATTAAAGAATGCAGTCTTAAGGTAATCTAGGTATTCGTACTTATCGCCTTTACGATCAGCCATATTCAAAACACGGATGACAAAATCCTTTATTGTGGATTCATTTTTAACGCAGTATGAATAGATTAACCCAACAAACCCCTCGTCTTTTTTATCGCAAAGCTCTTCAAACACTTGATCTAAAAACATTTTTCTTTTAATGATAAGGATAGACGAATCAACGATATTTGGATTCTTAGAAATGCCTAATTCATAGAAATATTTCTTTGCAAGGTATAAATAGAAGGAGTCGAAGGTCTCAATATGAGCATTATCAACCTCACTAGCAAGATGAATGGTACTATCGTCATCTAGAAGTTTATTTCTTACGCGAGTTTTCATTTCGGCAGCGGCCAAATTTGTGAATGTTAAAACTAGGAATTTATCTAAAGTGTTTTCTCTTTTAGCGATTCGATAAATTCTCTCGGTTAAAACTGCAGTCTTACCACTGCCAGCACCAGCTGAAATGAGATAATTACTACCTTCGGCTTTTATGGCTTTTTCTTGCTCGTCAGAAAATCTCATTGCTCTTCTCCGCTTTCTTCTTCTTTGACAATAACCTTATATTGTTCGACTTTACGGAAGCATATGTCCTTAAAAGGACAATACATACATGCTTCATCATTATCATTAAAATATATAGGTCTAATTTCAAAGTCATTCTCTCTTATACTTGTTGCAGCGTCTTTAAATAACTGCTCAGTAATAGTTTTATATTCTTCAAACTGCTCGCTAGATACAAGACCACCGCCTCTAGAAGATAAGGCGCCAGATTTATTGATGTTGATAGAAGCAACAAAACTAGATTTGCCGTCCGCGATTGTTGAGTCGATATAGACAAACATATCTAAATCATTAATGCTCTTACCATGGAGTTTTAAATAGTCATAAATCAAACTATCTTCATCTTTTTGAATAGAAAGTTCATTAGAGATAACATGGTTGAGATAGATACCGATAATCTCCAATCCTTCGAATCTTTCATCCTCACTTGTAAGTAAAGTATAGGTAGGTAATTGAGTAGAAACGCCATACTTCAATTTGTCATCGGAAAACTTGGTGCTAGAGGCAGAGCCAGTCTTATAATCGATACAGATAAAATACTTATTATCGAGAGTAACTAAGTTGTCAATCTTGCCAATAATCTTAGTCTTGTCATCGAGATTGTATGTTAATTCTAACTCATTATATATCTCCGGATTTTTGTAATACTTTTCTCTAAGTCTATTCGATTCTACTGCAGTCTTAATCTGCTCTTTTAACTTTGTGGTCAAAAGAAGTTTTTCAACGTTTTCAAATTGATATTGCGAAATTTCTTGTTCAAATTCCCTATCAAAATTAAAATCTTCATCTCTTTGATGCTCGAACATATGGTGAGCAACATTACCTAATCTAGTCGCTCTTGTCTCGTCAAATTCATCGAGTTTTATGATTTTAGATAAGTAATAATGGAATGGGCATTTGTAGTATAAATCAATCTGCGAGGTTGATAGGACTAATTTGCTGTTTTTGTTATATACATTCGCTCTTGGTTTATAGGCGTTATCATAGTTGTTATAGTCAATAGATATGACGTCTCTAATACGATAAAAATCATCTTTTCTTTCTTTATAAAAATTCTCTAAATCTTTAAGCCCGGCATAAATATAAGAAAGAACTTCTTTGGAATAATAGTTTTGATCCACTTCTCCTTTTTTCTCTTTCATATTTAGTTTTCTTACTAAAGGCGAAGAGAAATAATTGCCTTTGACACTCTTCTTTGAATATGAGAAATAGAATTCGTTTTCTGAATAAAAGAAGTTCATTAATTCTTGTTCATCTATCTTGGTCTCGTCTTTAGCGTTGTTTCTACCAAGCAGATGCACTTCTTCATAGTTTAAATATTCACTATCTTTCCCACTTCTAGGATATTTGCCTTGGGTAAAACCCATCACAAAAATATAGGAATCCTTTATATATAAAGGAGAGGAAATAATTTCTACCGCTTTATCATATCTATCGTCTTTGAGTTTCTTTTCTTTTGCAACATTGAAGAAATAATCATATTGTTCATCGTAATCAAAACCTTCAATAATGTTTTCCTCTAATAAAGAAGCTAGGTCTTGATAGATCTCGTCTTCACCCATCAAGGTTTTTAACTCTTCTAATGCTATTTTGACGTCTCTACATTCACTATATAATCCAGAGAATTCTTTAAAAGCGCCTGTATATGCATAATTATCGTCACTTCCTATATTTAACTGATAGCCAAAAGTAGGTGCATATTTCTTTAAATAATAATCGTAAATATGGTCTCTAGAGAAGATGTAAATCTTGGAGATATCGACTCCATTATTTAACAAATTAGCAATCGAATTTAAAACAAAGTAGGCTTCTTCTTCCACTTTTTCAAAATATAGGAAGCTTCTTTTAATATCTTTTGAAATGTTATAAATATAATTTGGTTTACAGTTTAGTTTAGTAAGTAGATCAGTTAATTCTCTATCGTGTTCGTTATAGCCGATAACATCTGCTTCTATATTTATATAAGGATTAATAGGGAAAGAATACTTTTCAAAGAAGTCATGCTTTTCTAAGTCCTCCTTTAAACTAAATAAATATAAGAGCTTACTATTACTTCCTTTTTGAACATATGGAAGATAACTAATAAACATCTTGCTAGCTTCATAACTAAGTCCATAGTTTTTCATTAGATAAGCAATGGCCTCTTTTTTTACCGACGAATAATAATACTTTTCTAGTTCATTCTTGCTAATTAATTTCACATCAAAAAATGGATCGCCTTCACGCATGGCACGAAGGATGGATTTATGCATTTTTTTAGGAGCAATTACGACTTTCATATTTCCATCATAATGATAAATTTTATCTTTTACAAGCATTAAAAAAAGTAAATAGTGATAGTATCACTATTTACATTTATTTTCATATATACGTTAGATTCTATTTGAACATTCTTGTGACTTCGACGGCCTTTTTCCAGCCTTTATAACGAGCCTCAACTTCTTTTACATCCATTTGAGGGTGATAGTTTTTCTTACAACCATGAATAGATTCAATATGTTTTCTATCTGCAAAGAATCCTGACGCTAAACCCGCTAAATAGCTAGCGCCTAATGCAGTAGTTTGTAAGCACTTTGGAAGTTCAATTTCTGTTTGTAAGATATCACTTTGGAACTGCATTAAGTAGTTATTCGCTGTTGCACCACCATCAACTTTAAGTTTTGATAATTCAAAATGGCTTTCATTCTTCATCACTTCGAAGACATCTTTACATTGATAAGCAACCGCTTCTAAAGATGCTCTTACGATATGATTATCGCTTGAATTACGGGTTAATCCAAAGATGGCGCCTCTTGCATCATCATCCCAATATGGAGTTCCTAATCCAGTAAAAGCAGGAACGATATATACACCGTGTGTATCATGACATGCGTAGGCTTTTTCTTCACTTTCTGCACTTGTATTAATTAAATGCATTTTATCTCTTAACCATTGGATAACTGCGCCACCAATAAATACAGATCCTTCTAAAGCATAAACAACTTTATTTCCAATCTGCCAAGCGATGGTAGTTAATAATCCAGACTTAGAGAATGTTGGAGTAGTACCAATATTCATTAACATAAAGCAACCAGTACCATATGTATTCTTACTTTCACCAACGTTGAAACATGTTTGACCAAATAATGCGGCTTGTTGGTCTCCAGCTACACCACAAATTTGAACACCTTTAGCAAAGAAACTTGCTTCTCCATATTTATATGAAGATGGCCTTACTTTTGGCAACATACTCATTGGTACTCCGAACATTTTGCATAGTTCTTCATCCCACTTAAGAGTTTTGATGTTAAATAACATAGTTCTAGATGCATTACTAACATCAGTAGCATGCACCTTGCCTTGAGTCATACGATAAATAATCCAGGAATCAACTGTTCCAAATAAGAGTTCTCCCTTATTAGCTTTTTCTCTAGCGCCTTCAACATTATCGAGAATAAATTTGATTTTACTAGCAGAGAAATAAGGGTTAATTAATAGGCCTGTTCTCTCGTGAATAAAGTCCTTTTTATCTTCAAATTCGTCACATATCCCCGCTGATTGGCGAGATTGCCAGACAATTGCAGGGCAGATTGGCATACCTGTATTCTTATCCCAAATGACTGTAGTTTCTCTTTGATTAGTAACACCAATGGAATCAATATTTTTCCATGTGATATTTTCTTTAACCATTAATTCGTTAATGACGCTAATGACGCTAACCCAGATAGCTAATGCATCGGTTTCAACCCAACCAGAATGTGGAAAAGTACATTCCACTTCTATTTGAGTCATGTTGACTAAATCCCCATTTTTATCAATTAGAACGGCTCTAGTACTAGTTGTACCTTGATCAATTGCTAATACGTACTTGTTCATCTTACTCCCCTCTTTGATTTAAGTAATTTTTCAACATCCGCAATTTCTTTCTTTATACCTTTAGATAAACATTCTGATCCATCTTTTGTGACCAAAACATCGTCTTCAATTCTGACTCCTACACCTTTTTCAACAAAATATAGGCCTGGTTCAACAGTGATAACGCACCCAGGCATTAAAGGTTGCTCACGATCTGAAGCATCATGAGTATCAATACCTAAATGATGAGAAACACTATGAATATAGTATTTAGCGATATCATCTTCTTCTCTTAATAAACCTAGTCTCACCGTTTCCTTTTTAAGAGTTTCCTTAGCGAATTCTTGAAGTTCTTTTAAGGTTAATCCAGGTTTAATAAATGAGATAACTGCTTTATTGCATTTAAGAACTGCTTCATAAACTTTTCTTTGATAGTCGCTAAAAATACCATTGACTGGATATGTACGAGAAATGTCTGCACAATAGCCACGATATTTATAGCCTAAATCGAATAAGACCAATTCGCCTTCTTCGATAGATTTAGTTTGTTGAGAAATTGGATGATGCATAATTGTTGCATCTTTTCCAGAAGCACAGATGGTTTCAAAAGCAAGTTTGGTACGATTATGACATTTTCCAAAATATTCAAATTTATCACTTAATTCATGCTCAGTCATTCCAATATGCATGTTTAATAGCAAGTCATTAATGCCAGTATTTGTTGCGTTTATTGCTTCAACAATATTAGCGACTTCTAAATCACTCTTTATCATTCTTAATGACGTAATGAGTTTATAGATATCTAAGACATCTATTTCAGGATATTTTTCTAATAATTCGGCTTTGTAAGTTTCTGTAGAACGTTTTCTACCAATCTTTATTTCATCAGAAAGGTCTAAATAGATGTGTTCAATCTTTCCATAAACTGCTTTTTCACTTGAAAGCGCCATTTCTAAAACGCTCTCTAAGTTATTTGTGGAATAGACGTTACCAATTTGGCTAATTTCTCCAGCCAAATCAAAAGGTAATCTTTTGCCTGTCCATCTTTCTTTTAATTCATCATGATCATCGACAAATAAATAGGATTGCCTTTCTCCTGGTGTCTTTACTAAAAGTAAAACAGAGTTTTCTTGTTCGATACCAGTGAGGTAAAAGAAATGTCTATTTGCATAGAAAGGATAATCTTCGTCTTCACTACAAATCTTAGAGACGCCAGCAAAAATAATCGCTACCGAATTATCTTTTAATAGGTCAAAAAGTCTTTCTCTTCTTAAATTAAATTCATCCATTTTTACCTTCCTTCCAAGGCATCAAGAACAGAATCAATTTCTGGAAGATCAATCGATTCCACGCGGCCTTCATCGACGAGTTTGACGTTTTGAGGGTCAATTGGAAGCTTTCCTAAAACCTTGAAATTAAGCTTTTGGGCAAATTCATCTAAATGGGAAATTCCAAAGACTTCAATATGTTCATCGCATTTTGGACATTTGACATATGACATGTTTTCCACAACACCCAAAACGTTAATATTCATCATTCTTGCCATCTTGATTGCCTTAGTTACCACTAAAGACACTAAATCTTGAGGGGATGTAACAATAATCAAGTCATCAATTGGCAAAATTTGGAAAGATGTTAAAGTGATATCACCAGTTCCTGGTGGCATATCGATAAGTAAGTAGTCTAACTCTTCCCATAAAACGTCTTCATAGAATTGTTTGACGAGGTTTCCTAATAGGACACCTCTCCAAATAATTGGATCACTTTCATCGTCAAGCAAAAGGTTAGCAGACATGATTTTTATACCCAAGATAGATTCGATTGGATAAATAATCCCATCTTCTCCCATTGCTTTGGAAGTAATACCAAATGCTTTTGGGATACTTGGACCAGTAATATCGGCGTCCAAAATACCTACTTTGTATCCTTCTTTTGCTAATCTCGCTGCTAAAACTGAAGTAACGAAAGATTTTCCTACTCCACCTTTACCAGAAAGAACCGCGACCACTCTTTTAATGTGAGAACGATCATTTAATTTTGCTTTTTGAATTCCGTTTCCCTTACTTGAACAGTTTTCTGCAGAAGCACAGCTTTCACAATTTCCATCACAATCTGACATAATTTCATCCTTCCATTTCTATAATTTCGCATTTGTTTAATACGTTAATTGCACTATTGAGGTAAGTTCTTAATAATCTTCCAGCACCAAGCTGTACCCCTCCATAGTATCGGACAACAATAATTGCGATGTTAGAAAGATTTTTCTTATTAAGAAGTTCTAGGATTGGTCTTCCACCTGTACCTTTTGGCTCCTTATCATCGCAAGATTTGCTATTTACACCAATACGATAGGCATATACAAAGTGCTTGGCTTTAGGATTGTCCTTTCTTACCTTTTCTAGTTTTGTTTTAAATGTCTCAACATCAATACATGGAAAAGCAATCGCATAAAACTTACTTTTCATGTTTTCTAAAAGTTCAATCTTTTCTTCTTTAATGGTTAAAACATTCATAAACGAGTTTAAATGTACAATTTAACTAATAATTAGTGTATTATTTTTCATAAGGAAAATAAAGCGAATGTTACTAGAAGAAGAAACAAAGACCAATATCGATAATCAAAATAATGTTATCGATATAACCCCAAAAGACAGCAAAAGCATCTCTCTTTTAAAGAAGATTTTCTTAGCTGTAACCGGCATACCTGGCCTTTTTGTTATCTCTCTTATCATCTCCTTAATTGTTCTTTTTGTAAATGGAATGCAAGATACTCCAGAAGCAACTGGTATCACTGACTTTGTAACTTATGGCGTTCTTCTTGTGGCGTTACTTGGAATATTAAACAAAGATATCATCAAGTTTAAAGAAGATTTTAAAAGATGGACAGATGTATTAATCGGAGTAGCGTTTGGTATTGGTTTAATTGTTATTCCTATTCTTTATAACCTACTTGTTCAACAATTCTACCCTTTAGAAGTTAGTGATAACGAAGCAGGATTGCGTAGCTTTATCGGCATTTATCCAGTGTGTTCAGTTATCTTTTTAGGAATTGTTGGTCCTGTTTGCGAAGAGCTCACATATCGCGTGGGTTTATTTGGTATATTTAATAATAAGAAATTAAAGTGGTTAGGCTATCTACTTTCAATATTGGTTTTCACCTTCATGCACTTTAACTTTGCAAGCGCGAATATCGTCGGTGAACTTATCAATCTTCCAAACTATTTAATCTGTGCAGTCTTATTAACTGTCGCCTATGATAAGTTTGGATTTGGCGCATCGCTAACCGCTCATTCTCTCAATAATCTATATGCAGTTATCGCATTCTTAATCACATCAAAATTATGAAAATCAATATCAAAACCGGTTTTATTTCATCATTTATCATTAAAATAGTCGCTCTTGTGACTATGACCTTTGATCATGTCGGATTGCTACTTCAAGTCATGTATCCATACGACATGAGTATAGCGGAAGTCGCTAATGTTTTTCGTATCATCGGAAGACTAGCTTTACCTCTATTTGTCTTTATGATTGTAGAAGGTGTTATCCATACTAAGAACATCAAAAAGTATTTCTTGCGTCTTGGTATCATGGCGGCCTTAATCAGTATTGTCTTATTAATTATCGCTTATGGTAACTTTGGAATAGATACTTCTAGCATTGCTGGAGCGGGCAATATATTCTTGGATTTACTACTTGCTGCCGTTGCAGTTTACTTCTTAAAACAAGAAAATCCATATGTTAAGTTTCTTATCCTGCTTCCACTTGCTATTTCTGTTGCCTCATTTTCTGTTAAATGTTTTGAAACAGCGACAGGTGATATAGTCTTATGGTATCCAACTTGGTTATATCTACAATATGACTGGTTTTCTATTCTTTTAGCTATAATGTTTTATTTTTCATATAAGTTCTGTAATTACTATATCGATTACGCAAGCGAAAATGATGGCATCGATAAATCTGTTTGGCTCGCTAATGGCAATCTACAAATTCTCATCAAATTGCTTCAAGTCTTTTCGCTTGTTGTAGTTAGCTTCTTATATTATTCTTTCAAATATCTTTGGCCTAATGGAGTGTTCTGGGATGTTGAAACACAATTATATGCGATGATTTCTGGAGCATTTATTTTGTGTTATAACGGCAAAAGAGGTTATAATGCAAAGTGGTTCCAATATGGATCATATCTATATTATCCTTTACATTTATTGGTAATCATTCTCATATTCATAATCGCAAATGGAGGTTTATAAAATGATTAAGCATATTGAAGATTTAAATGAATTCAAAAACGAAGTTGCTCAAGGAAGAGTATTAGTTGATTTCTTCGCTACTTGGTGCGGACCATGTAGAATGATAGGCCCTATCTTAGAAGAACTTGACGCAGATCCTTCTTTTGAAGTTCAAATCGTTAAAATCGACGTTGATGAAGCAGGTGAAATCGCTTCCTTATTCGGAATTCAAAACATTCCAACTCTTATTTATTTTGAAAATGGTAAATCGCTCAGAAAGCAAATTGGCTTTATGAGAAAAGACCAAATCATCGAATTTGTTAAATAAATAATTGAATAAGAATGGCGAGTGTTATAAAATAACTCTCGCTGAATGCAGGCGTAGTTCAGTGGTAGAACATCAGCCTTCCAAGCTGACTATGCGAGTTCGATTCTCGTCGCCTGCTCCATATGATAATAACAGTGCTTGCACTGTTTTTATTTTCTATCTAATATTTTTTATATTTTTATAATGAATATTTATATATAATAAATAGGATTTATGAAAGAAATGATTAGAAAACTTTACCCTATATTACTTCCACCTCTATGCATAATAGCGGGTGTCCTTAGCATTGTTTTCTTTTGTGTTGGACCAGTTGGTAAAGGACAGTATGATATCCTTGCGATTGGATGTATCGCGATTGCCGCTGCAATATTACAAATAGTCCTTATTCTTGCCGATCACTTTAGAAAGAAAAAAGGAGGAGACAAATAATGAACTTTGAACTTTTAGTAGCGACTAATAACGCTCATAAATTAAAAGAGATTAGAAAAATACTTTCTCCTTACCATATTACTGTCTATGGCATGAAGGATTTAAATATCGATATCGGTGAAGTTGAAGAAAATGGAAAAACGTATTTCGAAAACGCTTTAATCAAAGCAACAGCGTTACAAAAAATCACCACCATGCCAATCATTGCCGATGACTCTGGCATTGAAATTGAAGCCCTTGATAACGCTCCAGGATTATATTCCTCTAGATACGCTTCTAGCTTTGGTGGGTATCCTCAAACATTCGAACATATTTTTAAAGAAATTGATGGAAAAACCCGCAGAGCCCGCTTCGTTTGCGATATTGTCCTCGTAAATGTGGAAGAAAAACCTCTCAAATTTGAGGCCATAATTCCTGGTCATATAGTTGAAAAAGTTACTGACCAAAGTGACTTCGGATATGATCCAATATTTATCGAAGATTCGCTCAATAAAACTTACGCCAGCATGAGTGAAGATGAAAAAAATAGAGTCTCCCATCGAGGCGTTGCCCTAAGGAAACTCTTAACATACTTAAGAATAAATGGATTAGCGCATTAGTAAACTTCTAACTTGCGCTTCTTTTTATTAATTTGGCTGCTCCACGAAATGTTGAGCGATAGGAACACAGTGCCAAGAACAAATAATAATCCACTAGCCGCTACAAAGATGATGAATAAATGGAAGTTATCTTTAAAGAAATATGCACAGGCTCCACAAGCAGCAAATGCGATATAGAAAAGAATAAACCATACAACCGCTGCCTTTTTAGCACGAATCATTGAAGTATAATCTTTAAATACTTCATCTTTGATGAATCTCATATTCTTTGCTTCAGGGCTTAAAGACGCCATACGATATCTAGATGTTTTGGCGTCAATAGTTTTTTTCTTACAGTTTTTGATTTCAACTGAATAGTCTAGATTGGTCTTATCATATTTATATGTGATACCAGCTACAGTAATGAATTCATAGTCGCCTAAATACATTTCTTTTTCAGAAATCTTTTCCGCTAAATAATTTAAGAAGGTATTAATCTTTTCATTCTCATATTTCTTCTTAATCACATTAGTGGCGTCATAGATGACATTTTCAAACTCTTTTGCTTCCGCGACATGAGTTAAATATAACTTTAAGCAATCTGTATCATAGAAGAACTGTCTAAATGTTAATCTCTTTCTAACTGCAGTTAGATATTCTTCTGTCACCTTTACGATTCTTCTTAAAAAAGAAAAGACTAATTGCGCATCAGAAATCTTAGTGAAGTTCTTTTCAATTCCAACTTCTAAAAGAAGTTTGGCATCAATAAGATGTGAACTTCTAACTTTGGACATATAAACCAAACAAAGGAGTCTACCTAAATATGGTTCGATATAACTATCGTCGATCTCAATCACATCAGCGTATTCTTGATAAGCAAGATAAGGATTACAAACCACGTTTAAAGTATTATCTGCTTTAGCGATCATCTTTTCCATGTAGTGTTCATAGTTTCTAATTGCCACAATCGGATTAATTTGGTGCATATTAGTGCCACAGAACACGCTGGATGCTTCTGGATTGACCAAGAAGATACTGTGTTGGATGTTATTAATTTTACAATATGGACATAATCCTCTTTTAGTTGCCATGTGAAGATTATATATCATTTTACATTTTATGTAATCTATTAATGAAAAAATGTGATAACCTATCTACAAGATGATTATTGAAAAGAAACCAGAAATTTTAGATTACATAAGTAAGATAAGCGATATAAATGATCTCAATTTATCGCTTTCTGATATGTTTTTAGACATCATAAATAATGATGAAATTGCTTCAAAAAAAGAAATTGAAGTTTTAGCAAAAACATATAACCTTTCTGAAAAAGAAGTTCTCCTTTCAAAAATAATTGAATATTGGGGAATCGACGCTGACGAAGAAGATAATGATGAAATCATCAAACAATTTATCGATCCCGCTATTAAAGAAGCTGACATAAAAGAATTTATAAATAATCCATATTACAAAACAATTAAGGTTGAAAAGGTCAAAGAAGGAAATATGTCTTTAGTGTTAGATCACTACCGCCCATATGAAATCTTCGCGTATGACGATATTAAAGTGAGCAAGGACTATCATGAAATATCAAGTTTAGCCTTTTTCAAAGAGGAATTTCCATTTATTGCTTTAAATGAAAAAAAGGTTACATGGATGAGTATCACTCCTAATGAAATTAAAACCATGGAAAAAGCCATTAAAGAAGCAAATGGAAATGTTATCGTGTTCGGTTTAGGACTAGGATATTTCCCATTCATGATTTCTTTAAAAGAATCTGTTAAATCTATTACCATTATTGAGAAGGATGAAAAAATCATTTCTCTATTTGAAAAGAACTTACTTCCTCAATTCCCCTATAAAGAAAAAATCATAATTCAAAAGAAAGATGCGTTCGAAGTAATCAAATCCACTCTAAATTATAATTATGCTTTCGTAGATTTATGGCACACTGCCGAAGATGGTATTGAAACATATTTAACCTTCAAAAGAAATGAAGATAATTCTCCATATATCACCTTTTCATACTGGTTAGAAACTTCATTTTATGCCTTGCTTAGACGTGCTTTTATCTCTTTAATTTTAGAGCAACTTGATAGTTATAAAGAAAAGCATTATCAACAAGCAGAAACGGTTTTCGATAAGCTTGTCAATCACTATTACTATCAAACAAAAAATCTCCGAGTCTCGTCGGTTAAACAACTCGAAGATTTGTTATCAGATACAACTTTATTAGACCTAGCTTTATAGCGTCTTATTGCTTTATAATTCCAAGCTCATCAGTAAGTGATTGAGCCTTCTTATAAATTTCAGAAATATCCTCATTAATTAGGAATTTACCATCAAAATATAGAATTTTACCATTAATCATGGTCATTTTCACAACATCTTTACCACCGCTATAAACAAGGTTACTGATGATGTTATTGATTGGCTGCATAGATGGCCTCATTAGATCAATCATGATGATATCTGCTAGCTGACCAACTTCAAGGTATTTGGCGTTATCAAGGTTCATAGCTATAGCACCATTAACAGTAGCCATTTTAAGTACCTCAAAAGCTGAAATTGATACTGGGTTTTTTGTTGCTATTTTTTGTAGACCAGTTAGGAGATACATTTCTCTAAACATATCTAGTGCATTATTGCTTGCTGAACCATCAGTTCCAATGGCTATTCTAAGTCCTTTATTTAACATACATGTGATGTCTGCAATACCACTTGCAAGTTTCATATTGCTTGCTGGGCATGATACAACAGTTATGTCTTTTTCTTTTAAGATTTTCATGTCGTTATCCGTTAAATAAACACCGTGGAAAATAGCGCCACCATTATCAAATAAATGTCTTAAATCGAAATATTCAATAGGAGTCATACCACGTTTATCAATACACTCTTTGACTTCACTATATGTCTCACACGCGTGTACATAAAAAGGAGAGCCACTTGTTTTCAAACAATTCTCCATTGCCATAAACTGTTCTTCATCGGCGGTATATTCTGCATGCATTCCTATAACCATTTTATTAAGAGCGTTTTTATCTTGATTCCATTCTTTATACATTCTTATTAAAGAATCAACATCTCTTCCATCTTTAGGGTTATACATACCGATAAATACACTTCTAAAGCCAAGTTCATCACATGCTTCTTTATATTCATCTATAAAAAAGTACATATCTAAGCAAGAAGTGATGCCACTAGTTAAGTATTCTAAAATAGCGACTTTTGTTAATTCTTTAATACAGCCAGGATGTAAATTAGCTTCGCGTGGGAAGATCTCTTTAAATAACCAATCTTGTAAAGAAGAATCATCAGCTTTGCTTCTTAAAAAGGTCATTGCACTATGAGTGTGAGCATTTTTAAATCCAGGCATCAATAAATTGCCTTCACAATCAATCACTTTATCGTATTGAGCATTAATATCAACATCAGGTCCTACTTCACTAATCATGTTATCAGTGATTGCAACGTGGCCTTCGATGATATTTTCATCGATCATTTTTAATATTTTTGCGTTCTTTAGTAATGTTCTCATGCGCTGATTATATCATTTTCTTGCGTACTTGTACGATAAAATCGTAAAATATGCCTATGGTTAAGAAACAAGTCATCAATTTTTTAGCAAAAAACTTCAAAGGGAATGTAGAAGGTAAAACTATTATTATCACTGGAGGTAACTCTGGAATTGGCTTCGAAGCATCACGCATGTGTGCTTATTTAAAGATGAATGTTATCATCGCTGCTCGCTCTATTGAAAGAGGGGTAAAAGCGGTTGAATCCATTCAAAAAGAATTTCCAGAATCAAGCATATCCTTCATGAAAGTGGATATGAGTGAGGAAGAATCGGTTAAAAATTTCGTTGAAGAAATTATAGATAAAAAGATTGATGTCGATGTTTTTTACCATAACGCTGGGATATTTAGAATCCCATATCAGCTAAAAGAGAATAGGGAACTCACTATTTCCACAAACTTCTATGGTCCATTAATGGTCAATAGCCTTCTCAATCCGTATTTACACAGTTTGAAACATGAAGTAAAAATGATCATCACTGGCTCAGTGGCGGTTAGATGGTCTAAAATCACAAACGATATTCTTGAGCCAAGCCCAAAACTATCAAGAATGAGAAGATATTCTAATTCAAAGCTAATGGATTCTTTCCTATTTAAATATCTATTTGATAATGATAAGGATAGCAACATCAGATATTATATGGTTCACCCAGGAGTGTGTTATACGCCACTCTTTAAGAAGACTTACAAAAAACTATTTGGGGAAATCGTTGATTTAGTGATGCACATATTTGCTAATCCAGCCTGGAAAAGTGCTTTAGCAGCGGCTTCAGCTATTTCAGAAGATGCAGTTGAAGGCGAATTCTATGGCCCAACCTGCATGTTTAACTCAGTTGGATATCCTCATAAAAATAGATTTATGAATAAGAGATATGGCAGAGAAAAGGAACTCATCGAAAAGAGCGAAGAAATAGTTGGATATCACCTTTTAGCAAAAAACAAATAAAACTATTAAATTAATTATAACTTTATGTTATGATATCTAGCGTTCACCGGAAAAATGGAGTAGTACCCAAGTTGGTGAAGGGGCTTCCCTGCTAAGGAAGTAGATCGGGTAACTGGTGCGAGAGTTCGAGTCTCTCCTACTCCGCCAATAATGATAAAATCCTTGAATTCGTTCAAGGTTTTTTCTTTTATAAAGAATAGAGATTGTTTATGATATTTATTGATGGATAAGAAGAATTATAACCTTCCAAAATATAGTCATGGTGAAGAGATAGTTAATACCACATCTCATTTACTTGGTTTTTTCTTTGCTCTAGCCATAACAATTTTATTTATTATCTTTCAAGTTCAGCATAATTTGCCTGCTATAAAGATGTATCCTTTCTACATTTATAGTGGTTTTATGATGGTTATGTTTTTAAATTCTGCGATATATCATTCAAGAAAATTAGAATCAAAATCAAGACATATATGCCGTATTATCGATCATTCTGATATTTATTTATTTGTCGCTGCCACATACACCCCTATTTGTGTGTTAGCAATTAATATCGCGTGGATTTCCACTACTTTAATAATTTTAGAGTGGTCACTTGCTATTATCGGAATGACTCTAACAATTATCAGTATGATAACTAATAACAAGGTTCTCGATATCATGTCTTATTCCTTATATTTAATTATTGGGTGGGCATTAGTTATCTTCTTCCCTGCTATTAAGGCGATGGACTTTCAGGTATTCTTATTTATCTTATTAGGTGGAATCGTCTATACATCAGGAGCAATATTTTATACTTTCGGCCGCAAACAAAAGTGGTTCCATAGTATCTTTCACTTCTTTGTTTTAGCTGCTGATGTATTGCAGTTCATCGGCATCTATTTTGTCCTCATTTCGCAATAAATAAAAGCGGAATATCAAACACATTCCGCCTATATTAATTTTTTATATCTTAGTAAGCCTTAGCAAATAAGACTACTTTTTCTGCTTTCTTACCACAGCATGGGCAAGTATCTGCGAATGGTATTTGATTAAATGGCAAGCATCTAGCAGTAGCAGTTGTTAATTCCTTAACTTTATCTTCGCATGCTCTTTCGCCACACCACATCATCTTAGCGTAGCCACCTTTATCTAGAACAGCATTAAGTTCATCTAAATTACGAACTTCAGTAACATGTTCAAGTAAGTATTTGAATGCACGTTCGTACATTTCCTTTTGAATGACTTTTTTAAGCTCATTTGCCTTTTCAATCATTTCGTCTAATGGACAAATAATCTTTTCACCTGTATTACGTTTAGCGAAAACAATTTGTCCTTTTTCGATGTCACGAGGTCCAAGTTCCACTCTTAGTGGAACGCCTTTCATCTCCCACTCAGAGAATTTCCATCCTGGTGATTTATCACTATCATCTAATTTGACACGATATCCAGCATCTTTAAATTTCTTTTCGACTTCTCTAGCTGCTGTTAAGACACCTGGCTTATTCATCGCTACTGGTACAACAACAACTTGAATAGGAGCGACTTCTGGAGGTAAGACTAAACCATTATCATCGCCATGTACCATGATGGTGGCACCAATCAATCTTGTGGATACGCCCCAAGAAGTTTGGTATGGGTTAGCTAATTTACCATCTCTACCTTGGAATTGAATGCCAAATGCTTTGGCAAAGCCATTACCGAAATAGTGAGTTGTACCACTTTGTAAAGCTTTTCCATCTGGCATTAAGGCTTCAATAGAATATGTTTCTAAAGCGCCAGAGAATTTTTCTTTATCAGTTTTACGACCAGTTGAGAAAGGAATAGCTAAGACATCTCTACCTAAATCTTCATAAACTTCAAGCATTTTTAATGCTTCAGTTCTAGCTTCTTCTTCAGTTTCATGCATTGTATGGCCTTCTTGCCATAAGAATTCCGCACCTCTTAAGAAAGGACGTGTGGTCTTTTCCCATCTAACAACAGAACACCATTGGTTATATAGTTTTGGTAAATCTCTATAAGACTTAATAATCTTTTGATAGTGATCGCAGAATAAAACTTCACTAGTAGGCCTAATGATTAAAGGATCATCGATAGGAGCGTTGCCACCGATATTAGCGATTAAGCATTCAGGGGCAAAGCCTTCAATGTGTTCTTTTTCTCTTTGAAATAAACTTTCTGGGATAACCATAGGCATGTATACATTTTCATGTCCGGTTTCTTTGAAACGTCTATCTAAATAGTTTTGGATTTGTTCCCATATCGCATATCCGTATGGGCGATAGATGATAAAACCTTTAACGGATGAATAATCCATTAATTCAGCTTTTTTGCAGACATCAGTGTACCACTGAGCGAAATCATCTTCTTGTCTGGTAATGGATTCATTTTTAATTTGATTGTTGTCCATATGATGTAAAACTCCTTATAAATATTTCTCCGCCATGGAGATAACTTTTTCCATCTTTTTCTTTTCGATCGGAAGTAACATATCGTTACTTGCCGCTACTACTTCACTAGAAATATATTCAATACCTGACTTAATAATAAGTTCAACAGCTTGCCAGCTTTCTAGGTCAGTAGCGATAATCGGTTTGCCATATTTAAGCAAAGATTCAATAAGCGTATAGGTAGAAAGTCTAATATGATTATTCTTTCTAATTGTGCCAAGCATTGCGCTACCAACAACGAAGTAATCAAATAAATTATAGACTGCGTCATCAAGCAATAAGTCTTTATCGTTTAATAATAGAGCTAACTCATAGCCTTTATTTTTAAGCCCCAATAACGCTCTAGAAAGTAAATCGACATTTGATGAGTTTTCATTAACTTCTTGCTCATCAAAAATCAAAGTAATTCTTGCCTTAGAACTAGCGGGAATGTCTCCAACGATATCAGCAATATGATCGATATCAACCATAGAAACCGATAAGAATAAGGAGGCATTATTGTCACGGCATTCACTAACAAATTTAGGAATAACGTGCTTTGCAATATTTGCAAATAAATCAATATTCTTATTAATTCTGGCCGCATATTTACTCATTTCTTGGAAGTTAGAGAATGGTGAGTCATAAGCCTTCACGTATTCAAAATATCCGAGAACTGTGCCGTTTTTGACCCCTATAATAGGTCTAAACAAGTATCTAAGAACATCATCTTTAAGGATGTGTTCAATTTGTTCTGTATATTTTGCCATATCATTTGGCACAGAGATATTACGATGATGCATAACGATTTCATTATCGTTAGTTTGACCAGAAATACATGCCTCACGACAGCTTTCAATAATCGTATCAAAGTCTTGATAATATTGGCCGTTTTCTACGATGCCAATCGCGAAAGAAATATACCCAGAGAAGCCGTTGACTTCCATTTGTTTCCTTAAAGCGTGTGCAACACTTGTTGCAAGTTGCATCGCGGCTTCTTTATTAGCGATTTTTAAATCAAATAAGAAGAGTTCGTTTCCGCCTTCATCAAGAATTTGTCTTTGAACTTTATTATTGCTAGCAAAAGGATAAATGACATTTTTCAATGTCATAATCATGTGTCTTTCAATCTTGTTATTAGAAAGAACTTTTTGTTTTGAATAGAAGAATCTCACACAATAAGAATATCCACGTAGGGATTTATTCTTAGAAATTAAAGATAAGATCTGGCTACGTTTAACGATACCAGTTTGCGTCTTTTTATTTTTCTTGCTTTTTGTCACATTATTTGGAGTGATATATTTTAATACACGACTCTCTAAATGTACCAATCCAACTTCAGGGCTGTACTTAAGCAATTTAAGTAAAGAGAAGCATGGTTTCTTTCCGTTATTAATCAGAACATCCGCTTCGAGATATTGATCAACAACTGTGGGATTAACACAAATAGAGAAAATCCATGTTTTCACTTTTTCAACATCGTTAGGGTGGAATCTAGAATAGAACGACATCAAATCAGATGTAGTCTTATTCTTCATGTCACTCTTATTGAAATAAGTCATGCGATTTCTTTTAACATCAATCACATAAATATTTGTAGTCGTACTTTCATAAGAAAGTTGAGTAATAAATTGTTTTTCTCTTTGAACGGAAAAGGCATAAGTGATAATAACAAAAAGTAATATCAAAGTTACCGCCAAGACGATGGAGAAAAATATTACAAAGTTTTTATCAGCAAAATTTCCAAATTCCATAAAAATTAATTTTTATTATGTAACCACGTTCTTTGAAATAATGAACAATGTAAGTTGGAAGATTGTTTCCAACATGACAATCATGATAAAGCCAAGTGACGCCACAGGAATAATGGTGTCATATAAAGGTTTCTTATATGTCTTCTTGTAGTTAAATAACAACAATACAGGTGCAAAGAGTAATAATGGAGCAGCACCGCCAATTCCCCAGCCTGTAACGACTTTAATTGCTTCATTGATAGCTTCAGCGGGAGCTTCTGCACCATATCTAGTGACAACAACGACTGCAGATAGGAAGAGCGCTAAGACTATATCGATTAAAGAAACAATCAAACATAAGATTGCTGATGTTCTACCAAAATGGAATATATTTGCGTTAGTGTTTAAGAATGCACGGTATTCCTCTTTAGTTTTTCCGTGTTTGATAAAGTGTCTTTCTCTACCTTTGAAAATAAGAGCTAAGATAACAAAGATAAAGAATGTTGCAAATGGTTTACTAGTTAAGAATGGGAATAATGCCATAGGCAATGTAACGATAGATTCGGAAGCCAAAGCCTTAAGGACCAATGAAATCATTTCATATAAAACTGGGAAAATCGCAAAACATCTAAAGATATAAATCTTTTTCCCTTTGAACATTTTCTTTGGAACATAGTTAACAAAGAAAGCAAATAAGGTACAAAGGAACAAGTCAACAAAAAAGTTAATTGCCAAGAAACCTAATTTAGAGAAAAGCATAAACAAGGCATCAACTGTTTCTTGTTCAACACCAATAGCATTAAAAATGCCAGTTATAAAGTGGTAATAAATAATATAGTATAAAACAATGATGAGTAATGATAATCCACCGTAGGTGATAAATAATTTTTTGTACCCATCTTTTGCATTGAATAACACTGAGAACGTCGCAAATAAGAAGAATGGGGCCATCAAACTGCCAAATATAGATGAAACATTAGAGAAAGCGTCAATCCTAGTCACAAAACTAGGATCATTAGCCATACCAAATCCAGTGGCAATTGTTCCAAACAATAATTGGATTAAAAGACATAACCAACCAAAAATTCTAAAATGACGATATGATAAAGGAGGACGGTACTTAATATCGGTTTCAGCGGTGTAATCGATTAATCTTTTTCTTTTAAAGAATTTCTTTTTAGTCTTTTTAGGTTCTTCAGAAGATTCTTCAACAACCTCTTCAGTTGTCTCTTCTTTTACTTCTTCATTCACCTCTTCAGAAACTTTCTCATTTTTTTCGATTGTTTCTTCAGAAGTAGCAACAACATTTTCTTTTTCCATAATAGCCCCCCTTTCTATAGAATATTTCTATTAGAAAATAATACTTTATATATCGTTAATTTTCAACAAATAGAAAGATATAGAAGTAAATTTTTATTTCGTGTATAATTCTTCTTGCTGGAGAATTACCCAAGCGGCTGAAGGGGGCAGTTTCGAAAACTGCTAGAGGGTGCAAGCCCTGCCAGGGTTCAAATCCCTGATTCTCCGCCAAAAATGAGAAATTGCACGTAGAAGAAATACGTGTTTTTTTGTAAATAAAAAGAGCATTTTCTGCTCTAGTTATTTTATCCTACTTTTATTCTATTCTACAGGCTTTACAAAGAAGTTTCCATAAGCCTGAACAAGTGCGGTAACAGTAACGAATGAGTGGTAATCTACACGTTTTACTAATGCAACAACTTTTTTTACTTCGTTTGAAGAAATAACCATGTAAATAACCTGCTTTTCTTGGTGGGTATATCCACCTTTTGCGTCCACAATTGTTGTTGAGTGAGGAAAGTTTGCAATTAGAATCGAGGACATGCTGTCAACACTCGTAATAATTTGCAGTTGAACTTTTTTATTTCTTGTATTGATAAAGTCAACAACAAGCATAACCACAAACAAGTAAACAATTGAATATAGGAAGTTCAGCAAAGCAACATTCATTTGATTGCCTTGGTTATAAATAATAGTGAGAATAGTATAAGTAATAATAATAAAGCTGTTCAATATTGCAGAATATTTGCCAACGCTTGTTGATTTTCTTAACGCAAAATAATATGAGAAAACATCAACACCACCGCACGATGTATCACCCTTATAAGCAAGCGCAGATCCACATCCAACACATACACCAGCAAATAAAACACGCGCTAAATGTTCGGAATTAATTGCTTCAGCTACTTTACTAGTGATGCTAGAAATTGGTTCAAACCTTGCAAAAACTTGAATGAATAATGAAGACAAAGCAACATTTATTAAAGTGATAATTGCAAACCTTTTGCCAACTTTAAAGAAAGCAAAGATTAAAATTGGAACATTCAATGCAAAATATAAAATAGATTGCATTGTATATGGATCAGGTTGTCCTCCACATAGTTCAATTATAAGAGTAATAACTTGGGAAATACCACCAACACCTCCAGTAATGATTGATGAACCATTAGTAGTTATATGATCGACAACAGCAGGCGTGATAAAACAATAAAAGCTAAAAGCATATAATGCAGCAGCTAGAATTGAGTAGATGGCTGATTTAGTCGTATCAAGCACTGCAATTAATTGTGCATGATCGTATTTGTAATCAAGCATCTTTTTTCTAAAACGTTCTCTTTTATTCATAAATGCGATACACAATGATTATAGAAATACCAATAAGAAAGTGCAATAGAAACATTTTTTTATTTTTAATTTCATAGAAATTAACCACAAATTAACAATTTTTATTATTTTATTGAAAATAACACTGATAAGTGATAAGATTTACACGCTATATGTAAATATAGGAGGCTAAAACCATATGAAAAAAGTACTAAATGCTATTGGCGGATTCTTCGTTAAGATTGGACGTTGGATTGCTAACACTGCTTGGGTTCAACCATTATTAATCGTTGGTGGCATCTTCGCAGTCATCTTCTCAATCCCTTACATCAAACAAGGTATTGAAGGATTACAAAGTGCAAATGCAACCGATGAAGATATTGAATACTACAAAGACAGAGCAATCGATTTAACTGGAGCAGAAACAGGAAGCAGTAAGTTTGATAAACTTCTTACCGCTTTAGAAAGCAACGATAAAGCAACAATCGAAAAAGATTTTGGTTCTAAATTCTTCCTTTCTTTCGTTACAGAAGATTGTTCATATTGTAAAGAATGCGTTGCAGGTTTCAGAAATTTTGAAAGCAACTTCAGCTCTTTAGCAAATGTTAACCAACCAAGTTTCAAACACTATTCCGTCATGGTCGATGCAACAAACGATGATGGCAAATATTTAGCAAAATATGCTTTTGAAAATCACCAAAACTTATTCGATGATATCGTTGGTGAATTTGCAGAAGTTACTGATCAATATGCTTTAGCCAATAATTTATCTGATTCTCAAAGAACAACATTAATTGATTCTATCAATAAATTACAAAACGCTATTGATGACAATGGTCAAGGCCTTGAAACTCCAACAATCTTAATGATTGACTTAACAGACGCAGCAAAGGACTGCGAAGTTAATGTCCATGGTGTTACCGCAATCTTCTTCAACTATGTTGACTACTTATCAACTGCTGATTATGATATAACTGCTTTATATAAAGGTAAGTTCTTAGCGGATTGTTGGAATTACGACAAACTCTTCAGCAAAGAGTACAAAAAAGACTAATTAAAGAAAGTTCAAAAAAGCACCTTGTGGTGCTTTTTTCTTATATATAAGAAACTATAATCTCTTAATGACACTTTCAGGGACTAGAGCAGAAATATCTACTCCATTATTATAGAGTTCGATAATCGCACTAGAAGAAATAAATGTTTTATCGCCTCTAGCCATAAAGAAGACCATATCGATAGATGCATCCGCAAATTCATTTGCGCTAGCTAATCTAAATTCATATTCGAAATCACTAACAGCGCGAAGTCCTCTAATTAATGTACCAGCGCCATGTTCTTTTGCATATTTAACTGTCAGTCCTTCTGATGAATCAACTTCGACATTAGGAATATCAGCAGTTGCTTCTTTAATCATTTGCACTCTTTCTTCCACAGTAAAACGATGATTTTTACTACTATTAATCGCGACAAGCACGATAACCTTATCAAAGATTTTTGTCGCTCTTTGTAAGATGTCGAGATGCCCATTTGTGATCGGATCAAAGCTTCCTGGATAAATTGCAATTTTCATAATTAGTTATTCCTTAATGTTGTAACAGTGATTTCACCATAATGATACTCTTTAATTTTGTTTGCCCAAAGAGGATTTATTTCTATTTTACGATTTGCCTCAAAGGCTACCACTCCATTATTCTTTATTAATTTATTGTTATATATATAAGAGATAACTTCTTCATACTTTCCTTTTTCGTATGGAGGATCGATATAAATAATGTCAAATGTTAATCCACGATTCTTAAAATCTTCTAAGGCTTTAATATCATCCATCACTAATAGTTCATAGTTTTCGATACCTAAATAAGAGATATTTTCTTTGACATATTTGACCGATTTTAAATTGTTATCAACAAAGTAAGATTTGCTAGCACCTCTAGAAATAGCTTCAATTCCCATTGATCCACTTCCTGCATATAAATCCAAAAAACTCTTATTTGTTAAGTCGCCCATTGCGGAGAAAAATGCTTCTCTGATTCTGTCCTTGGTTGGCCTTATTTCAGGATCGTTTTCAGGGCATTTAAGGGGTCTGTGTCGGTAAAATCCACCGATAACACGCATTGGCATTAGCAGTTTCCTCCCTTAAAATCTCTAAACAAAATATTGTTAAGTTCAAATAAAAGCATACGTACTTCACTATAAGCTTTTAGATACTCTTTTACCACAGGATGACTTTCTAATTCTTCTTTTCTTGCGATTAGTTCTCTCCTTGCATTAAGAACAATTTCATCATCCTCTCTATAAATTTTTAATAAGTCGCTATATTTATCACTCGCTAAATCTTTTCTATAAGAAAGCGCCATAACTTCTTCGTTATCATTCATTCTTTTTTCTATTTCATTCAATCTAATAATTCTTTCATCATTATCAAGAGTGATTTTTAGTTCTTTAGCAAGGAAATAAATCTTATCATCCATATAGTAAATTCTATATCTTTTTTGACTGGTTCGCATCACTTTCTTTGCAAAGCAAAAACTCTTAATGTACAATAGTACGCATGAAGTTAAAAATTGTTAAAGACTCTGATCCAATAATGAGGCAAAGATCTCAACCAGTCGAAATGCCTTTATCAAAAGAAGATAAAGCACTTTTAGATCAAATGCTCGATTATCTCATCAAATCACAAGATGATGAATATGCGAAAAAGCATAATATCAAGGCTGGCGTGGGAATGGCCGCTATCCAAGTTGGCGTTTTAAAAAGAATGTTTGTCATCTATTATCCAAAAGATGAAGAAACAGTCGTTCAATATCAACTCGTTAATCCAGTCATCATTGAAGAATCAATGAAAAAGTGTGCTTTAGAATCCGGAGAAGGCTGCTTATCAGTCGACGAGAATCATGAAGGTCTTGTTCACCGCCACTTCAAAATCGTCATGAAAGCCTATGACGCTCTTCAAAAAGAAGACATCGTTATCACTGCTAGAGGGTATGACGCGATTGTTCTTCAACACGAATACGACCACTTAAATGGATTATTCTATTACGATAGAATCGATAGTAAAAATCCAGATAAAAAGTTAATAAATGAAGAACTAATCTAAACTTATATAGAATAAAATCAAAATATAGGCAACTAAAAAAGTCTCAACATAATAAATTTTATATAAAAATTTTTATGGAAGTGCTAATATAAAAGTGCCTATTTTTTTATAGTAATGAGAAGAGAGGGGGAATTGTATGATTTCTAAACCTATTTCTATTTATGCATTAGGTGGACTTGGCGAAGTCGGTAAGAATATGTACTGCTTTGAAAATGAATCGCAAATCGTGATTATCGATTGCGGTGTCAAATTCCCAGGAGTTGAACTTCCAGGTATCGACTACATCGTTCCAGACTTCACCCACTTAAAAAATAACAAAAACAAAATCCGTGCCTTAATCATCACACACGGCCATGAAGATCATATCGGTGGCATTCCTTTTCTCATTCAACACGTCAACATTCCAGTTATCTACGCTCCAAGACTCGCTTGTGCTCTTATTAAAAATAGGCTTGAAGAGTATCATATATCCGAAAGAGTTAACATCATCGAATATGATACAAACACAAAAGTTAATATTGGAGATTTCTTAATCTCATTCTTTAGAGTTACACACTCCATCCCAGATTCCTATGGTGTTGTTTTAGATACTCCTGAAGGAAGAATTGTTTCTACTGGCGACTTTAAAGTCGACCTCACCCCAATTGGACCAGACTTTGACTTACAAAGAATCGCTCAATTAGGAAGAGAAGGTGTTGATTTACTTCTTTCTGATTCCACAAACGCGGAAAATGAAGGCTATACACCAAGCGAAAAGAATGTCTTTGATTCCATTAACGAAATATTTAATGAAGCTAGAGGAAGAATTGTTGTTTCTACCTTCTCTAGTAACATTTCACGTATTCAACAAATTTGCGAATCCGCGGTTGCTCATAATCGTAAGATTATTATCGTCGGAAGAAGCATGGAAAAAGTTGTCGAAATCTCTCGTGGATTTGGTTATATCAAAATTCCAGATGCTTCAATCGTCCCAGTTTCCGATATCAAACTTTATAAGAATAATGAGATTATGATTTTATGTACTGGTAGCCAAGGTGAGCCAAACGCTGCTTTATCTAGAATTGCAAATGGTGAACATAAAGATGTCAGAATTATGCCAGGTGACACTGTAGTATTTTCTAGTAGTGCCATTCCAGGAAATGGCATCATGATTGCCCATATTGTTAATTTATTAACAAGACTAGGTGCAGAATGTATCACTAACTCCATCTTAGCGGATATCCACTCTTCTGGACACCCATCTAAACAAGAGTTAAGACTTATCTTAAAACTTATTAGACCTAAATATTTCATGCCAATGCATGGTGAATATCGTATGCTTAGGGTTCACGCTGAACTCGCTGAATCTTTAGGCATTCCTCTAGAAAATAGTTTCATCATGGATAATGGTGACACCATTGTTTTAGCAAAACACAAGATTCAAAAAGGCTATGCGGTCGAACATGGCGTTTCCTATATCGATGGAAAAGATATCAATGGCTTAGCGGAATCAGTTATTGCGGACCGTAAGACTTTAACTAATGATGGCATGATGATTATCGCTTTATCAGTTGATAGCAGAAATAATGAAATTATTGGAGAACCAAACATCTATAATCGTGGCATTATCCAAATCGATATCGAAAAAACAATTGGAGAATGTAAGGCTTTGGTGGTTGATGCTGTTAAAAAGAAACTTAAAACCAAGACTAACTTTGCCGAATTAAAGAATGTCATCAAAGATGTCGCTGGAGATTATATCTATTCTAAGACTCATCGTCATCCAATGATTATTCCAGTCATCATGAGTAAAAACTAATGGGGTACGTCTTAGCTAGTTCATCACCAAGAAGAAAAGAACTGATGAAAAAAATCTCATCAGTTTTTGTTATCGATGTTTCTAATGTCGATGAAACGGTTGACCCATCTTTATCGCCAAAAGAGGCAGTTAAAGAAATATCTTTAAGAAAAGGCCAAGCGGTACTTAATAGACATAAAGATGATATCGTCATATCCGCAGATACAATTGTGGTTATCGATGGCCAAATAATCGGTAAGCCACATGATGAAAAAGATGCGAAAAGAATCCTAAATTTACTAAGTGGAAGAAAGCATTATGTTTATACTTCATATTGCATTTTCTATAAGGGACAAGTATATCAAAATACGGTAGGTTCATCGGTGTATTTTAACGTTTTAAGCCAAAAACTGATTGATGATTATGTCGCAACCAAATCCCCTTTAGATAAGGCTGGAGCGTATGGCGTTCAAGATAATGAAATGTATCCAATTGTTAGTCATATTGAAGGTAGCCTATCTAATGTAATTGGCTTCCCAGTTGAAGATATTATTGAAGATTTAAAAAAATTAGAGCTCTTGTAAGATAAGAACTCTATTTTTTCTTTTTATTTAATATAAGGATTAACGCTAGGGCGATAAGTATTGCTCCAACAACCGCAAGGGCGAGCCATAAGGCATTTGTTTTTAAAAACTCATTAAGCGCGTCGCTAAAAGTCTTAACTAAAATCATATTACTTCACAAATGCATCATGGATTTTTTTGACGTATTTAAATCCAGATTTTTCTACAAGATTAACCACTTTATCAGATAATCTGATAGTTATTGAATCAGTATCAATTGAGGTTGTGGAATAGTCATAACCAATCACAGCCTCGCTAAAATGACCTTCAAGGACAAAACTTTCTTCTTTAGAAATAACGATTGGAGAGTTTAAAGAACGATAGACTCTATTATTAATTGGCGCAATTTCTGTTAGTTGAAGAGTTTGTAATTTATAAGATATAACCGCTCCGCCTAAAGATTTGTTATATGCACTGCTTCCGTTAGAAGTACAAACAGTTAAGCCATTACCTCTAAAAGTTTCTAAATATTCATCATCAACATAGACTTTACTAATTAAAGTATGAAATGGATTCTCCACTCTAATTTCATTAACAGCATAGATGATTTGATCAGCAGCAATCCCTTCAATGAGATGATGAGAAACCACATCATAGTTTTCTTCTTCAATAGCGGTAAGCGCCTCATCAAGTTCATCAATCACATATCCGGAATAAAAGCCTAAAGTGCCTTCATTGATTCCAATGAAGAAGATATCGTTAATTTGATCTAAATACTCGTTAACCGCACGCAAGAAAGTTCCATCTCCACCGACAAAGATAACAAAATCAGGATTATCATTATCGAAATCAAATTCATGTTCGTTAATCTTGCTGATGATATAAGTAGCAATATCGGTTTCGCTAAGCTCTTCTTTAATATAAAGTCCAATTTTCATATTTGTTGTCCGATTAAAATGATTATAGCATAATAATATTATGGTTAGTAAAGATATAGTGTCAATGGAATATGAAGCGCAAGCGATGATAAGCGAAAAGCAATATGAAAGAATCAAGAAAGATTCTATGGCTAGTAACTATAAATATCGCGAGTTAACTAATAGCAATAGTTATTTTGATACCTCCGATTGTTATCTCATCAATCACCATATGGTGCTTCGTGTTAGAGAAGTTAATGATGGCTATAAAGAAATCACTTTCAAAGCCAAAATTCCTGAGGGAATGAAAGAAGTTAACTACGAATTTAAAGATACTTTAGATAGGAATAAAGTCTTTGATTTTAAAAACAAATATCCAGAAATATATTCTATTATTATATCTTTAGATATAAACCCAGATGATATCCGCTATATCACCACTTTAGTAACCGAAAGAATTGAAGTGTTTAAAGAAGGCTATTTATTCGTTATCGATAAAAACACTTATGGCGATATTGTTGACTATAATCTTGAAGTAGAATCCGATAGCAAAAAGAACGCAAAAAAGTATTTAAGAAAAGAAGCGGTTAAATATCGAGTGAAAATAAAAAAGAATTACATCGGTAAGTCTCACCGCGCAATTCTTGCAATTAATAATCGAAATAATTAATTAGACTCAGCAGAGTTACATGAGGAGAATGTTGGACATTCTTCTTTTTTACACGCCCATTCTCTTACTCTTCTTTCATGAGGGATAAAGACTCTAATTTCTTCTTCGTTATAACCAACTTGAATCTTGCTTTCATCCACCATAATTGGTCTTTTTAAGACTGATGGATTAGCTCTAATAAAAGCGATAAGCTCGCTGATGGTCATATTTTCAACATCAACGCCACTATCTTTGATAATTTTGCTTCTTGTAGAAATAATATCTTCAGTGCCATTCTCACTTTTTATCAAGATATCTTTTAGTTCTTCTTCATTTAAATCCGTGACGAAAATATTCTTTTCTTGATAAGGAATGTCTTCTTCTTCGAAGAATTTTTTGGCCTTTCGGCAGGATTGGCAAGATGGAGTCGTATAAATCTTTATCATAGTGACAATATTTTATCTTTTAATTGTATAAAAAGATACATTTTTCTTCTCTTCCTTGAAAATACTTATAAATACAAGTAGACTATTTTTTAAATAGAAGGTACTAACTATGGCAGAGAAAATCTTAACTGGCATTAAGCCAACTGGCCAACTAACTCTTGGCAACTACATCGGTGTTCTTAAACACCTCCATAAAGAAGTCGAACGCGGAGATTGTTATTATTTCATCGCTGACTTACACGCTTTAACTTTGCCCATTGACCCTGAAGTTTTAAGACAAAACTCTATAGACCTTGCTTGTTTTTATCTCGCCGCTGGCTTAGATCCTAAAAAAGTTACACTTTTCCTTCAATCTAGCGTTTCCGCTCACGCAGAACTAAATGCTATCATGCAAAATTATCTCTATATGGGTGAGTTATCAAGAATGACTCAGTTCAAAGATAAGAGTAGCAAAATGAAAGAATCCGCGATTGGTTTAGGCTTATTTGCTTATCCAGTCTTAATGGCGTGCGATATCGTTTTATATGACGCTAGTGCAATTCCGGTAGGGGAAGACCAAATTCAACATGTTGAATTAACTAGAGATTTAGTCAATAGATTTAACAATCGTTATGGCGATATCCTCGTTATGCCAAAAGCGGAAGTCAGAAAAGTCGGAGCAAGAATCATGTCCTTATCTGACCCAACCGTCAAGATGAGTAAGAGCGACCCTAAAGGAGATATCTTCTTAAAAGATGACCTTAAGACGATTAGAAAGAAAATCATGTCTGCAGTGACAGATTCCGGATGCGAAGTTAAATTCGACCAAGAAAATAAGCCAGGCATCTCTAACTTATTAACTATCTACGCAGCCTTAAAAGATATCTCCATCGAAGAAGCTGAAAAAGAATTCGAAGGCTATCGATATGGAGACTTTAAAAAAGCAGTCGCAGATGTTGTTTGTGCAGAAATGGAAATCTTCCAAAATAAATATCGTGAAATCTTAGAAACTAAAGCTTATGAAGAAGCTCTTAGAGAAGGCGCAAAACGCGCTCAAGCAATCGCAAATCAAACTCTAAAAAGAGTCAAAAATGCAGTTGGATTGTTAGATATTGAATAACATAAAAAGTGGCGAATTCCCCGATGAACCGCCACTATTTTTATATCTTGTTATTCTTACTCAATACCTAAGAATGCTTTTAATGCTTGATAATATTTATCTGGTTTACTTCTTGCGTCT
Organism: Bacilli bacterium; assembly: GCA_024680795.1. Taxonomy (GTDB): domain Bacteria; phylum Bacillota_I; class Bacilli_A; order RFN20; family CAG-826; genus UBA2450. Next base: position 422 of record JAILBR010000071.1, on the reverse strand, counting down.
TCTAAGCTCTTACCGACGACACCAATGTAGAATTTAATCTTTGGTTCAGTTCCACTTGGACGGACAGAAATATTTGTGCCATCTTCGAAGTATAGTTTGACAACATCACTTCTTGGTAAGTCAATTATTTCGGTATATTTGCCATCAGTGGCTTCTTGTTTATAATAATCTTCCGCTCTTACGACTTTTTGACCATTTAATTCGATAAATGGATTTCTATGAAGTTGTCTAGTGATTTCTTTCATCTTTTCACTACCTTCACTACCAGAGAATGCGATAGAAAAGACTTTGTCTTCATGATAGCCAAATCTTTGACCGAGTTCTTCCCAAATCATATCTAAGGTCTTGCCTTGTAAGTAGTAATATAAAGCCATTTCGGAATACATGGTGATAGCTTGTAAGCCGTCTTTATCTCTAGCAAA
>JAILBR010000069.1 GCA_024680795.1 Bacilli bacterium | reverse complement strand
CTTTTAAAATAACCGCTCGAGACGCTTCTCTTATACAATCGTATTTCCCGAAGTAATTATTGCCTATGATTTCCAAAGTGTTCATACCACTATTATAAGAAAAATCCCCGATTTTGTATCAGGGATTATTTTACGATTCTGGGGCGAACGATGAGAATCGAACTCACGAATGTCTGGTTCACAGCCAGATGTGTTAACCACTTCACCACGTTCGCCAAGTCGCGACATTTATACTATAATAATTCGATTTACTTTGTAAAGAGAAATGTATAAATGCCGTTATAAATAATGTAATTATGCTTTTAAGAAAGCAAGATATCCGCGGTATGCTTCGTAAATATCTGCTTTAGAAACAATTTCCATTGGAGCGTGCATATTTAATACTGGAATACCAGCGTCAATCACATTCATATTGTAGTTTCCTAAAATGTAAGCGATAGTTCCGCCACCACCTTGGTCAACTCTACCAAGTTCAGCATTTTGCCATGAGACTTCTGCATCATCCATAGCTTTTCTAATCCAAGCATAATATTCTGGGTTAGCGTCATTACTGCCACCTTTACCTCTACTGCCAGTATATTTGTTAAAGACAATACCATACGAGAAGTAAGCTCCATTGACTGGGTCAAATGCGCCTGCATATAAAGGATCGAAACCAGCAGAGACATCACTAGAAAGCATTTTAGAGTTTTCCATAGTTTCTCTTACATCCATATAAACACCATCGTTTGAGCCTTTGGATAACGCTAAGATTCTAGCGATGCAGTTTTCAAAGAAAACGGAATGGGCACCGGTAGCACCAACACTACCAATTTCTTCTTTATCAACTAAGATGCAGCAACCTGTAACTTCAGGATTTTCAACATCTAATAACGCCATTAAGGATGTATAAGCACAGCTTCTATCATCATGACCATAGCCAGCCACCATAGATGAATCTAGGCCATAATCTCTTGCTTTTCCAGCTGGAACCACTTCGATTTCTGCTGATAATAAGTCTTCTTCATCGATGCCATATTTCTTTTCTAAAATCTTTAAGATATTAGCTTTGACAGCACCACTATCTTTACCTTTTAATGGTTTACTTCCTAATGTGACATCAAGTGCTTCGCCTTCGATGACTTTAGCACCTGGCTTTTGCATTTGGTCAGCGGCTAAATGGATTAATAAATCAGAGATACCAACAACTGGATCTTTTTCTGATTCACCAATATTCACTTCCACGACTGAACCATCTTTTTTGCAAACAACTCCATGAAGTGCTAGTGGGATAGTAACCCATTGATATTTTTTGATACCACCATAGTAGTGAGTATCTGCATAAGCAAATTCATTCTTTTCATATAAAGGATGTTCTTTAAAATCGATTCTTGGAGAGTCGATATGAGCACCTAAAATTCTTAATCCTTCTTTAATTGGACGATTGCCAATCACAAAAGCACAAATGTTTTTATTCTTGTTAGTAAAATAAATTTTATCTCCTGGCTTTAAAGAGTTAGCTTTACTAGCTTCAACATATCCATGCTCTTCTAACTTTTTAATCGCTTCTCTTGTCGCAAGTCTTTCAGTTTTACTATTAGACAAAAAGTCTTTATAACCTTCTGCAATTTTCATTACTTCTTTTTCTTTTGCAGCGTCATACTTTTTCCATGCATTCTTTCTATACATAGGTTTTTCCTCCTATAATAAAAAAATCATACCAAATATAGAAAAATATTGGTAATGATTTACAAAACTATTTTAATATTTCCGCTAAACCGCCTAGGGAAGTTTCTTTATATTTTTTGTTCATATCTAGGCCAGTTTTATACATCGTTCTCACCGAATCATCATAACTGACATGGATATCATCATCAGGGATAATGATTGCGAGTTTCACGGCGTTAATGGCCTTAATCGCATACAATGCACATCTTTCAATACATGGAATTTGTACATATCCTTCTACAGGGTCACAAGTTAAGCCTAAAGAATGCTCAAGAGCAATCTCTGCGCTTTGAATGATATCTGTCATACGCTTGCCAAAACAGAACGCAATCATCGCTGCTCCCATCGAACAAGCAACACCAATCTCAGCTTGGCAACCAGCTTCCGCACCACTGACAGAGGCATTTGTCTTACAAACTATACCAAATAAACCCGCTACCATTAAGCCTTTTATAATGTTATCTTCACTAACATGCTTCATTCTTAGATATTTGATACATCCTGGAATAACGCCAGCACTTCCACATGTCGGAGCGGTAACAATGATGCCACCAGCGGCGTTTTCTTCCGCCACTGCAAAAGAATGGATAGCGACATTCATCGCCACATCATTAACTCCCAAAGAAGTTTGTTCCATGGCGTCATACATAGCTTTAGCTTTTCTTTTGACTTTTAGTGATCCTGGTAAGTAGCCTTCCGCCATCAATCCACGTTCCACTGCATCATCCATCGCCTTCAAAGCTTTTTTAAAATATTTGGTGATATCTTCATCTTCGTATTTTATCACATAATCATAGAAAGAGAGTTTATTTTCACGACAGAACCCCTCTATTTCCGACATGTTCTTATGTGGATAGATTTCTTTTTTGACTAAGGTTTTAACGTTATCAGAAGTGACGATTGTGCCTCCGCCGATAGATACAACGTTCTCGCTATAGGTCTTCTTTTCGGTAAAAATTTTGAAGTTCATTGTATTAGGATGTTTCTTCCTAGTTTTTTCATCGAAAACTACTTGGTGTTCATAGTCTTTAATTCCTAACTCAATAATTTTATCGGTTAAGTGGCCAGCGCCAGTTAACGCTAAAGAGCCAAAGAGAGTGACATCAATTCTTTTTATTCCTTTATCCTTATATTTATTAATAATATATTTTGTGGCGAAATACGGTCCCATTGTGTGGCTACTTGATGGACCATGACCAGTGATAAAAATCTCTTTAATTGAACGTAAACCCATATATTTACTTCCTTTGTCTTATATATTCTATCAATGATGATTGTAATATGATATTTAAATCATATCTAAGCATAACTTTTTCTATCACAAATATATCAATAATGCGATAATAATAAATGAGGTTATAAATATGAGTTTTGAAGAAATCATTGTCCCTAGTAGGGATTTATATTCACTTAGTGTGAGAGTTTTTGAAGCAAAAAAACCACGCGCTGTCATTAAAATGACACATGGTATGGAAGAGCATCAGGCGAGATATGAAGAGTTTGCTAGTTTCTTACAAGAAAATGGCTATACAGTCGTGACCGCTGATATGAGAGGGCATGGTAAAAGCGCTCCTAAACTAAGTCATATCGCTGATAAAAATGGTCATAAATTATTAATGGAAGATGAGGAGGCCATCCTTGAATATATTAAACATAGATTTCCAAATCTCCCTATCATCTATTTCGGCCACTCAATGGGCACTATTATTGTGAGAAAATTCTTACAAGAACATAGCCAAGAATATCAAAAGGTGATTTTATCTGGTTATCCAAACCCACAACCAGTTGGTGGAATCGGTGCTGCCCTATCTGCATTTATTAGATTATTTAAAGGTGGAGCAGGCTATTCTAACATGTTAACAAGCATGGTTATGGGTCCATTCTCTAAGGCAGTTGAAAACGCAAATACTCCTATAGATTGGCTCTCATACAACGAAGAGAACGTCAAAAACTACGACAGAGACCCTCTATGTGGTGAAGAATTCACTATCGGAAGTTACAATGCTTTATTCCATCTAGTTGGCGATATCAATAAGCCAGGATTATATAAAAATGTGAAAGCAGAATTGCCTTTCTATCTCATAAGTGGAGAAGACGATCCTTGCACTGGTGGCGAAAAAGGAAGAGCGGCTTCCCTTAACGTTTTACAAAAAGCCGGCTTTAAAAATATTGAAGTTAAAACTCTATCTCATATGAGACATGAAATCTTAAATGAAATAGATAAAAAAGATGTTTATAACTTTATCTTAGAATTCATCGAGAAATAGAAATTCCAAAACAAAAAAATAAGTGGTTGCTATGCAATCACTTTTTCTTTGACACTTGTTCAAGCACTTTATATAGGGATGGAACCACTATCACATTTGTTATTATTTCAAAGATGAAGTTTAGTCCAATTAGGACTGTGAATATCGACCAGAAGTCTGGTAAACCTAGCCCGTCCATAAAGAAGAAGAATGTAACAAGAACAAATATTAATGTATTAACAACTGGGACAATGATTGAAGCAAGGACAACTCCTAAGAAGTGGTTCTTTTCTTTAAGAGCCTTAGCAACTAGTCCCGCAAAGAAACCCGCAAATGTTGTTTTTAATAAACAAGCTAAGAAAGTTCCAACAGGAGAAATTGACATAAAGACTGTCACTGTGTTAGGTGAGGCTAAAATTGTTGCTCCGCAAACCAAACCCAAGAAAGCACCAACCCATGGGCCATATAAAACTGCTCCAATTGTGATTGGAATAAGAGCGAGATTAAGGTTAACACCGGTAGGAATAATTGTGCTGAGAAGTTGCAATATAATTTCTACAGCTACTAATATACCTGTTGCGACAATTGTTCTAGTTTCAATTCTTTTCTTTTCCATAGCCACGGAATATTATATTTGAAAATTTTAATAATTCAAGGTGTATATTCTTTGTTTTATTTCTAATAATATGAAAAAATATTAACAAGAGGCATTTTTATATGATCAAAGTAGCATTTTACGACGCAAAACCATATGACATTCCTAGTTTTGAAAAATATGGAAAAGAAAGAAATATTGAATTCAAATTTTACGAATCAAAATTAAACGAGGACACCGTCTCACTAGCAAAGGGTTACGATGGGGTGTGTGTGTTTGTTAATGACAACGTAAATGAGAAAGTAATAAAAGAGCTATATAGTCTTGGAATTAAGTTTGTGGTTTTACGTTGTGCTGGTTTTAATAATGTCGATGTCAAGGCAGCCTTTGGAAAAATCCATGTTTATCGAGTTCCTGCCTATTCACCATACGCTGTAGCAGAACATGCTGTTTCTATGCTATTAACGATGAATAGGAGAATTCATAAAGCATATATCAGAACAAGAGAATATAATTTCTCCTTAAGTGGCTTAACTGGCGTCGATTTACACGGCAAAACAGTAGGCGTTATTGGAACCGGTAAGATCGGACAAATCTTTGCCAACATTTGTAAAGGTTTTGGAATGAGAGTTCTTGCTTATGATAAATTCCCAAACCCAAAACTCGATTATGAATATGTTTCTTTAGATGAACTATTTGCAAATAGTGATTTTATTTCACTACACTGCCCATTAACAGATGAAAGTTTTCACATGATTAATGATGAATCAATGTCCAAAATGAAAAAGGGTGTTGGTATTATCAACACATCTCGTGGCGGACTAATTGATGCGTCCGCACTTTTAAATCAAATTAAATCCCGTAAAGTCGGCTTTGCGTGTTTAGATGTCTATGAAGAAGAAAGCAACATCTTCTTCCAAGACAAGTCAGGGCATATTCTAGATGATGATGTATTTAGAAATCTTCTTTCGATGCCTAATGTCTTAGTGACATCGCACCAAGCATTCTTAACTGAAGAAGCTTTAAATAACATCGCCGATACAACAACACAAAATATTTTGAATTACTACGCTCAAGAAAGTAATGAAAATGAACTTTGCTATCATTGCTCAAATATTGAAAACTGCAAAAGGCAAAGAAAACAAAAATGTTTCTAATTTAGGAGGATATAAATTATGTCAGTCTATGATTTTGTCGTTAAAGATCAAAAAGGAAACGATTTTCAACTATCAAACTTTAAAGGAAAAGTATTATTAATTGTTAATACTGCAACCGGTTGTGGCTTTACCCCACAATACGATGGATTAGAAAAGTTATATGAGACATATAGAAATCAAGGTTTTGAGATTCTAGATTTCCCATGTAATCAGTTCTTCCGTCAAGCTCCTGGGACTGATGAAGAGATCAATCAATTCTGTTCAATCAAGTTCAATACGCAGTTCCCAAGATTTAAAAAGATCGAAGTTAAGGGTGACAAGGCAGAGCCACTATTCACATATTTATGTTCACAAAATGAGCAAAAGAAATATAAGGCTGTCAAGTGGAACTTCACAAAATTCTTAGTAGATAGAGAAGGCAATGTTATCGCAAGATTCGAGCCAAAAGATAAGCCAGAAGCTTTTGAAGCCGCTGTTAGAGCTGCAGTAGAAAATAAATAGTTTTCTCAAGCAATTTCGGTAAAATATCCATTATTTGCTGGTGTTTTTATGTTTAACAAAATGAATCGTGAGAAGAAAATTATTACCACATCCTTCATCGGCGTTGGAGGTAATATTTTGCTTGTCGCTCTAAAAGCCACTATCGGATTACTGGCTAACAGTATCTCTATCATTATGGACGCCATCAATAACCTAAGTGATGCCTTAAGTAGCGTTATTACCATTATTGGAACTAAACTAGCTGGTAAGAAACCTGATAAAAAACATCCATATGGCCACGGAAGAGTTGAATACCTTACTTCTTTAGTCATCGCTGTTATTATTTTAGTAGCGGGTATCATGGCGATTTATGAATCAATTATGGCTCTAGTTAACCATGAAACTCCAACCTACAATAACATTTCTTTAATCGTCGTTTCTATTGGTATTGTTATAAAAGTAATTCTTGGTTTATTCTTTAAAAAAATGGGCAAGGAAACACATTCTGATGCATTAAGCGGAAGCGGTCTCGATGCTTTATTTGATGCATTATTATCAGCTGGTACTCTTGTTGGTGCATTAGTGGCAATGTTTGCTAATGTATATATCGAAGGATATATTGGTATCTTAATTGGCTTATTTATCATTAAAAGCGGCATCGGAGTACTTATGGAATCCGTTAGTAATATTATTGGTCAAAGAGCCAATAGTGAAATCACAAATGGTATCAAAGAATTGGTAGCGTCGTTCCCAGGAGTTAAAGGCGTTTACGACTTAATCCTTAATAACTACGGCCCTAATCGCGTGATTGGATCAGTTCATATTGAAGTAGATGATAAAATGACCGCTAAAGAGATTCACCCATTAACTAGAGCGATTTCTGGAGAAGCATATTTAAAATACGGTGTCATTTTAACTGTCGGCATTTATGCTTCATATAATGACTATCCTGAATATACAGTTATTAGGGATGATGTATTTAAGAAAGTTAAAGAATATAAAGAAATAAAAGAGATACACGCCTTCTATATTGATAAAGATAATAAGATTATTAACTTTGATTTAGTTATACACTTCGGAAAGGATATCGACCCTCAGCAAATTATTGCTTCGATTGAAGCTTATATAAAAGAAAAGTATCCTGAATATCAAGTGATTATAGTTCAAGATAACGACTTCTCAGACTAACAAAAAATCGGACCAGAATTTCTGATCCGATATTTTTTTATTTTGGTTAATGATTATTCGACAGGAGTAGATTCAACTTCCACGATTGTTTCTTGTGTTTCATCAGGATTCTTCTTATTACGATTGAATCTAGCAGCTTTTCTTCTTTGTTCTTTTTCGTATTCACGATCCGCTGTTTTAGCGTTAACAAGTAAAACGATAACCGCTACTGCAACACCAATGAATAGGACCATAATACCTTGTTCTAAGAAACCCATATTGTTTGTGCCAGCTTTAATATTTAAATCCGCTAACACTAAAGCATTATCAAATCTTAGGAATAAGCAAGCAACACCTAATGCGATATAAACAAGTCCCCAAATAGACATTAGTCCAGCAAGGATATAAACGACTAATTCAAAAATGGTGATTGGAAGTTTAAATTTCTTTTCTGCCATATATCATTATGCTCCTACTGGTTTATTGTTTGATGAATTGCGGATGTCAGCAAGCATTTCTTGAAGAGCTCTATTGAATAATTCTTGCCATTTTGGTGCTAATTCTTTTAAGAATGCATCTGTTTGTTCAAGGGCTTCCTTGAATAATTCTGGGAATGGTTTGTCGTCTCTTCTATCTCTCTTACCTTCAGACATTTCCACGACTTTTAAGCATTCATCTAATGTATCTAAAGTCTTATTGTCTGTGCAGTGGTTGTGGCTTCTAATATTTCTTAAAATATTTGCCATAACTTGTAATTCGTTTTGAACGATGTAGTTAGATTGTGGAGTTGGCTGTCCATTAGATTCTCTCATCACTTTTTGGAATTCAAAGAATGATTTTTGGAAATCTTGCATAATAAGTAAGAATGAGAAGACACGATAATAAGAATCATCAACTTTCATTAAATCTTCAATGATTGGTTCATTTTCGTTTTGTCTTCTTGCTAAGTTGACATGGAAATAGATGATGTCTCTTAATGGTTCCATGATAGCGTTGACATATTCATAGATTTTTAAGTGTTGAGAATGGTCAACTCTAATTTTGCCTTCTGCGGTTTTGACTAAAATTGTAGAATCGTCACCATAAACTTCATCTAAAAGTTCTTTGTATTTGCTGATGGTTTCTTCAAATTTGTCTTTGTTTGCTTCTAAGAACTTTCCAAGAGGTGTTTCTGGTTCTAATCCTTTAGTAAGAACTTGTTTTCTTTGTTCATAAATTCTTGCATCGTGGTCGCGTGGTAAAACGTATTCAAGAGTATCTCTTAAATGTGTAGCAACGTGGATGATGTCGAAATTGTATTGATTAATATTTTTCATAATCAGCCTCCTTCAATACAGTTGATAGGGTATTTCACCCGCGGACAATATCTATCAACCTGAATTTTGCTTGCTTGAATATTATACACACATGCATGTAATAAGTAAAAAACTCTTTTCATTTTTTAAAAAGAAAAGGTGAAACTTAATGTTCCACCTCATCTATATATTTATAATATAGATTATTTAATTGGGTTCTCCGCTTGGATGACGCCGTAGCCACCATCATTACGAATATAGACAGTAGAGATGCGGTCATCTTCTTCATCTAAATACATGAAGAATGGGTGTCCGAGAGCTTCCATTCTAGTGATTGCTTCGTCGATGCTCATTGGTGTTAGGTAATATGATTTTAATCTAACGATGACATCGTCGCCTTCTTCAGCTTTTTCTTCTTGAATTTGGTCAAAGTCGATTGCTTTTCCAAGAGATAATTTTCCGTTAGAGCGGTCCATTCTTGTTTTGATTTTTCTCATTTGGCCTTCTAACTTGTCGATTGCTAAATCGATAGCAGCGTATAAGTCTGGATCTTCGACTTCCGCTCTTAAAGGCATTTGAGGTAAGAAGATTGTGACCTCGACTTTTTGGACTAAGTTGTGTGCTGAAACAACAACTCTACATTCGACATCATCTTTAATGAGGAAGAATTTGTCCATCTTAGAGAGCTTGGATGTAAGGGCATGCGAAATTCCTTCAGTAACTTCGATGTTCTTACCGATAATTTGGTATTTCATGTTAATATCTCCTTTCCAAATTTGATTTGGATCACACTTTAATTATAGACCACATTATATTTATAAATAAATAATTAGTGGTTTTTTCTTATCCGAAAATCATTTTTAGGAATTTTTTAGGGATATCAGGACTTTGTGAATAATAGATGGTTCTTCTTTTTCTCATTGCGTCTAATAAGAATTTACGATAGCTGGGTTCAGTGCCAGAAATAAGCCAGTAATAGCTAGCAGTAACATATATCCAGCTAGATAATAAATCTTTATCTTTTGAATACTTCTTATCTTTTTCCATCTCAATCATCTTGTTAAGATAGTTTTTCTTTTTATCATCAACTTTCTCTTTTTGTATTCTATTAACGAAGAAACGGTAGAAATATAATCTATTTTGAATAAATGATACTTTGACATTATTTTGCATCACATCAAACACAAAACAAAAATCTTCGCCATAACTGAGATCATAAAATCTTATATTTTTAATGAGATTAGTTTTGATAAGTTTATTCCAAAGAATATACTGCCCACGAGTTCCTAAAATCATTTCATGAAGAGCGTCTTTACGATTGAGCTGTAAATATCTTCTTAGATTAGGATTATTGGAAAACTGTTTAATCATCACATATCCGCAACAAGAGATATCGGAATTATCTTTTCTAATGGCTGCGTATAAACACTCCAAATATAATGGCGAGACAATATCATCGCTATCAACAAATATAAAATATTTAGTATCAACTTTGTCTAATAAATAATTACGCGCCTTTGCGATAGACTTTTCATTTTCTTTATGGAAAATCTTAATAAAAGATCCATAGCGAGAATATTTCTTTAAAATCTTTGGAGTTCTATCGGTCGAACCATCATCAAGTACTAAAATCTGATACTTGAAAGTAAATGTTTGGTCAATCAATGAATCCAAACACTTAGCAATATATTTTTCCTGATTATAAACAGGGATAAGTACAGAGATTAATACTTCGTCTTTCATTATAAATACTTCTTTATTTCGTCTACTTTATCTAGTTTTTCCCAAGGCAAGGCAACATCTGGTCTTCCTAAATGACCATAGTTTACTATATCTTGATATTTAAATGTAGGTTGTTTTAAAGAGAAATGCTGAATAATCATTCCTGGTCTACAATCAAACACTTCTTTAATAATATGAACAATCTCTAAATCGGATATTTTTCCGGTTCTAAAAGTTTCAACACTGACGGAAATAGGTTCGGCCACACCAATCGCATAACTGAGTTGCACTTCTAATCGATCAGCCACACCAGCAGCCACTAAGTTTTTAGCTATATATCTAGCCATATAGGCACCCGAGCGGTCAACTTTAGAAGGGTCTTTGCCAGAGAAAGCGCCACCGCCATGATGAGCAGATCCGCCATAAGTATCGACAATAATCTTTCTGCCAGTTAAGCCAGTATCACCAGCTGGACCGCCAATAACAAAACGTCCAGTTGGGTTGATTAAATATTTGAAATCAACGTTAAAACCAAAACTTTTAGCAACTTTTTGCATGATATTTTGGTGAATATACGCTCTAAATTCATCTTCATTTATATCTTCATCATGTTGAACAGACATTAGGATTGTATCAATTCTTGGATTTGCTTTATCAGTATAATCGATAGTGACTTGTGACTTCATATCAGGACGTGCACCCTTAAATAATCCTTTGTGTCTTTGGTCAGTTGCTTCTCTAACTAATTTATGAGCAATGGAAATCGCTAAAGGCATCAAACCTTCAGTTTCATTGGTTGCATAACCGAACATAATTCCCTGGTCACCAGCGCCTTGTTCTTCAGGATTTCCGCGATCAACACCTTGGTTAATGTCTGGGGATTGAAGTTGAATTCTATTGTCCACTTGAACTGTATGATAGTCACAGCCTAATTCTGGTCTATCATAACCAATTTTCTTTAAAACACTTTTGACAATGTGGGTTACATCAATGCTACCTTTACATGTAATTTCTCCGCCAACCAAAACATAGTTTCCAGTTGCAAACACTTCACACGCAACGTGACTATCTGGGTCAACAGCCAAACACGCATCTAAAACTGCATCACTAATTTGATCGCAAACTTTGTCTGGATGTCCTTCACTAACTGATTCTGATGTAAATAATTTCTTCTCTAACATTTTGATACTTTCCTTTTATAAAAAACTCCTCCCAGAACGGGAGAAGTTCTTAAAATCTTCTCATACTTATCGTTCAAGGTTCTGGGTCCTTGCTTAGGAGAGCACTTACTCTTTCGAGAGTTGCTATCGTGTTCTTTCATCCCTACTACACGATTCTTGATAAGTCTATATACTATAAATTAATAAATTTATTTATTCAAGTATTCTTTTAAACCTTTTGCTAATTGATCAGGACAAGAGGTGCCATTTCTACATTGAATGCCATCAAGTCTACGCACCGCTTCTTCTAATGGCATGCCCACTAATAAAGCAGCTACGCCTTGAGTGTTGCCTGGACATCCGCGCACGATTTTAACATTTTTAATAATGCCATCTTCGTGAGTGACATACATGTCGACAGAGCAAACATTTCTAGGAACAATATGAATTGTTTCTTCCATTACTTAACAATCTTTCCGTAGACAGTACCAGCACATCCAGCTGCGTTACTTTCGTCTGTATCAATGTGCATTGCTAGAGCAAAGTCATCTCTAACTCTAACAACGACATCACCAAAGATTAAGCTTCTTCCTGGATTATCAACTTCTACTTTAACGATTTCACCATTCTTGACACCAAATTCTTCTGCATCAGCAGGAGTCATATGGATATGTCTCTTTGCGACGATGCATCCTTCTGCTAACTCAACTTCGCCAGCTGGGCCAACAAGTTTAATTGCTGGGGAACCTGCTAAATCGCCTGATTCTCTAACAACTGCTGGAACGCCTAGTGTTCTTGCATCAGTAGCAGAAACTTCAACTTGGCCTGCTTTTCTAAAAGGCCCAAGAATGGAAACATTTGGAATTGTCTTTTTAGGTCCAACGATATCGAGTCTTGAAAAAGAAACGAATTGACCTGGTTGTGATAATGGTGCTCTAACTTCTAATTTTGCATCAGCACCAAATAATGTTTTGAATTGTTCTTCAGTGACATGAATATGTCTTGCACTGGTTTCAACTAAAATTTCTTTCATTTTGTATACCTTCTTTTAACAAAAGATATTTTATCAAATATCATTGAAAAAATCATTATAGTCTTGTTTTTTATAATTTCTTTATCTTATAATATTCGAGCAACTTGGTAATGCGCAGGTGGCGGAACTGGTAGACGCGTACGTTTGAGGGGCGTATGGGATTCCCGTGTGAGTTCGATTCTCATCCCGCGCACCAAATAGAAAATTACTCCCAAATCGTTATGATGAGATGGGAGTTTTTTATAAAAACATTAATGAGAATGCAATTATAAATTGCGCTCCATAATATGTTATGTAATTAAGAATAAAATCAATTGGTTTTTCGTGGTTCTCACCAAAATATGTATTGCTTAAAACTAAATCAGAGATTGCAAATAGCACTCCACCAACAAATAGCATAATTAAAGTATTATGACTCCAACCTGTATTTATACAGAGTATCAATGAAGTTGCTGGATTTAAAGCGAGTAAGAATGCATAAGCGAAAACTATCCATTTCATATCTTTGAAATCAAGCTTCATTGGTTTTGATAAGAGTAGATTAGCGACAGAGAAAACTATTGCTACCGCAACAGGGATAAGGAAATAAACCCAGTTTCCTTGATCAAAGAACTCTATCATCATTCCAATAATGTATAAGATATGTCCGATAGCGAACACAGTAAATCCGGCATAAGTATACAACTTATCATCTTTTGGATAGACATATTTCAAATCGAGCCATATATCGCCAAGTAATCCTAGAATTAATCCAGCAATGACAAAATAATGAAGAGGATGGCCTAGGTTTTGATATGCTGCCGCAATCGCAGTTGCAATGAATAATAGAGATACAACTGTTTTAAGTAGTACTCCTTTAAGAGAATAGTTTTTGCATTTCTCAAGTAAATAAAAAACTAAAGCAAGTGCGCCTAAAGAAATCAAAATTATACAAACTAGCATATGATTTTCCTCTTAGAATATATTATATCATTAATATCCAATTAATTATTTAGTATTTTTCGAAGAAAAAAGACGCTACATAAGTAACGCCTAATTTCAATCTAACTTGTAAAGTTATTGATTATTTCTTTTTGCTAACAAAATCAGCGACTGCAGGACAAATTGCGATAGCACCAGCTGCGATATAAAGAATTGCAGCGATAACCCAGCCGCCACCTAATGCCCAACCATCTGTATCAGTTGAACCGTTGACGTTGAAGAAATTGGTAACAGTGAAGAAAAGCAAAATACCAGCTGTTAACAATAAAACAACGGAACATAAGTTAACCAAACCAGCAAACTTGTCAAATCCTTTAACCTTTAAGAATGGTAAAATAGCACCAGCTAATAAACCAAGAATAGCAATTAAAGAGAAGATCCAAGAAGCAAGAGCAGATGATGAACCTTGTCCATTAAATGAGTAATATCCGGTCAATGTTCCAAGGATTGGAACGCTGCCTTCTGCATGAGCATTACCATTGCCAAATAAAACAGCAGGTGTGCCATACCAGTTGCCAGCTTCAGAACCAACTTTAACAACACCATGTGTAATTAAAACTAAAATGAAAGCAACTGCTGCTGCAGCAAGTGAAATGAGACCGGACAATTGTAAGAACTTTTTCATTTCGTATTCTCCTTTCTATATAAATATAGTTATATTTTTTGAAAAATCAAACGATAAAAAAGTATTTTTAATTATGCAAATGGGACAATTATGTAAATTTGAAATGAACTGTTATATGTCTTAAAAGCAAAATAAAGCGCGAATATCAAACATACTCGCGCTATTTTGGATATAAACTAGAATTTTGAAGTATCAAATTCCTTGAGAACTTTTAGTAGAGGTTTAATGTTCTTTTTTACATTTCCATCTTCAAATGGATTTCTTAAATGTGCCTTTTCTAATAGTCCGGTGAATGGTAATTTGCCACCCATCTTACAAAGCTTGACATATTTTTTCCAAGCCTTATCGTGATTTTTTAAATCTTCCGCTAAGAATTGGAACGCCACAACTTGTGCTAGGGTGTAATCAATATAGTAGAATGGGGATCCGAAGACGTGTCCTTGTCTTAGCCACCATGTTCCTTTCGCCAATGTTGGGCAATCATCATATTTCTTATGAGGAAGGTTAGCTTTTTCGATTTCTAAATATTTTGCACATCTCTCTTCATGAGTTGCTTCTGGATGTTCATATACCCAGTGTTGGAATTCATCAATAGTAATTCCGTATGGCAAGAATTCAATTGCATCAGCAAGATGGACATATCTATATTTCTCTTCATCTTCACCAAAGAAGGCTTTCATATATGGCCAAGCAAAGAATTCCATACTCATAGAGTGAATTTCGCAACTCTCAAGAGTTGGGCTTTGATATTCTGGGATTTTAATATCGGCGCTTAAGTATGCTTGGAAAGCATGTCCGCCTTCATGAGTTAAAACATTGACATCTCCATCAGTTCCATTAAAGTTTGAGAAGATGAATGGAGCCTTATATCTTGGAAAGGATGTGCAATATCCACCCGGTGCCTTTCCTGGTCTTGCTTCAAGATCCATCAGATGATGGTCAATCATGAAGTTAATGAATTCTCCACTTTCCTTAGACATATCTTCATACATGTCTTTAGCGGCATTAACCAAATCTTGAGTTCCGCCTTTTGGAGTTGGATTTCCACTCTTGAATTTTAAATTGTAATCAAAATATTGTGGATTCTTGATGCCAAGATTTTTCATTTGAGTCTTGTATAATTTTTGGCAAATAGGTACCACTTCTGCTTTAATTTGTTCACGATATCCTTTGACTTCTTTAGCAGCGTAATCAGTTCTTCCAAGTCTAAGATAACCGAGATCTGTAAAGTTTTTGAATCCTAATTTCTTTGCGATTGTGTTTCTAATGGTGACAAGTTGACCATAAATATCGCCAATTTCTTTTTCGTGTTCGCCAAGCCATTTGTCGAATGCTTGTGCAGCTTCTTTTCTAGTTGCGCGATCACTATCGCAAAGGAACTTGCCTAATTGAGAGGTGTTATATACTTCGCCTCTAAATTCGATTTGAGCACCACCCATGATTTCATCGTATTTGCTCGATAACTTATTTTCTTCAATGAGTTCTGGGATGATCTTTTCATCGAAAATTTTTTGGTGGGCTTCATACATTTTGAAAAGATATTTACCAAATGCTTCTTCTAGTTGTTTACGATACTTTGCTTTAAGCAAAATCTTTTCAAATTTAGTGGAGTAGTTTGAGATAAGTGGCATGATTTCATCCACTTTGTCTTGTGCTTTTTTATAAACTGGATTTTTTGTATCTAAAGAATATCTCACATATATGACTGAGATATCAGTAGATAAATCTTCCATATATTTGTTCCACTTTTTAATGACTGGTTTTGCGGTTAAGAAACTTCCGCATTCTTCTAGTTCATTAACTAAAGATTCTAATTTATTAACTATTCTTTTTTCGCTTGGAACATTTAATGGAAATTCTTCAAATGTTAACTTTAATTCTTTCATTATTTATTTCCTTATTTTTCAATGAGTGATTCGCCAGTCATTTCTGCTGGTTTTTCGGCTCCTAATAATTCCAACATAGTTGGAGCGATATCAGCGAGCTTGCCACCTTCTTTTCTTAGTTTTAATCCTTTTCTATTAATACAGAATGGAACTAAGTTTGTAGTATGTGCAGTCATTGGTTTATCATTTGCATCTAAAATTTCTTCAGCGTTACCATGGTCTGCAGTAACTAATAAAGTAGCGCCGTTTTCTTCACACCAATCAACAATCTTGCCAACGCATTCATCAACAGTTTCCACCGCTTTAACACATGCATCATGAACTGCAGTATGGCCAACCATATCACAGTTAGCAAAGTTCAAGATAACAACATCGAGGTCAAACTTATTGAGCTCTTTCATTAATGCATCAAGCACGAGATAGGCGCTCATTTCTGGTTGCATATCGTATGTTGCAACTTTTGGTGAGTTGATAAGAACTCTTCTACAATTCTTTAATTCTGGTCTTTCGACACCATCAAAATTCATAGTGCCATCAAAGAAGAATGTGACATGAGCGTACTTCTCCGTTTCAGCAATTCTAAGTTGAGAATAGCCGTGATCTGCAAGGAAAACGCCTAAAATATTGGTTAATTTTGGAAGTTCAAATGCAATCTTTCCTTTAACGCTGTCAGCGTATTTCATTGTACAAACATAGAAGATATTCTTTAAAGGATGAGCAGGTGCATATGCTTTAAATGCAGGTGTACCATCAGCCTTTAGAGGTGGGTTTTGATAGAACATTGGATTTGTGAATAATGTAGAAATTTGAATTGCTCTATCTGGACGGTAATTCATGAAGATAATTACATCATTATCTTGGATTCTTCCATCGACATTTGCGTTAAAGTGTGGAATTAAGAATTCGTCACTTGGATCTTTACCCATTTTTGGTAATTCTTGGTATTGTGATTTGAAGAAATCGTGGTAGTCGGTAAAGCTTGGGCCATCGTGATCGACCATGCAGCGATAAGCAACATCAACACGGTCCATGTTCTTGTCTCTATCCATACCCCAATATCTACCACCGATATCAGCGATGTGGCCAAAGTGTAATTCGTCCATTTTTGCTTGAATAGCATCGATGTAACTAGCGCCAGCTTGAGGATCAACATCTCTTCCATCCATAAAGCAGTGCATATAGACATCATCCAATCCGCTCTTAGCAGCCATTTCAATCATGGCAAGGATGTGATTTAAGTGAGAGTGGACACCACCATCACTTACTAACCCAAAAATATGCAATTTGGAATGATTCTTTTTAGCGTATTCAATAGCTTCGAGATAAACTGGATTTTTAAAGAAATCTCCATCTTTAATTGCCTTATTAATTAAGGTTAATGATTGATAAACAATTCTGCCTGCGCCCATGTTCATATGGCCAACTTCAGAGTTACCCATTTGTCCATCTGGTAAGCCGACATATTCTCCAGAAGCATTGATCTCTGTATAAGAATAATTCTTGAAATAAGCATCTAGGTGTGGCTTTTTGGCATCATAAACTGCGTTTCCGTGAGGATCATGTCTAATACCGAAACCATCCATGATACATAAGATAACTGGTTTTTTCTTTTCCATAGTATTTAAACTCCTTAAATGACAATATTAATTGTAGAAGAAAATATATTTTCTTACAAGTGATATGCTCTCAAAGATTGTTGGTTGTTTTGCTATTTGGGAATTGTCCCATTTAACATAAAAGTGATTTTATTGACTAATATTATCGTTTATGAGATAATATTTCGAGAGGTAAAATTATGGCAAAACCAATTGTGGCTATCATGTACGATTTTGATAAAACTCTTTCGACAACCGATATGCAAAATTATTCGTTTATTCCCGCCCTTGGAATGACACCAAACGATTTCTGGGGTGCAACTGGAGAATTCTCAAGTAAAACGGGCTGTGAAAGAATCCTTTCTTATATGTACATGATGATAAAAATGGCTAATGAAAAAGGAATTAAATTAACACGTTCATTCTTAAGAGAATGTGGAAAAGCAATTCAATATCATCCAGGAGTTGAAAGTTGGTTTGAAAGAATTAATGAATATGGTGCCTCGAAAGGTGTCAAAGTTGAACATTACCTCGTCTCAAGTGGAACAAAAGAAATCCTAGAAGGCTGTTCTGTTTATGATAAATTCACCAAAGTTTATGGATGTGAATTCTATTATGAAAATGGCGTTCCTGTTTGGCCAAAACTCGCTATCAACTATACACAAAAAACACAGTTCTTCTTTAGAATCGCTAAAGGAGCAACAAACATTAAGGATGATGATTCCGTTAACTCCAAAATTCAAGAAGGCGGATTAAGAATTCCTTACACTAACATTGTTTATCTCGGTGATGGAATGACAGATGTTGCTTGTATGACATTGGTCAATAAAAATAGAGGGTATTCCATCGGTGTTTATACAGACTCTAATAAAGAGAGCGTTAAACAGATTAAAGAAGATAAGAGATGTCGATTTGTCTGCAAAGCAGACTACTCCGAAGGAAGCGACATGGAAAAGGTCTTAAAACTAATTATTGATAGTGTTTCCAGCCGCACCACTCTTGAAGAACAAGAGAAAGCCTTGGCGAGAAAATAACCAAATAAAATAAAGGTAGATTTATCAATTTCTACCTTTTTTATTTTATAAGTGGTAAAGTATTTTACATGGGATTCGAAATCGGAGATTTGGTATTAGGAACCGTTAATCAAATCAGACCTTACGCCTTATTTCTCACCTTTGAAGATGGTTCAAAGGGGCTTTTACATATTTCAGAAATTTCTGATAACTATGTAAGAGATATTGAACTATTTGGTTCTGTTGGTGATGTAATCAAGGTTAAGGTTATTGAAATTGATCCATATAATGGTTTTTTAAGAGTCTCCTTTAAACAAGTTCCTGAAGAAGAAAGATATAGCACTCATGACAACTCTCAAAAAAGAGTTCCTCAATTTGATGAGGCTGATTTTTCTTCATTGGAAGCAAAACTCCCCGAGTGGATAGAGGAAACACTCAAGAAAGCGAGAAACAAAAATGATTAAAGTTGATGTCAGCAACGTTATTAGTGAAGAAGAGATTGTTAAGTATCAAGAAAAAGTTACTAAAATCAATAAGATGATTGATGAAGCAACTGGTCTAGGAAACGACTATGTTGGTTGGAAAGATTGGCCAGTTGATTATGACAAAGAAGAATTAGAAAGACTTCTTAAAGACGCTCAATATGTTAGAGATAACTTTGACGTATTAGTAGTCTGTGGTATCGGTGGAAGTTATTTAGGCGCCAAATGTGCTTTAGATGCATTAAAGGGTGTGAAGAGTGATGACAAATTAGAAATCATCTTCATGGGTCAAACATTTTCACCAAATTACACAAAGCAAGTCTTAAATTATTTAGAAAATAAGAATTTTGCTATCAACGTTATTTCTAAGAGCGGTACCACTACCGAAACTTCTATTGCTTTTAGATTATTAAAAGACTTACTTGAAAGAAAAGTTGGTAAAGAAGCAAGTAGAAAAGCTATCTACGCTGTTACAGATAAAGAAAAAGGTGCCCTTAAAACATTATGTAATAATGAAGGCTATGCAACCTATGTCTTACCAAGCAATATCGGTGGTAGATTCTCAGTTTTAACTCCAGTTGGATTATTCTCCTTGGCAGCCGCTGGTGTTGATGTTAAAGCAATGTTAGAAGGCGCTGCCTTAGCAAGAAAAGAATTCGATAACGATGATTTAAAAAAGAACAAATGTTATAGATACGCTGTCAGCCGTGACTATATGTATAGAAATGGTAAAGCAGTTGAAATGTTTGTTACATATGAACCGCAAATGAGCCAATTATCAGAATGGTTAAAACAACTATTCGGTGAAAGTGAAGGAAAAGAAAAGAAAGGCTTACTACCCGGAAGCGTTACTTTTTCAACTGACTTACACTCTTTAGGTCAATTCCTCCAAGATGGTTCACCAATTCTATTTGAAACAGTTATCAATGTTTTAAATCCAGAATTAGATGTTAAGATTCCTCACGATGATTTAGATCTTGATGGCTTAAATTATTTAGAAGGCAAAACATTATCATTTGTTAATCAAATGGCATATCAAGGAACACTCAAAGCTCACCAAGAGGATGGTGGTGTCCCATGCAATATTATCACTATCGATAGCATGAACGCTGGCACATTAGGATATCTCTTCTACTTCTTTATGAGATGCTGTGCGATGAGTGCATATTTGCTTGAAATCAACCCATTCAATCAACCTGGAGTGGAAATTTATAAAAAGAATATGTTCCACTTACTAGGCAAAAAAGGCTATTAACTATTATATAGTTGCTATATGAAAAGAGCGCCATGAAAATTGGTGCTTTTTTTGTTGATTTATAGAAAGCATAATGGTATATTATGTCTTGCGTATCTGCATTAGCGGATGCTTAGCTCAGCCGGGAGAGCACCACCCTTACAAGGTGGGGGTCGTGGGTTCGAGCCCCTCAGCATCCACCAAAAATGATATGCGAAGTCTGAGATGGAGGGGTAGCGAAGAGGCTAAACGCGGCTGACTGTAAATCAGCTCCTACGGGTTCGGCGGTTCGAATCTGCCCCCCTCCACCACCACATTGGGGTGTGGCCAAGCGGTAAGGCAACAGACTTTGACTCTGTCATTCACTGGTTCGATTCCAGTCACCCCAGCCATTGAAACTGACTCGCTAGCTCAGTCGGTAGAGCACTTGACTTTTAATCAAGGGGTCCGGAGTTCGAATCTCCGGCGAGTCACCACTCTTAGTTGCCCAGGTGGCGGAACAGGTAGACGCACAAGACTTAAAATCTTGCGAGGTAACACTCGTACCGGTTCGATTCCGGTCCCGGGCACCAAGATTGTTAAAATTAGGCTCGAATTATTCGGGCTTTTTTCTTATAATAAATAATGTTTTTTTATAGGAGCTATGATTATGGACTTTGAAAAATACAAAAACGAACCTGAATTCAAGGTTGCGCTCGAAGAAATGTTTTCTTCTTTAGATTCGTCTATCTTAAATAAAAAGGAATATTTAGATTTTGATTTATTTGATAAAGTCATTGTTCCTGATCGTGTTATCACATTTGATGTTAAATGGGTTGATGATAAAGGGGTAGAACAAACTAATAAAGGCTACCGCGTCCAATTTAATAACGTCAATGGTGTTTATAAAGGCGGATTAAGATTTCATCCTTCTGTCAATTTGTCTATCTTAAAATTCTTAGCATTTGAACAAATATTTAAAAACTATTTAACCACTCTCCCTATGGGAGGAGGTAAAGGTGGCAGTGACTTCGATCCTAAAGGAAAGAGCGATGAAGAAGTTAAAAGATTCTGCTATGCCTTTATGAAAGAATTATATCCATATATCGGCGCTGATAAAGATGTTCCAGCTGGTGATATTGGGGTCGGCGGAAGAGAAATTAGATTCCTATATGAAGCCTATAAAGAATATAGTGGAAAATCAGATTGTTCATTAACTGGTAAGCCATTAGATTTAGGTGGTTCTTTATGTAGAACCGAAGCGACTGGTTTTGGAGTTACATATTTTGCTAAAGAAGCTCTTAAAAAATATAAAAACGATTCTTTAAAAGGAAAAAGAGTTATCGTTTCTGGAAGTGGCAATGTCGCTTTATATTGTCTAAAGAAAGTAACAGAGTTAGGTGGCAAAGTGGTCGCTATGAACGATTCATCAAATGCGATTTATGCACCTGATGGAATTGATTTTGAAACTATGCGCGCTCTTAAAGAAGATAGAAGAGGCAGAATTAAAGAATACGCTGAATTAAAAGATAATGTTGAAGTTCTTCCAAGTAGAGAAATTTGGTCAGTCAAATGTGATGTTGCTTTCCCATGCGCCACACAATTTGAATTAGATGAAAATGACGCTAAGAAGTTAATTGAGGGGGGCTGTGTCGGGGTTTTCGAAGGCGCAAATATGCCTTGCACTATTGAAGCCGCTAATCTATTCATCAAAAATAAAGTCATTTATTCACCTGGTAAAGCCAGTAACGCTGGCGGGGTGGCTGTATCTGGATTAGAGATCGAACAAAATGCCAAAAATGAAAAATGGTCCTTTGAAGATGTGGACCATCGTTTGTCTGACATCATGTCTAATATCTTTAATAATATATACGCATGCGCGAAACAATTAGGAGATGAATATAACCTAGTTAAGGGCGCAAACAATTATGCATTTATCGGTATCGCTGATAAAATGCTTAAACGTTAATTATTCTCAAATTGCAACTTATATAGTTTGTAATAATAGCCGTGTTGCTTGAGTAGTTCTTGGTGATTTCCTCTTTCGATGATTTCACCCTTAGCCAATACGAAAATCTTATCGGAATGTTGAATAGTTGATAGTCTATGGGCTACCACTAACATCGTTCCGATATTTTTAATATTCTCTAGAGACTTTTGAATAACAACTTCTGTTTCCGTATCGATATTTGCAGTGGCTTCATCAAGAATCATAATTTGTGGTTTATGTAAAACTGTTCTAGCGAATGATAAAAGTTGTCTTTGTCCAGCTGAGAAGTTCTCACCTTTTTCAATAACTTTGGTGTTAATCTTTTCAGGTAATCCACGGATGAATTTTCCAGCATTGACATAGTCAATTGATTCATAAACTTCTTCATCACTATATTCTTCATCAAATAAAGTAATGTTGTCCTTGATGGAACCGGTGAAAAGGAATACTTCTTGTAGCATTTGACCAACTGCTCTTCTTAAAGAAGAGATTTTAATCTTTTTGATATCGATATCATCAATTAAGATTTCACCTTTTTGAGCTTCAAAGTTTCTAACAATTAAGCCAAGAATTGTGGTCTTTCCACTACCAGTTGCACCAACAAAGGCCGCTGTTTCTTTTGGATTGATAACAAAACTGACATCTTTTAAAACCCAGTTTTCTTTTTCATATGCAAAGTAAACATTTCTAAATTCAATCTTCCCTTTAAACTCATCGATTTCCACTGCATCCTCAACATCTAACACCTCTGGAGGAATATCTAAAAGATTAAATAATCTTTCAATCGCGGTCATTGCTCTAGTGATGTTATTGAGTTGATCGGCTAAGTTTTGAACAGGTTGGAAGAAATATCCTAGATATAGATAGAAAGCGACGATTGTTCCAGCGGTTAGTCCAAATCCAATACCAGCGGACAAAATCAATGCTACGCTTGCGATATAGATAAAGGAAATTAGCGGACGATAAACCGAGAAAGCACTAATGATAGAGAATCTATAATTGAAGTATTTTCTATTCTCGCCAAAGAATCTCTTCGCATATCTTTGCTCTTGATTGAAGATTTGAATAATCTTCATACCAGAGAGAGATTCATTGATATAAGTATTCATCGCTGAAATTTGTTTTCTCTCATTAGAGAATAACTTATGAACAATCTTTGAGAAGAAGAAAGAGATAACGAAAACGATAATGACAACGCCGAACAAAATTAATCCGAGCTGCCAAGATAAAACCATCATCCAAATATAGACAACAACAATAGTTAAGACATTTCTTAAGATAGACACTAAGACATTAGTGAAGAAAGCACTTAATTGAGATGTGTAGTTGCATACTCTGGTAACTAATGAGCCAACAGGCATCTCATTAAATTGATTTTGACTCATACTTTCGATGTGTTCAAAGACTTCCATTCTTAATTTATAAACAATCTTTTGACCAGCTTTAGTCAAAATCATATTTTCCCAGAATAATAATCCTTGGTTAACAATCGAGATAACTACTGACGCCACCGCAATAATGATAATAGTTTGCATCGAGATAACATCAGAAGTAAGGTGATCGGTAAAATATCCGGTTATTCTAGGGAGCAAGACACCAAGGAAAACGTTAACGAGTAAAAGAATGAAGGCGCCAATAAAGGCTCCCTTTTCTTGGGATGCATATTTTAAAGTACGAGACACTACTACTCTAAGTGGTATCTTTTTGTCTACTAAAATGCCATCAGCCATTATTTGCTCCTTTCTCCTTTTCAAGTTCTTGCAGCATGACCATCTTGCTAAAGGTCTCACTATTCTTTTTAAGGTTCTTTGGTGTATCAAATGCTTCTAAAGTGCCGTTCTTTAAAACGATAACTTTATCAAGCTCCATAACGGTAGAAACTCTAGAAGCGATAATAATCGTAGTTTTACCTGCACGTTTTTCTTTAATGTTATCTAAAATTCTTTCTTCGGTTTTTAAGTCAACCGCACTAACGGAGTCATCTAAAATCAAAATTGGAGCGCTCTTTAAATAGGCTCTTGCAAGGGAGATTCTTTGTTTTTGACCACCACTTACTGTATGACCATTTTCGCCCATTAACGAATCATATCCCTCCTCAAATTGAGAAATATCAGTATCAACGTCAGCAAATCTAGCGGCATTTCTAACCTCTTCAATATCTCGATCTACATCAGAGAAAGCAATATTGTTTTTAATTGTATCTGAGAATAAGAAATTGTCCTGAGGGGCAATAGAAACACCATTTCTTAAAGATGCAATTTTGATTTTCATAATATCAACATCGTCGATGAATAATGTCCCTTCTTCGACATTGAATAATCTAACTAAAGCATTAACTAATGTTGATTTACCACTTCCAACCGTACCAATGATGCCGATGTTTTCACCAGGATTAATTGTTAAGGAAATGTTTGATAAACTATCAATTTCGCTATCTTTATATTTAAATGAGAAGTCTTTGAACTCGATTTTTCCAGTTATATCAACATCAACCGCATCTACAGCCTCAAGTAGTCTCTCATCAGAATCTAAATAATGTTCTATTCTAGAATATGATGTACGCGCTTGTGAGAACATAGTAACAACTTGTCCTAAAGCAATTAATGGCCAGATAAGTGAATCAAAATATCCATAGAAAGTAACAAGTTGACCTGGCTCTAATAATACTTCTCTACCAAACAAGGAAATAGGTGTCCCTGTCACTGTGCCATATACAAACCAACCACCAAAACCAATCAAGATGGCGGCGATACCAGCAATAATAATTTCAATGATGACATCAAAGAAGACTGATACAGCGGTGAATTTGACATTAATATCTCTGTTTTTACGTGCGTGTTTAGAGAACTCGATGATTTGTTGATTTTCTTTAACGAATGCTTTGATAACACGAATACCAGTAAAGTTTTCTTGCGAATAATCGTATAGATCATCGTTACTTTCTTGTCTCAATCTCCAAATTTTTGACATCTTGCTTTCCACTAAAGCACCCCATAAGACGATAAGGGCAATTGGCAAAAGCATGATGAGAGATAAGCTATAATCAAGAAGGAACATCTTGGTTAACGCTAAAGTGGTTAAGAAAACACCATCAATCATCATCAAGGTTCCCCATCCTAAAAATTCGGATAGAGATTCAACATCGTTAGTGAACCAGCTCATAATGGTCCCAACTTTATTATCATGATAATAAGATAAATCTAATCTCTCGGCTTTTAAGAACATTTCATTTCTTATTCTTTCTTCAATTCTATGGGATGCATAGAAAAGTGAAAGACGCCATACAATTCTTCCACCAAACATAACAGCGGCAACAATAAAGACTTCTTTAATTAGGTTAGCAAAATAAGCTGAGTTGATATCAATTGATCCTTCTTGATTGAGTTTATCAACTATCTCACCAATTATTTCAGGGATTCTTAATTGAATATAATCAACAGAAATTAAAGCGGCAACGCCTAAAAGGACAAAGATAAAATATCTCAGATAATACTTACGGATATGTTTGCCCCAAAGTAAGAACATTACGCGCCCTCCTGAATATACTTCGATTTGATATTATAGTATATCAAAAGATAAAAACCAAAGGTTATTAACGAAAATAGTAAGAAACCAGAAAAATCTATGAGCACATCAGTAAAAACTCCTGCTCTCCCAGGAACAAAAATTTGGATTAATTCAGAAACTAAAGCAAGCGTAAAGCCTATCCCGAATGAGACTAAAGCCTTAAAAATGTCTTTTTTATTCTCGTTATCTATAAAAATAAATAAAATAGTCAAGGTGTTAAAAATTCCTGCCAAACCAAAAAGTAAGAAGTGTCCAAATAGTTTTCTAATTACTGAATGTAGATGT
Organism: Bacilli bacterium; assembly: GCA_024680795.1. Taxonomy (GTDB): domain Bacteria; phylum Bacillota_I; class Bacilli_A; order RFN20; family CAG-826; genus UBA2450. The sequence continues at coordinate 32,048 of JAILBR010000069.1, read as the reverse complement.
TCTTTATCTTCTAAAAATGACGCTCCTGGAGCAATTCTTTCTAGAATAGAAACAACAAAATTGGTGAAGCCAAGCGATTGACTTCCACTTCCATCTCCACCAATGCAACTTTCAACGATAATCAATACGTTTATTACTAAGGCGATAACTCCAAAAATAATAATCAATAATCTTTTTATTTTCATTTCGAATAATAATTTTATATCAAAATTATAATGTGGTGATATAATAAATCTCGCAATTATGGAAAAAGTTACAAAATTAGTTCACGAAATCTTAGGAAATAATAGCGAAATCATCGAGCCTTTATTAGGTGGAATGATGAATATTTCATATATCGTTGAGGATGGAAACGGAATGAAATACGTTCTATATATTCCAACTGAACAAGCTAATGAAATGGTTGATCGGCCCTTAGAAAAAGAACATCAACAAATCGCTTACTCATTAGGCATCACAAGTAAAAATATTTACTTTGATGAGAATACAGGAATTAAGATGAATGAGTACATCGAAGGCACCTCCATCGATAAAATCGCTTCATTTGATTATGAAAAAATAGCCACTCTTTTCCATAAACTTCATAATTCCATCATGTTAAGTAGGGAAGACTATAACCCTTTTGGCCGCTTCGAAAACATTTATGAAAAAGAAGCATTATCTTTCCAAAATGATGTTTCACCTAGATATAAAGAGTTAAGACATTTCCTTTTTGAGAGAAAAGAATATCTCGAAAGACAAATGAAGACACTTTGTCATAATGACGCCCAAAGAAGTAATATTGTCAAAACTCCAGATGATGAATATTTCTTTATCGATTTCGAGTTCGTAGGAAATAATGATCCAATCTACGATATTGCTGCTTTTGGAAATGGCACCGTTAGCGAGGGAAGAAAATTGCTAGATGTTTACTTCAATGGCAATCCAAGTGAAGATAAAATCAAAAGATACTATTTATGGAGGATTTTTATTTCCTTGCAGTGGTATAATGTTGCAATCACCAAGCATTATCGTGGCGAAGGAAAGGCTCATAATTTCGACTTCATGATGGTAGCCAACCACTTCCTTCAAAATGCGAAAGATGCTTATGACGGATATCATTTAGAAATAAAGGATAAAAGTATGGAAGAAGATACAATTACACTCATTAATGAAACATTAGATAAAATTAGACACTTCTTAAGAAGAGATGGAGGAGATTGCGAATTCGTCGATTTTAAAGATGGTATTGTCTATGTCAAAATGCATGGCGCATGTGATGGATGCGCATACGCTTCATCTGACATTAAAGATTTAGTCGAAGTAGTTCTTCAAGAAGAGGTTCCAGGAGTTCTCGAAGTCCGTTTAGCACAATAATGGGGTATAGCCAAGCGGAAAGGCATCTGGCTCTGAACCAGACATTCCTTGGTTCGAATCCAAGTACCCCAGCCAAACAACAAAAAACAACTTCTTATTCGGAAGTTGTTATTTTTTTAATTAAAGAAGAATGTTTTCTTTTCTATTTGCTACCACATAACCTTTTCTATTATATACATCTTCACGGTTATATGTGATTGGCTTGCCGTCTGGCTCAACAAATAATCCACCAGCTTCTTCCACAATGATTTGGCTAGCCGCCGTATCCCACTCTTTTGTATATGGAGAAGTACGGTAAGTAATCTCTGCTAATCCGTGAGCAATAGCGCATGGTTTTAAAGAACTGCCAAGTCTCATTGTTCCAGAAATACGATCTGAATACTTATTGATGATTGCCTCTTCTTCCTTAGTGAAATGGAAGACGCTTAATAGCACTGTTAAGTCATTTAACTTATCATTTACATGGATTTTAACCGGTTTTTGCCCGAGTTTTTGATAAAATGCACCATTTCCAGCGCTTGCGAAATATAATTCATCTCTAGCAGGAGCAACCACCACTCCAACTACAACTTTATGCTTATACGCAAGGGCAATATTTGTGGTGAATTGGTCATCTCTGGCCACAAAATCTTTAGTGCCATCAACAGGATCGATAATCCAAACAAAATCATTTTTTAATCTCTCGTGGTTATCATCGCTCTCTTCAGTTAAGAAAGCATATTCTGGAAATGCAGCATGGAGATATTCACTGATAATTTTGTCAGCGGTCTTATCGGCAAGAGTAACAGGTGAATTGTCTTCCTTAATCTCTACATCAAATTTTTGGTGATAGATTTCAAGAATCTTGTCCTTTGCTTTTAATCCTGCTTCAATTGCGGCCTGAAGTTCTTTTTCCCACATAATCAGTTATTTCCTTCCTTCCATTCCTTGACGGTCTGGTTTAAATCCTCAATGATGCTATCAATTTTTTGTTGATCAAATTTAGGAAGTGTGGCGCCCGAGGCATACATATGACCTCCACCACCAATTTTCATCGCAGATGGTTGAACAACTGGTCCGTTACTACGGAACTCTACTCTGACTCTTCCATCTGAATATTCTGCAAACGACGCCCAAACCGGATATCCATCAACATTACCAATTAAGTTAATGAGATTGGAGGCATTATTTGCTTCAATCTTAAGTCTTTTAAGAGTTTCTTTGCGATAAATGATATACATGACTCCATCTTCGGTTTTCTTATAGTTTGAATAAACATAGGCTTTAGATTGAAGAGAGTCTTCACTTACTGCTGTCAAAATACGATTTAATTTTTTGGGGTCAGCACCGCATTTGCAAATTTGACTTACGCGATCAAATGTTTCTGGATAATCTAAAACGAATTGGAATCGTCCACTATCGGTTAAAATGCCTAGATAAAGCGCATTAGCTACAACCTCATCGATTGGAAGATTATTTTGAAAAATCATCTCGGTAATCATATCGCATGTTGAGTTTGCATCTTCATCAACAACCGACGGTCCTTCAGTAAATGAACCCGTATCAACGTGGTGATCAATTTTCACGAATGCAGCACACATATGAACGCGTTGATCTTCCATTCTCCATAAATCATTTGCGTCAACTAAGATAGCTAATGACTTTTTAAGAGTTTCATCGTCGACAATATCCATAGGCATCAAGATATCAAAAAACCTTGGTAATCCTGTTCCCACAATATAAATATGTTTTTCAGGATACTTAAGTGACAATGATCTCTTTAATGCGACCGCTGAACCATAACAATCACCATCTGGATTGATATGGCCAAATATTACGATGTTATCGTATTTTTCAATGATGCTAAGAATTTCTTTGAACATTTAATTAAAAATCACTTTCAGAATCAGGATTTTCTTCATCGTCCTCATCGGATTGTTTGTATCCATCATCATCTTTACCTTCATCAAATATTTGATTGTATTCTTTTTGTTCTTCCTCTTCTTCATTATCGTCGTCGGAAGTTTCAACATCGCTATAGACGTCTTTCATATCAATATGAACTTTATCAAATGTATGGCGGCTTCTTAAGTCCCATTCATTGTCGCCTAAAGTCACAAAACGTCCATCAAGCATCATGTTAGTAAAGAATTGTCCAGCTTTTCTTTCTGCTTCTTCTTCGCTTAAGCCTGCTTCTTGCTTAACATAAGCCCAGATTTTAGCAAAAGAAACTGGTTCTTTTTGGCTTTGAACAAATTCAAATGCCAACTCGATTAATGATTTTTGCATCTTCATATTCTCCTTTCACCTTACATATGTTCTGGAGCAGAAACTCCGACCAAATGTAACGCATTTTTTAAAACAATTTTAGTTGCTTGGCATAAAGCCAATCTTGACGAGGTAACCTCTATGTTATCTCTATCTATAACTCGACATTCAGTGTAGAAAGAATGAACTTTCTCTGCTACATCATGAATGTAGTTAGTAATTTTATAAGGTGCACGCTCCTTGCTTGCTGATTTGACTGCATCAGGGAACAAAGATAATTGTTTGACTAAGTCAAGTTCGCTTTGTTCTGATAGATGTGAACAAGAAACATCTAAAGAAATATCTTCAGCTTTTTCTAAAACAGCACATAATCTAGCATGAGCGTATTGAGCGTAGTATACAGGATTATCACTACTTTGTTTGACTGCTAAATCAAGATCAAAGTCGAGATGACCGCTTGCCGCTCTCATCACAAAGAAGTATCTAGCTGCATCAACACCGACATCTTCACACAATTCTCTTAATGTATAGCCATTGCCAGTACGTTTAGATAATTTAAATTCCTCGCCATCTCTCATCATTCTAACCATTTGAATCAATTCAATTTCAAGAGCATCACTAGAATAACCGTGCATCATAAGTGCGCTCTTCATACGGTTAATATATCCATGGTGATCAGCGCCAAGAACATCAATCAATTTATCAAAGCCACGACTTAATTTGTTAACGTGATAAACGATATCAGGAAGGAAATAAGTATAACTTCCATCTCTTTTCACAATGACTCTGTCCTTGTCGTCAAGGAAATCAGTAGTTCTCAAATATTTAGCACCGTCGTCGACATAAATGTGGTCAGAAAGATATTCAATTTCTTTTTCAACAGCACCATTAGCTCTCATGGCTTTTTCGCTTGAGAAAACATCAAAAACTATGCCATAAGTTTTCAAGTCTATTCTAATTTTTTCAAGCTCTAATTCCATGCCTTTTAGCTTTAATTCCTCGATGAACCCCTCCTCTTTTAAACATTCAGGGAGTCTATCACCTAGCTCATCTTTGATTGCTAAAGCCACTAATCTAACATCTTCGCCATGGTATCCATCGGCAGGCAAATCAAATGGCATTCCAAGCGCTTCTTTAAGCCTTTCTAATATTGATTCTGCCAAGTGGTCAATTTGGTTGCCAGCATCATTTATATAATATTCTCTTGTTACATCATAGCCATCAAATTCGAGGATTCTAGAAATAGAATCACCGATTGCTGCCCCTCTAGCGTGACCAACATGTAAATCACCAGTTGGGTTGGCAGAAACGAATTCGACGTTAACTTTGCAATTTTTCTTTTCGCCTCTACCAAAATCATCACCTCGTTCAAAAATCTTTTTTATAACACCAGTGATGGAACCTTTTGCCATATAGAAATTAATAAAGCCTGGACCAGCAATTTCGATTTTATCGATACCATCCATATCAATCTCTTTTTCAATCATTTTAGCCAATTCAACTGGTGGCTTTTTGACTAAGCGAGCATTCTTTAAAGCAACATTAGAGGCATAATCTCCATGAGTTGGATCTTTGCTATTTTCAATGTCGATTTGATTAATATCTAAATCAACTCCAAGTTTATTTAGAGCATCTTTAATCTTAGTTTTTAATAATTCTTTAACTTCCATAGTTGACCTTTTATTATACTTATTACTAATTAATTAGCAATAATTTTATTTTTTTAACATTACAATTGACGACGCTTCAATTGCTTCTCCTCTACCAACTTCTCCACATCCTTCGTTAGTTCCTGCTTTTAAAGAAACCAAGGAGGCATCTACTTTTAGTAGTGATGCAATATTTGCTCTCATCTGTTCAATATAGTTTTTTAATTTTGGTTTTTCTAAGGAAACAAACACATCAATGTTATTAACAGAGAATCCTTTCTCTTCCATCAAAGAAATAACATGTTTAACGATAAGAGTGCTATCCATATCTTTTGTTTCTTCGCTTGTATCAGGGAAATGTTTTCCTAAATCACCTAACGCTAAGGCACCAAGGATTGATTCGGCAATCGCATGATAAACGACATCACCATCGCTATGAGCCAATTCTCCTTTTTCAAAAGGAACGACCACTCCAGCAATGATAAGTTTTCTTTCCTCAACAAGACGATGAATGTCTTTACTAAATCCAACACGATATTCCATTACTTTTTACCCGATACATTAAATTTGAAGAACATTATATCTCCATCTTTGGGATAATATCCTTTTCCTTCAGTTCTTAGTTTTCCCGCTTCTTTAACAGCAAGTTCACTTCCGTGTTCATGAATCGCATCATATGTATACACTTCAGCGCAAATAAAACCTCTTTCAAAATCGGTATGAATTACGCCTGCACATTGAGGAGCACTCATTCCGTTTTTAAACGTCCAAGCGCGGCATTCATCAGCACCAACCGTAAAGAAAGTTGATAGGTTTAACAAAGCATATGTCGCCTTAATTACCTTAGAAAGGCCGCTTTCTTTGATATTTAATTCTTCTAAAAACATGCTTCTTTCATCAGGCGGAAGTTCACTAATTTGTGATTCTATTTCGCAACTGACAGGAATGACTTGGCTACCCTCGTTTTTAGCGAATTCATTAACTTTATTTAAAAGTTCACAGTTATCTAAATCAGACAAGTCGTCTTCGCCAACATTAGCGACATAAATAATTGGTTTCCTGGTTAATAAGTGATAGTTCTTAACAATCTCTTCTTGTTCAGGAGTTAATTTAACAGTTCGAGCTGCTTCACCTTTTAATAAAACTTCTTTAATAGGAGTTAGCAAACTCATCTCTAAAACAGACTCTTTGTCTTTGACAACACGTGCTTTATTTTCTATTTTTTCAATACGTTTTATAACAGTATCTAAATCCGCCATAACAAGTTCAAGGTTTATAACTTCGATGTCTCTAATTGGATCAATTTCACCCTCAACATGAATGATATCTTGATTCTTAAAACATCTAACAACTTCGACAATCGCATCGCATTCGCGGATGTGAGAAAGAAATTGATTTCCTAAACCTTCGCCCTTAGAAGCGCCTCTAACAAGTCCTGCAATATCATAAAACTCCACAGTGGCAGGAATAGTTCTTTCTGGTTTAAAGATATTAACTAAAAAATCTAACCTCTCATCAGGAACATTAACTACACCAGTATTTGGATTGATAGTTGCAAAAGGATAGTTAGCAGCTTCGACATGCGAATTTGTAATTGCGTTAAATAAGGTTGATTTACCAACATTTGGTAGTCCAACAATTCCAGCTTTTAATCCCATAATATTTTTCTTAAAATCCTTGTTTCCTTGAATATTATATTCAATACTAATATTTTTACAAGTGAATAATATATATTATTAGGATCTTAAACATTCTAATGGGTCTAATTTATTAACCTTCTTTTTGATAATCAGAGAAGAAACTATAGAAACAACTAAAGCAAGTCCAAACATATAAAGAAGGGCCAAACCATTGAATATAAAGGTTGAAGATATGTCAAACATCGTTGAAAGCGACTTAGACAAAAAATAACATACAACCAATAATTGAACTGTTGAAATTATTGCCGATATCATCCCAAGCATAATCGAGTGCACAAAAACAAATTTACTAGCTTCGTTTTTATCAATCCCGAGACACCTAACTAAACCAATGTCCTTTTTTATTTCTATAAAATGAAGATAGTTACAAATTGATAACAAGAGGGAAGATATTACTACACTGCTAATAGATAAAATCAGTAGTATTTTTTCGATATAGCCACATACTTTTTGAATGCTATCCTTAACATTGCTTATTGGCGATGATACTTCGAAACGAGGAAAAGCTCGTGATAATTGGTTCATTACTTGTTCTTCTTTGTTTTCATCTATCTCCGCTGCAACTGTTTCAATATCTAAATCTAAATTAGATATGCCTAGGTTTGTTTGAAAAAACATAATCGACCATTCTTCTCGATGCGATATTTCAATTCTATTTGATTCTGAAATGCCAACTATTTTAATAGAAGTAACATGATAATCTCGTGATAAATATCCATTTGGAAGCAGTTCTTCTTTGGCTGGAAAAGCGATGTAGATAGTTTTATTCAAAGGAGAAACTATCTTCAATCTTTCAACAATGGCTCTGCTAACCACTATTTCTCCATAATTATCAGGCTCCCTTCCCTCCACCAATTTATAAGATGGATTAAACGTTAATCCTTGCATATTGCTTTTAGCAAAATGGCCTTCAATGACCGATTCTGGAACCGAAACATTCATAGATTCTTCATAGCGGATATAAGCGGTTAAATCTATCGCATCCTCAATATAAGGAAGATCATTTGATAAATAAGTCGTTTTAGCAAACCCCATCATTAAGTTATCTGGATAAATCGCATATGCATTCTTATTTCCATATATTATCCTTTTAATGTTTTTTGAGGAGTTCTTAATATACGTATTATAAAAGCCATTTACTCCCTGATTATTTTGTCTGGAAAGTAATGCCACTCTTCTACATAACTCATAATCCATATTATTCATCTGCGTTCTATAATGTTCATCGTTCAGCACTTCAGCAACTACATCTTTATATGTTTTAGAAAACTTAATATCTGTCAAAAATACATCTCTGTTTCTTTTGAATTCTAAATAATAACTCTTCTTTAAATCCCACGGATTTTTACTTGTTGTATTTAATAAATCTGTCGAAGAAAGATGCATCTTTTCTTCAAAAATATATTCATTCCACTGGGGATTTGAGTGGATTAATACGTTTTTGTTAATCATAGTGAACCCAACAACATTTATCGAAAAACCGATATCATAAGACCAGGAATTATTGGAGGCATATATATCCAAATTTAATTCCTTCTCTTTTAAATATGATGATAAAGAATCCACAGTTCTTTTAATAGATAGTTGAAAGCATATCTCATTTAAAGTTTGATATGTTAGCCCAAGCACCACTTGGTTATTATCAACTGCAGTTATTTGCTTTGGATATATAAGGTCTTTAACATCTTTCAAATCTATGTACTCATTGATATTTTTTAGATGGAAATTTGGTAATGTGCTTTCTTTAACTCCGTTATCAAAGCCAAAGTTTGAAGAAGTAAACATCTTATCAAAGTCATTCCAATAATATATTCCTACATCTTCAACACTATCACTATATAGGTGAGCTAATTCATCCACCTCATTATAAGAAAGTGCCCGTAGTTCTCTTTTGCTTTCGCTTTTTTCTTTCGGTGAAATAATTACTTTATTGGCGTCAATGATGGAAGAATAACTCTTGTATAAATTAGTAGATATAATGTCAGAAAGAACTGTGCCAAGGCCAACGCTCACAAGCCCAAGAGATGAAGTTAAAAACACAAAGGCAGTTCTCCATTTTCTTCTTTTAATATTATTAAAAGAATGTCTTATGCAAAATCCTAGTGGTAAAGTAGCCTTATTATCTCTTCCGTTTAGATGGATAAGAGGCAATATATCCGCATGATCGTTATGGTTATTGTATTCACTCTTTTCAATGACTCCGTCTTTCATATAAATAATCTGATCAGCGTATTTCTTAGTAAGTTTCTCATCATGACTAACCATAATCACAAGTGAGTTTTTAGATATTCTCTCCATTATTTTCATTACTGCTTCACTATTAGAAGTATCTAAATTTCCGGTTGGCTCATCAGCAAGGACTAGACTTGGTGAATTACATATTGCCCTTGCTATAGCCACTCTTTGTTTTTCTCCGCCTGATAATTTACTTACGAGTTCATTTGCCTTTGAAGAAAGGCCTATTACATTTAATAAGTCAATAACTCTTCTTTCTTTTTTGCTTTTTTTGTCGCTTGTTTTAAGATCTAAAGCTAACATCAAATTGTTTTTAACTGTTTCAAACTCAAACAATTTGTAATCTTGAAAAATAAACCCAATTTTAGTGTTTCTCAATATATCTTTTTCGCCGTTACTCATTTTTGAGTACTTCTTTCCATTGAAGGATATTTCACCTTCGAAGTCGCACAAGGAAGAAATAACATTTAGTAAAGTTGTTTTACCGCACCCAGAAGGACCATATATCACAACAATTCCATATCTAGGAAAAGATAAATTGATATTTTTTAAGACGCATTCTCCATTTTCGAATCTTTTGCAGACGTTTTTAAGTTCGATCATAATGCTTGTAACTCCTCCTTTAACGAGATTTTCTTTGAAAAAGTAATCGGGGTAATAGTCACCAGAGCTGAAAAAAGTAGTCCACAAGCAATTGCAAGAAGAGGAAATAAGAAAGGAATGTTTAAAAAACTATAAATAGGAATAGATATGAGATTCGTTAAACCAGTTAAATTATTAATTATATAGTTGATTAAGTATGACAAGCCAAATGAAGAAACAAGGGAAAATAGAATTGATATCATTCCGGTAAGTAATGACTCATTCAAATATATTTGCTTAATCTCATCGTTGCTTGCACCCAAACACGTTAATATAGCACTAGTTTTATGATCCTCTGAATAACTCGTAAAGGACATTATCCCAATAATAAGGATTGTTCCTAAGATAGTTATGATTAAGAAAATCAATATGCCATATTTGGCAACTTCCATAAAATTCATTAGTGACTCTTTAATTAATAACGATGTTGAGGAAAAAGTTAATCCACCAAAGTCTTCGCTAGAAAAAGTTTGATTATTCGTGTGTTCCTTAAGAAAAATGCGATAAGAAAAGCTCGTCAGAGAATCAAAATCTTCAGCATCACTTATTCGATCAAACCAAGTTGTATCATTACCAATGTAGGTTGAAAGATTCGGAAGAATATATGACTTTGTTAGTTCTTCCAAAGCACTATATGAATAATATATTTTTGGTTCTTGTAAATATTCCATCTCCCCAACGACTCCGGTAATCTTAACAAGTCGATCAAGCTCAAAAGAATCAGCAATATAAGTGCCATCGAAATCAACATATGTCAGCTCAACTCTATTGCTTATTCTGATATTTTCGCTAATCGGAGATTTATGTATTTTGGAACTCAATATATCAAATGCCTTTTTGTTAATAACCATCTCGTCTAAGCTGTCGTTATCAGGAACATAACCATCAATCAGCAAAGTATGGTCAACATGTTTTTTATCAAATGAATAGACGGGTGTCATTATTAATTCATCTATGTTTTCTCCATCATAATCTATAGCTGGTCTTGGAGGAAAAATTGCGTCAAAATTAACTGAAATATCAAAGTTTTGCGCGATTATTTTGTTTTTTGCTATGTCTTCATACTTTGGTCTAACGCTCCTTGTTAACGATATTAACGATCCCTTAGACACTTCTTCTTGTTTGCTTATTGTTCCACTTGAATAATCAAACTGCTTTCTTGTAGCAGCGCTTAAAGATTCATCCTTTCCATAAGAAAAACCAACGGCGATAAAAGCAGATATTAAACTAATAGATAAGGCAAAAAATGAGAAGACATTTCTCCCTAATCTCCTTTTGATGTTTGATGCCGATATATCATTTGTCCAGTTATACTTTTTCTTTGTAAATTTCTTACGCATCAGTGGTTTAACTTGCACATTTTTGTTAACGTCGCTTTCGATTCTTCCATCTTTAATGCTTATTATTCTATCACTATATTTATTCACTAATTGTGGGTTATGAGAAACCATGATTACCAGTCTATTCAATGAATAGTCTTTTAAAATCTTCATTACGTTTATGGAGTTATTACTATCTAATGCTCCGGTTGGTTCATCGCATAAAATAACATCTTGCTCGTTTATTAAACATCTTGCTAAAGCTACTCTCTGTTTTTCCCCTCCCGACAATAAAGATGCTTTTTTATCAAACAGGTTTTCTCTTATACCAACATGTTTAAGTTTTTCCTTAGCAAGTTCTATAGATTTTTGTTTTCCATATCCTTTGATTTGTCCTGCTAACGAGACATTCATCAACACTGTTTCAGTTTCAATTAGGTTATAGTTTTGAAATAGGATACCAACTTTATTGGTATAGAAATCTATTTTATCCTTTCCTTTTAGTTTGCTGATGTCTTTTCCATCAAAAAATACATCTCCTTCTGTTTGTGAATCTAATCTAGATATCAAATTTAAAACCGTTGATTTGCCGCTGCCACTTTTTCCAATTATTGATACAAAGCCAGCATCATCAAACATCAAAGAAATGTTTCTTATTGCGTAGAACTCTTCGTTCTTTCCGGTTACGTATTTTCGTGATACGTTATTGATTTTTATTTTTGCCATTTAAAAAGCCCCCTCATTAAACTAATAGGGGACTTTTTTGATTTTATGACCAAAAAATTTAATTATTTTTCATTTTCCATCTTCACGGCCGCTGGTACCTTTGGTAAGCCTGGCATTGTCATGATAGCACCTGTGAGCGGAACAATGAAGTTTGCACCGGCTGAAAGTCTAACTTCTCTAATTGTGACTACAAAATCATCTGGAGCGCCTAACACTTTTGGATTGTCGGTGAAGGAAAGAGGAGTTTTAGCGATACATACTGGAGTTTGTCCATAACCAAGTTTTGTGAAACTTTCAATTTGGTCTAAAGCATCATCAGTATAAATGACTTCTTTAGCTCTATAGATTTCTTTACAAACAATCTCAATCTTTTCTGTGATTGGAAGTTTTTCATCATATAGAGGATGGTAATGGCTTTCTTTGGTGTCTAATGTTTCTTTAACTTTCTTTGCTAATTCGATTGCACCTTTAGCGCCATCAGCAAATGCGCTACAGAAAGCGACTTCATAATTATTTTCTAAGCACCATTTTCTTAAAAGTTCGGTTTCTTTTTCAGTATCGCTTGCAAAGTGATTAATACAAACTACGGTTGGAATGTCATATTTAGCAATATTTTCTAAATGTCTCTTTAAGTTTGGTAAGCCTTTTAATAAAGCATCAATATTTTCATTTTCAAGTTCTTCATAAGCCTGACCACCATGGAGTTTTAAAGCCCTAATAGTAGCAACCATGACCACTGCGTCAGGTTTTAAGCCACCAACACGGCATTTAATATCTAAAAATTTCTCTGCGCCAAGGTCAGCACCGAAGCCTGCCTCTGTAACCACGATAGGAGCTAATTTAAGCGCCATTTTTGTGGCCATTAAGGAATTACAACCATGCGCGATATTTGCAAATGGTCCGCCATGAACGAAACATGGGTTGCCTTCTAATGTTTGAACAAGGTTAGGGTTGAATGCATTCTTCATTAGCTTATAGATAGCGTTAGAAATATTCAATTCTTTGAGTTTGATGAGTCTACCATCTTTTGAATAAGCAACAACGATTTCTTTAACTCTTCTAATAAAGTCTTCTGGATCACTTGCTAAGCAAAGCACTGCCATCATTTCGCTAGCAACTGTGATGACAAATTCATCTTGTCTTGGAGCACTCTTCTTTTCTTTTTGGTTGACTGTCACACTTCTAAGAGCACGGTCATTCATATCAAGAGCGCGTTTCCAAAGGATTCTTTCTGGATCAATATTCAATTCATTGCCTTGGAAAATATGGTTGTCAATAATAGCAGCAATTAAGTTAATTGAACTGGTTAAGGCATGCATATCACCTGTGAAATGAAGATTGATATCTTCACTTGGAGTAATAGAAGCTCTTCCACCACCAGTAGCGCCACCTTTTAAACCAAAGACAGGGCCAAGGGATGGTTCTCTTAAACAAAGCATAGAATTAATACCAATTTCGTTTAAGCCATCTGTTAAAGCAATGGATGTTGTAGTTTTGCCTTCACCTGCTTTTGTTGGAGTAATAGCGGTGACTAAAACTAATTTTCCATCTGGGTTATTTTTTAATTCCTCGTTGATTGATAAATCGATCTTAGCTTTATCTAAGCCGTAAGGAATAACATACTTTTCATTAATCTTTGCTTTCTTAGCAATTTCATAGATATTGTTCATCTTTAATACCTCGCTTTCATCTATTATAACGATTTTATATAATTTAGCAATTCTTCTTTAGAAGAAAATGTAATTAAATCCTCAAATTGATTTTTAAAGAATGTAACTTGCCTTTTTGCGTAGTTTCTAGTCCGCTTTTGAATAAGTGCAATTGCCTCTTCTAAAGTAATCTCACCTTCTAAATAAGATATTATTTCTTTATATCCAATTCCTTGTCTGGCGGTTATTGATAAATCGTATTTATTAAGTAAGTTTTTAACCTCATCAACAAGACCATTATTTATCATTTCCACTACACGAGCATTGATGTCGTCATATAGTTTTTCTCTATTAGGAGATAAATATAGGAATTTAACCATTTCTTTTGGATATATAAGTTCATGTTTTTGGTTAGCAATCATCTCGCTCTTTTTTTGATTACTATTCCTAATCATCGAAATAGCGCGAATGAGTCTCTTGCGATTATTTTCATGAATCTTTTTTGACTCTTCTTCATCAAGTGATTTAAGTAATTCATATAGTTCATGATTGTTTAGTTTTTCCAATTCACTCGTATCGTAAGGCTCTTCTTCAATGAATTTATAATCGTATAAAAGGGCTTTGATATATAGGCCAGTTCCACCAACAATAATGACATCCTCATCTAACATTAAAAGCGAAATTAGCCACTCTCTGCCGCGTTTTTGGTATTCCATGACTGAGAATGTCTCGCTTGGTTCAACGATGTCTAAAAGTAAGTGCTTTTTATATAATGGATGGCTTTTTGGAATTTTGCTAGTTCCAATATCCATGTCTTTATAAATTTGAAAAGCATCTCCATTAATGATGCAGGCGTTAAGTTTTTCGCTTAATGCGATAGCGGCGCTAGTCTTTCCTGAGCAAGTTGGTCCAATAATAACGTAAATCATATTTCAAAGTAGAAACATTATATACAAAAAAGAAGTGAATTTCATCACTTCTCATTCAATATTTCCGATATTTCTGTTAAGTAGTTTTTAACTTCCTCTTCAAGTCTATTGAGATTATTAACTAAAGGGTGGCTATTATACTCGATTAGAAGCCTTTTATGGTCTTCCAATCTTCCTTCAGATTTCGCTCTAACGATTTGTTTTTTTAACTCTTGAATTTCTTGATCACTTTCAATAGAATCTTTGACTCTTTTATATTCTTGAAAAAGAGGAAGAGAATCTAACTCTTTTCTAAGTTCTTTGGCTTTTTCAATAACCTTATCCATTAACTAGTTCTCCAATTAAGGAATAGGTATGACTTTCTGTGATTTTAACATCCACAATTTTGCCCACTAAAGATTCATCACCTTTAAAATGAACAAGCTTATTACTTTCGGTATATCCAGAAAGCATATTTGAGTCAGTTTTGCTCACTCCATCTACTAAAACTTTATATGTGTTTCCGATATATTTTGCCGCATCTTTTTCAATATGAACTTCGAGATGTTTAACTAGTTCTTTAAACCTTCTTGACTTAGTTTCATAAGTGATATTATCCACCAATTTCGCAGCAGGGGTGCCCTTTCTTGGGGAATAAATGAAGGTAAAGGCAGATTCATATTTAACCTCATCTACAAGAGTTAAGGTCTCATCAAATTGCTCTTCTGTTTCATTTGGGAAACCAACAATAATATCAGTAGAAAGCGATAATCCTGGGATCTTATCTCTCATCTCTTTAACAAGTCTTAAATAGTCTTCTCTGGAATATCTTCTACCCATCAAGCGCAACACTTCACTACTTCCAGATTGGACAGGGAGGTGGATACATTTCATGATGTTGTCGTATTTAGCAATAACGTCAATCATCTTGCTGGAAAAATCCCATGG
Source organism: Bacilli bacterium (assembly GCA_024680795.1). Lineage (GTDB taxonomy): Bacteria > Bacillota_I > Bacilli_A > RFN20 > CAG-826 > UBA2450. The sequence goes on along the minus strand of JAILBR010000069.1, from coordinate 16,669 downwards.
GTGAGATGTTGTAAATCTAATACGAGGAATGCCCATTTTAGCAGCTTCTTCTAATACATCAGCGAAGTCATGACCTTCATCTAAATCTTTTCCATAGGCATTAACATTTTGACCTAAGAAGGTGATTTCTTGATAGTTAGCCTTTTTAAGTTCTCTTACTTCTTCCATGATGTCACTAAACTTACGGCTTCTTTCTTTGCCTCTAGTATAAGGAACAATGCAATACGTACAGAACTTATCACAGCCATAAATGATATTTACGAATGCTTTATATGAGTTATTTCTACTAGTTGGCAAACCTTCTACTACTTCACCTTTTTTAGATTCAACACAGACAAGTCTCACATCTTCGGTCTTTGCTTGGTAAAGTAGGTCCACTAATAAATGGATTTCATGTGTTCCAAAAAATAAATTAATCTCAGGGAACTTAGTCATTAATAAATCAAGTATTTCTGGTTGTTCAACCACACATCCACAAATTGCAAAAGTGATACTCTTATTTTGTTTTCTAAGTTTCTTTAGATTTCCAATTTCACCATAAACTTTATCTTCAGCATTTTCTCTTACTGCACAAGTATTAAGGATGATGACATCGCTTTCGCTTGGAACAAAACTTCTTTCATATCCAAGAGATTCTAAAACACCACGCATTGTTTCTTCATCACGAATATTAGCCTGGCATCCATAAGTATGAATAAAATACTTTTTACCAGTCGCAAGCTTTTTCATTTCCTCGAAATGTTTAGACGAAGATGATAAAAAGATAGTTTCTTCTTTGGTTCTATTTCTAGCTTTTGCTAGGTCAGGTGCGTGGATAATTTTAGTTTTCATTTTTTTCTTCAATAAAATAGATTGGGTGGATTTCTTCGCATTTTCCGGAGTAGTTATCAAATTCCATAACTACCGCAGAAAGCAGTCCTCTTCCCTTTTCAGGAAGGGCAAATACAGCTTTATTGCCATAGATGATTTTATTAGTGACAGTATCGATATCAAACCCTAGCGCTCCATCGGCAAATCCAGTCATGCCAACATCAGAGATGAAGGCGGTTCCACCTTCTAATATACGAGCGTCCTTAGTTTGCACATGGGTATGGGTTCCTAATACCGCACTAACTTTGCCATCTAAGGCATGAGCGAAACAAATCTTTTCTCCAGTTGCTTCGGCATGAAAATCAACAATATGGATATTTGCTTGTTCCGCATCAGGATCAGATAATAAATCGATAATGGAGTAATATGGATTGTTGACTTCTTCTGGCATCATCGCTGTTCCTAATATATTAGTGACACGAATTGATATGCCATCGACATCAAAGACAATACTCCCTTCCCCAGGATAATCATGGAGAAGATTGAGAGGTCTAATCAAACGATCGACCCCATCAATATATCTTCTTAAATCAGACTTATTATCATAATGATTGCCAAGAGTAACAACATCAACCCCACTATCGATAAGTTCAAAGTAATGATTTCTAATTAAACCTTTACCATGGGTGGCATTTTCGCCATTAGCGATAACAAAATCGATATTATTTTTCTTAACAATGTCTGGGAGATAATCCCTAATCATGCGGCGACCAATCTTTCCGACAACGTCGCCAATAAATAAAATTCTCAAATTAACTCTTTTCTATGTGATTATTTTGCAGTTTCAACAGCGCGGTATTCACGGATAACACTGACTTTGATTTGGCCAGGATAGGTCATTTCATTTTCAATTCTTTCCTTGATTTCACGTGCTAATTTGAAAGCGCCAATGTCATCGATCTTTTCTGGAATTACCATCACACGTAATTCACGACCAGATTGCATAGCATAGCTTTGAGAAACGCCTTCATATGATTGGCAAATTTCTTCAAGCTTTTCAATTCTTTGAATATAATTTTCAAGCATTTCACTTCTCGCACCAGGTCTAGCAGCGGATAAAGTATCAGCGGCTTGCACTAAGTGGGAGATAATGTATTTGGCTGGAACATCGCCATGGTGAGATTCAATTGCGTTAACAACGACATCGTTTTCACCATATTTCTTAGCGATTCTTGCACCTAATTCGACGTGACTACCATCAACTTCAAAGTCGAGAGCCTTACCGATATCATGTAATAAGCCAGCGCGTTTTGCGAGGTTTTGATCTAAACCAAGTTCTGCCGCCATTGTACCTGCTAAATAAGCAACTTCAATAGAGTGATCTAAAGCATTTTGGCCATAACTTGTACGGTATTTTAGCTTACCAACATAATCCAATAATTCTTTATTAATTCTTGGTAAGCCGAGTTTGAAGGCCACATCTTGACCAGTTTTATGGATGCTTTCTTCCACTTCTTGTTTGCACTTTTCAACAATCTCTTCAATTCTTCCTGGTTGAATACGGCCATCTTTGATAAGTGCTTCTAAGGATAATCTAGCGATTTCCCTTCTAATAGGGTTGAAACAGCTGACTGTAATAACTTCTGGGGTATCATCAATAATTAAGTCAACACCTAATAATGTTTCAAGAGTACGGATATTTCTACCTTCACGGCCGATGATACGACCCTTCATTTCATCGTTAGGAAGTGCAACAACAGAAACAGTTCTATCTTGAGTTGTTTCTTGAGCGTATTTGCTCATTGCTAAAGCGAGTAATTCTTGTGCTTTTGCGGAAGCGGTTTCTTTAGCTTCATCTTCCTTATTTTTGATATAGGTTGCGATCTCTCTAGAAATCTTTCCTTCCACACGATTGAATAATTCATCTCTCGCTTCTTGAACAGTCATTTGGGCAACTTTTTCGAGCTCGACAATAATGGAATCAATCTTTTCTTGAAGGATTTGCTCTTTCTTATTAACTTCCACTAAACGTTTGTCTAGTTTTTCGTTCTTTTCATCAAGAGCAGCTTCTTTTTGCGATAGAGCACCATCACGACGGTCAATATTTTGTTCTCTTTGCATGAGTTTATTTTCCATCTGTGAGAGTTCGATTTTCTTCTCTTTGATTTCTTTGTCGGCATCATTTTTCATTTCATTCACAACTTGTTTGCCGTCAAGTTGAGCGTTTTTAACAATGTGTTCTGCTTTAATTTCGGCTTCTCTAATAATCTTGCCACCTTTATTTGTATCTCTTTGTTTCTTGAAAAATGGAACAAAGAAAACAATCGCTGCTCCAACAAAAAGTCCAGCAACAACACAAATAATGGGTAGTCCGACTTCTGTGAAGCCATTTAATACTACTGACATTTGTTTGTCCTTTCTATAATATATAGTCTAAAAGACTATTTTTACCTAATCATTCCAAAAACAATCGTTATATGGATTATATATAATAACAGGCAAGCCTGATAAAACAATTTCTCTAGTGAGAATCTATAGGTAAGCACCTTTCGACGGGTACGAATTTATTATAATAAAAAGACTAAACGATAAAAAGATTTTTATAAAAAACCTGGAGTATTTTTCAACCCCAGGTCGTTTTAGATAAGAATTTGTTACTTAACTTCTTTGATTGCTTTTAACAATTCTTCTTTAACATCTTCATTGGCTTTGATATATGCTTTCGCAGCTTCTCTGCCCTGTGCAATCTTCTTGCCATCATATTCAAACCATGATCCAGATTTCTTGACGATTCCTAAATCAATCGCACGGTCGAGGATTTCGCTATCTTTTGAAATACCTTCACCATAGATGATGTCAATTTCACATTGTTTGAATGGAGCGGCGACTTTGTTCTTGACGATTTTAACTCGGCAAGTATTACCAGTGATATCACTGCCAGTCTTGATCGCTTCAGTTCTTCTGATATCAATTCTAATTGTGGCGTAGAACTTAAGAGCACGTCCACCAGAAGTTGTTTCTGGATTGCCATACATCACACCAACTTTTTCTCTTAATTGGTTGATGAAAATCATCGTGCAGTTGTTCTTATTTAAGATACCAGCAAGTTTTCTCATTGCTTTAGACATGAGTCTTGCTTGTAAGCCGACAGAAGAATCCATCATTTCACCATCGAGTTCAGCTTGTGGCACTAAAGCAGCAACGCTATCGACAACAATTAAGCCAATTGCTTTACTATCAGCGAGCATTTCTGCAATTTCAAGAGCTTGTTCGCCACTATCAGGTTGAGAAAGGATTAAATCATCAATATCGACACCCAGTGCTTTTGCATAGGTTGGGTCGATTGCGTGTTCGGCATCGATGAAAGCTGCCTTTCCGCCAGCTTTTTGACATTCAGCAATCGCGTGCAAAGCAAGAGTTGTCTTACCACTACTTTCAGGTCCAAATATCTCAATGATACGTCCCTTTGGATAGCCGCCGACACCTAGTGCTTCGTCAAGTAGTAAAGAGCCAGTTGGGATGACATCGACATTAATCGCTTCACGATCGCCGAGTCTCATGATTGCTCCTTTACCAAAATTCTTTTCAATTTGTTTAAGAACACTTTCTAAATCTTGTTCTCTTTTTTCTTTTTCCATAAAAGGCCTCCTATTAAACTAGTAGTGGTTTTTTTCTAATTTTTGACCAAAATTTTTTCAAGAATTTCATAAGCAATATTTATTGCTTGTTTTTGTATTTCTTTTCGACTTCCGTTAAGATTATACGCAAATACTTGCACCATGTCGCGGAAAGCGATGCCAATATAGATTTCTCCAACTGGCTTATTTTCCATCGCTTCTGGGCCTGCATTTCCTGTAAATGAGACACATACATCAACATTTAGAAGAAACTTTCCATGCCCTGCCATTTCACCTGCGACTTCTTGACTTACAACGCCATATTTATCAATTGTGTCCCAAGAGATACCTAATAGACGATGTTTTTCTTCAGTTGCATAAGTAACATATGCACCTTTGAAGAAATGAGATGCCCCACTTACGGAAGTGATTTCGCTAGCAAAGCTTCCGCCAGTAAATGACTCTACTGAGCCTAATGACAATCCTTTTTCTCTAAATATTTGGTTGATTCTCTCTGCGGTCATAATTATTTGTTTTCAGGTTTTTCAGGTAAAAATGCTTTTCTATTTTGCCAGACATAAATGATGCCAGAAAGCATGGAAACTAATGTGGCTGCGTATACTAAGAAAGCGGTAACGGTCAAATATTGGTTTGTATTTTCTGGATACATGTAATGGAATGGGAAATCGTTTAATAACACTGCTGAAATAGCAATCATTTGTAGAACGGTTTTGAGTTTGCCAAAGATGTTTGCGGCAATCACAATACCTTTTTGCGAAGCAATGCTTCTTAAAGCATCAACAACGATATCTCTAGCCACCATAATGATGACACACCAGATTGGGATGAATACGGTTTGCTCAACGTTATAATTTGCAAACACCATTGGTGCGCTTAAGAAGATGAGCATAGAGTTAACTAATAATTTATCAGCAACTGGGTCAAGGAATTTTCCTAAGTCAGTAACTTGATTATTTTTTCTAGCTAATTTTCCGTCTAAATGGTCAGTATAACTGGCTAGCACAAAGAAGACAAAAATCACTAAGAAGATTAAATTAATTCTAGTGTTTCCTAAAAGAGGTGTGCTGATATCAGGAATTAAAGATAAAACGAAAAGGGTAATCATCAATAAGACGATTGCAATGATTCTTGAGAATGTAATCTTGGTTGGTAAATTCATCTTTTTTCTCCTTTTAGTGAGTGTTCGATCCTGTAAGCCATGTTTTGTCAAGGATGATAATTTATCTAGGTTACCCTGCCTGAATCGATTCATTTCTCTATCAGACCTCCCCTACCAAATTTGGGTTTCTCGCTTGTGGGGTTTACCGCGTTCCACCTTATTCTTTCAAATAAGCTACGTCACTGTGGCACTTTCAGGAGTTAGACCATGGGTTTCCCTTTAGGTATCACTCCGCCATCACGTACTCCTACGTGCCTAGCGTTATTTGTTCCGCTAGCGCAAACACTACAGCCATCTCAGACTGTGCGAGCATGGACTTTCCTCTAACAAATGTCAGTAATCATCCGGATCGAAGTTTTTTGTTAATTCATCTGGGTTGATATGGAGCCTTTCATAAATGATTTGCTCTAATTTGCCAATTCTTTGAAGAAGCACTAAGTTATCGATATGGATATCTTTTCCATCAGACTTAATGTACTTCCATCGACTTTTTTCATTATCAAGTTCAACCGATAGCCTAATATTTTCTTTAGTTAAGTCGTCAATTTTCTTTTGCAAAGACTCAGCTTCTTGTTTAGATAGCAAGCAATTATTTTCCACAAGTTCATAATCCCTGATGATTTGGTCAAGCAATTGATCAACTTCAAGTCCATTATAACCTTTAGGAGAAATTTTGAATTCCTTGTTAACTAATAATTCGCTACTGTTCTTTAATTTTATTGGCATAGATATATTATCTCTTAAATCATTAATTTTTTCTATAAAAATTACATATATTTCTCCTTTGCGAGAATAACTTACCTAAAAATGTCGAAAAAACACTACAATAAAGTTTATTTCATTTGAAAAAACAATCTTCATTAATTACTATTTAATACGTGAATAAATTAAAAAAGGCACTCAGAGGTTTTAAACATCTATGTTTCTTAGATTTCGAAGGAACACAGTTCACCCATGAAATGATCGCGTTCGGGGCTGTTTTTGCTACTTTAAAAAGTGACCTTTCGATAAAAAAATATAAAAATCCAATTAAACGATATGTTAAGTGTCGTTCTAACATCGGTAAATTCGTTGAAGACTTAACAGGCATCAACAAAGTAATCCTTGATAAAGAAGGCATCCCATTCTCACAAGCCCTCCAAGAGATAAAGAAGTACTGTGGTTTATCTTTTAAAAAGACACTCTTTGTGACCTTTGGAAATCACGATATCAGAATTATTAGTCAATCATTATCACATAGTATGGATGCAGATGCGGAAATCGCGAAGACAATAATGAAGAACTACTTAGATCTTCAGGCTTTTATCTCCGAATTTGTCAAAGACGAACACAACAATCCATATTCATTAGAAAAATATGTTGAATTCTTTGGTTTAACTTTTGATGGCGCCGCTCATGATCCAATGTATGATGCTTTTAATTTAATGAACATCTATGATGCATTTTTAAAACAAAAAGACAAGGTGGCAGTTTCCTATATGAACGCCCTTTCTAAAGATACAAAAATACCTGTCCCAGTTAGAGAAATACTTAAAAAGCTCGCTAACGGAGAAAGCGTTGATGCTAAGGACTACCGAAGTGAAGTAGATAAATATTTAGAATAAGATGATTAATTATCCAAACGGTCAACCATATAAAAAGGAAGAAAAGAAACGTTCCTCGAAAAAGAATAAAACCGAGATATCAATCTCCAGTGCAAATAGAGGAATGAGTTTTGAAAATGATATCAATGTCTCTAACGATTATTATAAAGAAAGAGGAATCTGCTTAATTTCAAAAAGGCCTACACCAATAAACGTGGTTAAAGTCGATTATTCAAAAGGGGCCATGATTACTCATGCCTATTTTGAAACTCAATCTACAACCGACTATAACGGAGTGTATAAAGGTAAATATATCGATTTTGAAGCCAAGAACACTAAAAATAAAACTTCTTTCCCATTAAATAACATTACCAAGCATCAAATTGAACATTTGAAGATGGTCATCTATCATGAAGGAATCGCTTTTTTCATCATTCAATTTGAGTCGCTCGATAAAGTTTACTTATTAGACGCTAGTTATGTCATCCATTTTTATGAACACGGAGAAAGAAAATCGATTCCTCTATCATGTTTTGAAGAAAACGGAATCGAAGTTGAAAGAAGTTATAATCCACGTCTTAAATATATCGACGCTATTGATAAAAAATATTTTTAATTTTTATTGCAAATATCTCTAAGTTTACAATCCTCGCAATGAGGATTTTTTGCCAAGCAAAAATATCGGCCAAAATGAATGAGCTGGTGATGAGTTTTAATCCATCTCTCTTCTGGGATAAGCTTTTTTAATGTCATCTCAATATCTAGTGGTGTATCGCTTTTATTTGCTAAGCCCAGTCGGTTAGTAATTCTAATGATATGTGTGTCTACTGGTAAATCTGGAATTTTGAAGATTTCACAGCGGATAACTCCTGCTGACTTATTGCCAATGCCAGGCAAGGTTTGTAGTTCATCTTTGTCACTAGGAAGAACACCATTAAAGTCTTCTAAAAGCACTCTTGCAATGCCTTTTATGTTCCTTGCTTTGTTCTTATATAGCCCAATGGATTTGATGATGTTTTCTATGTCATTTAAGGGGGCTTCATCGAGAGATTTCAAACTTAAATAGTTCGAAAATAATTCTTTTGTCACTAGATTAACTGCTTTATCAGTTGTTTGAGCAGAAAGCATCACTGCAATAGCGAGTTCATAATCTTGATTATAAAAAAGTTCACATTTTGCATCAGGGAAAAGTGAATCTGCAAATTCTAAAAGTAAATCAACTTTTTGATTTTTAGTCATCTTCGTCTGGCTTTTTAATCCAAGGTGTTTTAGCAATCTTAATTGTTTCTTCTAAGTTTTTATCCCATTCATCATTTAATGGGGTATGACCTTCTGACATCAAATCATCTCTTTGTGCCCAGCTCAAAAGGATCTTATCTACACTTCTCAGTGATTTTTTGCCTTTTGATAATGCTTCTTTTAAAGCATCGATAATCATTTTGTCACTATAGCCATAAGAAACCCATTCATGTATCTTAGCGATTTCAACTGGTGAAAGACTTCTTCCGAGTAATTTTTCAAAAGTTTGATAAATGTTTTCTAATTCTTCAGTGATTCTTTGGCTACTCTTTTCTTCTTCCTCTTTAGAGAGATAGATTTGGAACTCACGATATAGTTTTTGTTTGAGTGGTTCTAAAGTCGCAACAGTCTTTTTTCCAATTGTTTTATATTCAAAAAATCCTTTGGTGATAAGTCCCGCTAAAACTTTATCGATTTCCTTAACATCTAAAGACATCTTTAAGGATAATAAATCAGAAGTAACAAAAGGATTGCCTTGTCCAATCAAATGGTCAATAACAAAGATGGTAGCTAGTTCCACTTCGTTTATTTTTAACTTTTTATAGTTTTCAATTAATAGGAATCTAAAATCGATTGCTTCGGTAATCATGTTTAATACTTTATCACAAAATGTCTAAATCTTTTAGATTTTCTAATAGTTTTTCTGGATTGGAACATTTTTTGATGTCCTGATTAACTTTTTCTGGATTAAGTTTTTTTACTAGTTCTTTGTTACGTAAAATGGCATCCATGAGGGGTTTATCGATGAAAAAGGATAAAGAAACCGCAAAACGGAAAGCTCGAATTATGCGTAAAGGATCTTCTTTTATTCTTTTATCAGGATCGCCAATCATCTTAATAATTTTATCTTTCAAATCCTTTTGGCCATCAACAAAGTCATATACTTTTCCTTCTTTATCCATATATAAAGCATTGATGGTAAAGTCTCTTCTTAAAACATCTTCCTCTAAAGAATCACAGAATTCTATCTTTGAAGGATGTCTAGAATCGCTATATGAATTTTCTTTTCTTAAAGTTGTGATATCAAATTTGGTTTTATTAAAGATGCATCTAACACTTCCGTATTTTTCGAAAGTATATGAGGCATCCAATAGAAACTTATGCATGTCATCAGGAGTAGCGTTTGTTACCACATCAAAATCATCAAGCGGAAGTTTTAATAAATAATCTCTTACTGTTCCACCAACTAAATATAGATTAAAGCCATTCTTTTTAAAGAGATTTGCTAAATATTCAAAGACCAATAATTTTTCTTCCATACCAAAATCATACTATATTTTAGGCAAAGAAAAACCAAGTGATTTTATTTCACTTGGTCTATCTTTCAACTAACCGTTCAATTTATTTTTGAATTCTTTTGCTAAATGAATTGTGACGGTGTGTTTTGGTTTGATATCAATTAATGTGTGTTGTTTTGGATGAGTTCCCTTTCTGCCGGCTTTGGTTTTTGGTTCAAAGACACAGAAGTTTTTGATATTAACACTTTCACCTCTTAATAGAGCTTCGGTAATTAAATCAAATGTCTCATCAACAGCTGCTTTTGCATCTGCTTTTGATAAATGAGTATTTTCGGCTACCAAATCGATAATCTCATTCTTATTAAGTTTTTGCATACGTATCTCTCCCTATTAATACATTAAATATATAATCACTTATTTGTCTTTTTTGCTATGTTTTTTTAAAGATATTTTTATCGGAGTGCCCTCAAAATTGAACACTTCGCGAAGTTTATTCTCTAAATAACGTTGATATGAAAAGTGCATATATTGTGGGTCATTAACCATCAAAACAATGTGTGGAGGAGCAGTTGAAACTTGGCTTGCAAAATAGATTTTAAGTCTTCCTCCATTGAAATCTGGAGATTGATTCATCACTTGCGCTTCTTGCATCACATCATTTAATAAAGATGTTTTAATCCTTGTGTAATAAGCTTCATGAACTTGCTTTAAAGCATCAAATAAAGTATTAACTCTTCTTTTAGTTAACGCACTTAAATAAACGATAGGTGCATAATCTAAGAATTTATACTCTTTCTTAATATCTTTAGTAAATGAAGACATTGTGTTTGTGTCTTTATCCACAAGGTCCCATTTATTAACAACAATAATAATTGCTTTATGTAGATCAGTCGCATATTGAATAACATGCTTATCTTGATCAGTGATACCTTGGTGGCCATCTAAAACTAGAAGAACAATCTCACTTCTCTCAATAGCCTTTAACGCTCTAATCGCGGAATATTTATCAACCGCCTCATAGATTTTGCCTTTTTTCTTTAACCCTGCTGTATCGATAGCAACATATTTTTGTCCTTCTCTAATAAAAGGAGTATCAATCGAATCTCTTGTTGTTCCAGAAATATCACTAACGATAACTCTTTCTTGATTCAAAATTGCATTAGTTAAAGATGACTTACCAACATTTGGTCTGCCAATTAAAGAGAAAGTAATAACTTCTTCATCTAATTCTTCTTTTTCTTCAGTTACATTATCGATAATGCGATTTAAAACTTCACCAATGCCCACTCCATGAAGTCCACTAACAGGGATCGGTTCACCTAAACCTAAAGAATAAAATTCAGCAGCGCTAGGAGCAAAAGCACCTTCGTCAATTTTGTTAACGACTAAAATAATCGGCTTTTTTACTTTTTGTAAAATCCTAGCAATCATTCTGTCATCTTTGGTGACACCTAATCTGCCATCTGTGACAAAAATGATAATGTTAGCTTCTTCAATGGCAATGTTTGCTTGAATTCTAATTTGCTCTTGAAATGGTTTATCCGCGATTTCAATACCACCAGTATCAATAAGAGTGAAAGTCTTATTTAACCAGTTGACAGTTCCATATAATCTATCTCTTGTAATGCCTGCTTCATCATCTACAATTGCTCTTCTATCGCCGATAAGACGATTAAAAATCGTTGACTTACCAACGTTAGGAGTTCCAACAATAGCGACGACTGTTTTAGGCATTTGGATATTTTTCCTTTAATCTTTTATCAATTATGTTAATAATTGCGTCCACTACTTCTTCGATACTCATATTTGAGGTGTCCAAAGTGATTGCGTCTTCTGCGCAAGTAAGTGGAGCAAAATCACGATGTGAATCGATATAATCTCTTTTTCTTACATCTTCTTCAATTTCTTCTAAAGTGCATGTGATGCCTTTGGAAATATTTTCGTCATAGCGGCGTTTTGCTCTTGTCTCGACAGAAGCGATTTGGAAAATCTTTACATCAGCGTTAGGTAAAACGTATGTGCCAATATCTCTTCCATCCATGATGACCGAATTTGATTCCGCCATTTTACGTTGTTGATCAACGAGGAATAATCTGATTTCTTTATAAGAAGCAATATAGGAAACATTACCCGACACTCTTGGTTCTCTGATGGCTCTAGTTACATCGATGTCATTACATAAAACGGCGCCGTCTTCCTTTAAAACGATACTGACTTCACCAACAAAATTGATACATGCATCATGGTCTTGGCAATCAACACCTTTTTCCATGCAATACCATGTATATGCACGATACATTGCGCCTGTATCGATATAAACGTAACCGAGTTTTTTAGCTACTAATTTAGCGACTGTTGATTTTCCAGCAGCGGCTGGACCATCAATTGCAACTGTAACTTTCATAAATTTTGCCATCCTTTAAAATAAGATATTTCCAAACACAATAGTCAAGATGATAATTGCAACTACAAAGGTAGATAAAGAAATGATGATGAACCATTTTTTAAATTGAAGTTTCCTTAAAAAGGCTGCTTCTTGATAAGAAGGAGCGGAGTTGCTTTCGATTGAAGTCGATTCTAAAGAAGTCTCAATTGCGGTTTTCACAACTGGGTCGCCATCTGTAAGTATAGATTTACGATAATCTTTATATTTTTCTACTCTTGTAACTGCCATAACCAATAGACATTCTAATATAGAATAATTCTTTCTCCTAGGGGGTAATTAATATTTTTTATTCTCCAGCGGCCTTTTGCCTTTTTCTTGGGAGAAGTAGTAACATACTGGTGCTCTTTTGATAATCAATAATCCCTGGCTTATATTCCAAAAGATGTTTTTCTTCCATAGGAATAGAAATAAACAAGAACATCAAAAGATTGATAACCGCTCCGGCAAGATAATACCAATAAACCGGATATGAGAAGATTAAAATGAAGGCAAAGCCAAACCAAATCATAATCTCCCCTAAATAATTTGGATGACGGGAATATTTCCATAAACCAATGTTAATAATTTCACTTCTATCTTTTCTAATAGAAATAAATTTTTTCATCTGCATATCAGAAATGAGTTCTAAAACTACTCCGCCTATAACCACCGCTAAACCGATGATATTTAGTGGCGAAAACACGCCAATCTCCGCGTAAATCATAAGTGGAACACTAGCAGCGTACACCACTAAAGTTGGAAACATACAAATGCCAAATAGGTTAACTAGCTGATATAGCTTTCCACTCTTTTCTTTAAGCATTTTATATCGCCAGTCAACATAAGATAGTGAGTCAAAACCAATAATAAAATTACCAGTCAATCTAATCGAATAAATGATAATAGCCACCAAAACAAGAATTGTTCCTAAGTTCCAATTATTAAAATAACTGACTAAAGAAACATAAATAACAAAGGTTTGTAAAGACCAATATGGATCATAGACAGATGAGGTTTTAAATAAAATGCCCATCAGCCAAACAAAAATGGTAGCAAGCATATCAGCAAGTAAAACACTCACTAGCACGTTTAAACCATACTTTCTCATCGCAATAAAATATAAAACTCCGATAAGAGCAGCGATTAAGTACACAATTAATAAAATTAGTAATCCTGAAATTTTTTTCTTCATATTTTAAAACCCCGAAATAAGACAAATAATGTAGCCAAAGAAAATAGATGTTGCAAAGCAAATCGCTAAAATAATGCCAGCCTTCTTTAATGTTGATTTGCTTTTTAAAAGCATAGCGATACCTAGTCCAGAATTGACCAATAAACCAGCAACAAGTGCTCCAAAAGATAAATTACCGCCTAGGAAAAGTTCACTTAAAAGTACACTACTTGCACAGTTAGGAATTAATCCAATCAAGGAGGCAAAGATTGGAGCGACATAACGATTCGAAGTGATAAAGTTAGCAAAGTTTTCTTCGCCAACTGAGCCAATTATTAGTCCTAAGATAATGTTTATTACAAGAACATAGGCAAAGATTTCTAAAGCATGAATAAGTGGATGGATTAAGTATTTATGTAAATGAACATTATGGTGATGATGTTCTTCACAAATAACATCTTCGAGTTCTTTTTCTGGCTCAACAGTTTCTTGTTTGCGATAAATCAAATCAACCAAAATACCAATGGCAAAGCCAATCAAAAATTTGGATAAAACTAGAGGAATAACGAGCCATGTTTTCTCACTTGGTCTAGTCAATAATAAAATTAGTGCCTCATCACTACAGGAAAGAAACACTGCCACTATCGTACCTAAAGTGATGTATTTTTTGATATATAAATCAGCGGCTAAAACACTGGTGCCACATTGAGGAATCATTCCAAATAAAGAACCAAATAAGGGACCTGTGTAGCGTTTTCGGACCAAAATCTTTGCAAGTTTGTCTTCAAAGAAAGCCAAAATGACATGAAATAAAAAGACAAACGCTAGCACTAACGCGCTATCTTTTAATGCATCTAAGAATATAGCTAGAAATAAATCCCAAGTCATTTTTTGCCTCGATGTTATCGTATTGTATCAAAAAAATACCGATCATGTATATAAAAATTAATTTAATTTTTCGCTCTCATCCAAGATGTACATATATATAAAAAGAAATCAAGAATATTACACCATCTCTTCAAAACGGTTTATTATTTTAATGATATGTGGACATTTTTCATTGCACTAGCAGTGCTTGTCGGTGGTTATTTTATCTATTCTCGGGTTTCCGAGAAGATTTTTGCTATCGACGATAGACAAACTCCAGCAATGCGTAATCCAGATGGAGTAGATATCACTCCTCTGCCAAAATGGAAAGCATTTCTTATTGAATTATTAAATATTGCTGGTACTGGACCAATCTTTGGAGCAATCAGTGGTGCTTTATTTGGACCAATCGTTTTTGTTTGGATTGTGGCTGGCTGCATTTTAGGTGGGGCAGTTCATGATTACTTCTCTGGCATGATTTCTAGCCGAAATAATGGAGAATCTATCGTTAGACTTTCCGGAAAATACATCGGCAAAGCTATGGAATTTGTCATGCGTATTTTCTCCATAGTATTATTAGTACTCGTTACTGCCGTATTCGTTGTTTCACCCGCTTCATTATTAGAATCATTAACAAGCGGGCATGTCTTTGCATGGATTTGGATGGCTATTATTCTCGCTTATTATTTATTAAGCGCAATTGTCCCAATCGATAAAATTATTGGCAAAGCTTATCCAGTATTTGGAATCATTTTGATTATCATGGCGGTTGCCGTTATTTGCGGGGTTTTATTCCAGCAAGACCAATATCCAATGCTAGAAATTATTTATAATTTCCGCGACTTTTCATCTCAAAATGGAAGCCTTCCTTGGTGGCCATTTATGTTTACAACTGTCGCTTGTGGCGCAGTAAGTGGGTTCCACGCTACTCAATCACCAATGATTGCTAAATGTATCAAAAGTGAAAAAGAAGGAAGACAAGTTTTCTATGGTGCAATGGTGGCCGAAGGCATTATCGCTTTAATTTGGGCTGCCGCAGCCATGGCATTTTATCATGTTGATGGTGCTGAAGGATGGAGTCAACTTGCCGTTATTGGTGGCAGTTCTAAATCTGTCCAAGAAATCTCTTCTGCACTCTTGGGTCCGGTCGGTACGGTTTTAGCGGTTATTGGCGTTGTTATCTGTCCAATTACTAGTGGCGATACCGCATTACGAAGTTGCAGATTGATTGTTGGAGAATGGTTCCATCTCGATCAGAAAAAGATTAAAAATAGATTGATATTAACACTACCACTATTCGGAATAATTATTGGTATTAGCATTTGGAATTTTGCTGATTTCACGAACTTTAATTTGCTGTGGCGGTGGTTCGCATGGAGCAACCAACTATTAGCAGCAGCTTGTCTATGGGTCTCAACCTTCTATCTACTAAAAGATGGTTTGAATAAGTATCGTTCACTATTCACCGCAATACCTGCTACTATCATGACCGTGGTAGTAATCACTTATATTTTTGGCGAACCAAATATTTCATTAGGAAGATTTATTCCTATTTGGGTTGCCTATTTAGTTGGCGGTATCTTGTCAGCGCTTCTCTTCTTAACTTATCTATTTATCATGATATTTAAAACAAAAAATCCGACCAAGTCGGATAATGAATAATTTGAATTGCTATTAAGATTTGAGTCCATATATTTGGGCTCTTTTTATTTAATAAAAACTCTTCCTGATTTAATCTCTTTTTCTCTATAAATTGGTTCTCCTAATGGATAGCCAATAATGACGTGGCCAATTCCAACATAATCATCAAAATTTAAGCCAGTAAAAGAAAGAATTTCTCTTCCTTCTTCACTTTTAATTTCTTCGTCTGCGCGATGAATCCAGCCAGAACATAATCCCTGATTAGTGGCCTCAATTAACATATTTTCCATCATCGCTGCCCCATCGTGATATGATAAGCCTTCTTTATGAGCAATCACCATAATAATGACAGGGGCTCCATAAAATGTATCCGCATCTCTCCCTAGTGCTTTGGAATTCAATTTTGCTAGTCTATTTCTGGTCGCTCTATCTTTGATAACAATCGCAACCGGAGTTTGTCGATTCATTCCACTTGGAGCTAATAATCCAGCATTTACTATCTCATTTATTTTTTCTTCTTCTACTATTTTATTAATATCATAATTACGACAAGTTCTTCTATTTTTAATTGATTCTAACATAACTATTACCTCTTAAACTATGTTTATTAATTCTATTTTAAGGCCTAAACATTCATATCCCAATCTTTTTTGAAAATAATTAAAAAGCCCTGATAAAATCAAGGCATTCATACACTTGGAGCAACCAGCGGGAATCGAACCCGTACAATCAGCTTGGGAAGCTAACGTTCTACCATTAAACCATGGTTGCATGTATTTTAAAGGGCAACTTTCGCTGCCCATTTTTTCTTTTTGGTGGGTACTGACGGGATCGAACC
>JAILBR010000060.1 GCA_024680795.1 Bacilli bacterium | reverse complement strand
TGGCTGTAGTAACAAGTTCATCCAACTCGTTAATATAGTCACTGATGGATTGTTCAGTACGATCATCCTTGCGGAGCACGTTTTCCCATTTGAACAAGAAGTCTTCGACGGTATGGGAATCAATTCTTTGCCACAATGGTGCTAATGCGATTAACGCAGCATCAAAAGGCGAAAATTCAAAGTGGTCAGAATTAATGTATCCTCCCATGCCAAAACGATCACAATTATAAACCTTACGAACAATGTGCTCCAATGTAATTGCATTGCCATGATCAATTCTCATATTATCACCTCCTTTCGACTATCATTATAGCACAATATATGTCCGAAAAAAAGGACAGAGAAAAAATGAGAGAGTCCATAACTCGAATTCGTTATGAACTCTCTAATTGGTTGCGGAGATGGGATTTGAACCACATGACCTCCGGGTTATGGGCCCGACGAGCTACCGGACTGCTCTACTCCGCGATGTCAGCAAGTATTTGACTACTTGCGATTTTTTCTTCTTGCGTTTTCAGATTTAAGTTTTCTCTTTAAACCTGGTTTGAGATAGAACTCTCTTTTCTTCGCTTCTTGAATGGTACCAGCTTTATTAACTTGTCTCTTGAATCTGCGAAGTGCGTCATCTAATGATTCGTTTTCACGAACGAGTACTTTTGGCATGATATCACCTCCTTAAAGCGGTTACGCAAGTAATAATATACGCGTTAAAAGATATAAAAGCAACTATAAAAGTGAAAAAAAGTGACTTTATAACTAAGCCACCTTATTTTCGTATTTATTTTATAAATATTAGATGATTTTTGTGCCGTTAGAAGTGCCAATTCTATTCGCGCCAGCTTCCACCATTGCTAGTAAATCTTCGTGAGTTCTCACTCCACCACTAGCCTTGACACCCATTTCTGGACCAACAGTATCTCTCATGAGTTTGACATCGTGTGCGGTCGCTCCACCGGTAGAAAATCCTGTTGAAGTTTTAACAAAATCTGCACCTGCTTCTTTTGCTAATTTACATACTCTAACTTTTTCTTCATCGGTTAATAAGCATGTTTCGATGATAACTTTAAGAACGAGTTTGCCCGCCACTTCTTTAAGAAGTCTAATTTCTTCTTTCACATAGTCATCATGCCCAGCTTTAAGCATGCCAACGTTGATAACCATATCAATTTCAGTGGCCCCTTCTCTAATTGCTAAAGCAGCTTCATCGACTTTGGTTCTAGTTAAGTTCATGCCAAGAGGGAAACCGATAACTGTGCAGACCTTAACATCGCTGCCTTTTAAACATTCACTGGCAAGTGGAACATAAGCAGGGTTAACACAGACTGACATAAAGTCAAATTGTTTGGCTTCTTCACAAAGCTTAACGATTTGTTCTGGGGTTGCATCTTGCTTTAATAAAGTATGATCAATAAGTTTATTGTATTGCATTATATAAATATCCTTTCGCTATACAAATATTATACAAAAAAACACCTTAGTATTACTAGGGTGTCATTTCGTTTTACTTATTTAGATTTTTTGGTTGTCTTTTTAGCAGGTTTTTCTTCTTTGACGAGTTTACCGTCTAAGTATTGAACCTTACCAGCGTAGTAACCACATTTTGGACAAACGTGGTGAGATTTGATCATTTCTCCGCAGTTAGGGCAAGTAATTAATCCTTCAACTTCAAGTTTGAAGTGAGTTCTTCTCATTCTTTTTCTGGTTTTGCTAATTCTTCTTTGTGGGACTGCCATAGTCAGTATCCTCCTTAAATTGCTCGAATATTATATTAAATATATATAAAGAAATCAAATTTTTTTGGACAAGTTCTAAACTTTCTTATATTTCACTGATTATATCAGCATTTTTATTTGCAATATATAGTTTTCACTATTGAGCCAACTTTAAGAGGCTCTCCAGGTATTATTACTTCTAAATAATTTGTGGTGTGCCCAATGTTAAGCTTCAGCTTACTATCGTATTGTTCGACGAGAACTTCCACTTCTTTTCCTACGAACTTATTGGTATATTTATCCCAAAGTTCATTAGATAGTTCGATAAGGCGTAAGGCTCTTTGTTTTTTGGTTTTTGGATCAATTTGGTTCGTCATCTTACTTGCTAATGTACCTTCTCTACTAGAGAAAGGGAAGACATGTAACATATCAAAGTCACATTCTTTTATGAATTCATAAGTCTCTATAAATTCTTCTTCGGTCTCTCCTGGAAAACCAACAATCACATCAGTGGTAAAAGCCACGTCAGGGCAAGCATTTCTAATCGAACAAAGTTTTGATAAAAACTGTTCTTTGTTATATTTACGATTCATTCTCTTTAAAACTGTATCGCTTCCACTTTGTAAAGGAATATGGAAATGTTTCGCTAGATTATCTTTATTATTGATTAAGTCAATAAGCGTGTCATCTATCTCACTTTCTTCTATAGAAGAAATTCTGACACGATATAGATTTGGAATATCAAGTAGAGCCTTTACCAATTTAGAGAAGTTCATATCTTCTAAATCTTTGCCATATCCACCGATATGTATACCAGTTAAAACTATTTCTTTATAGTCATTTTGGACTAGCGCTTCTGCTTCTTTGTAGACGTTTTGAAAACTTCTACTTCTCGTTTTTCCTCTACGATAAGGGATCAGACAGTAGCTACAGAAATTATCACATCCATCTTCGATTTTTAGATACGCTCTAGCTTGTTCGGAATATTTTGTAACACCTAGCTCTTCATATTCGAATTTGCGAGGATTATCTTCTACCTCATCAATCGGTTCATGAGTGTTTTCATATTGCTTTATTAATTCGATAATTTTATCTCTATTTGAAGTTCCAACAATGATTGCGGGTTTAATTTCATCTTTGATGAATTTATGCTGTCCTTGTGAATAGCAGCCCATCACCACCACAATCGCGTTTGGATATTCTTTGATCAACTTACGGATGTGCTGTCTAGATTTTTGGTCAGCAGTCGCAGTTACGGAACAAGTATTAATAAAAGCAATATCAGGATTGACATCACTATAAACATATCCTTCTTTCTTAAGAAGGTCCGCTAAAGCGTTAGATTCATATGAGTTGACTTTGCAGCCTAAAGAAATATAGGTAAATGTTTTCATTATTTCTCCATCATAAAAGATATGACTGACAAAGCATAAATAGCGGCGGTTTCACATCTTAAAATTCTTTTACCGAGCGAAACAACTTTAAATCCTTTATTAACAAGAAGAGATATTTCTTCTTTTTCAAAGCCGCCTTCAGGACCAACAATAATGGAAGTTGACTTATTATCTTTAGATAGCTCTTCATATAAAGGAGAGGTATTTCCAGCCTCTAATTCATAGGCAACATAGTTTCTATCTAGAAGATAATTATCGATGTCTTGGAGGTTAATAACCCCACAGATATCCACTATTTTGAGTCGATGACACTGCTCGCTTGCTTCTTTAGCTATTGCTAAATAGCGTTCTTTTTTCTTATTAAAGCTTTCTTGATCAAGTTTGATAACACATCTTTTAGAACGATAAAAAACGACTTTGCTCGCTCCAATTTCGCTTGCCTTTTGAATAACAAGTTCAGCTTTATCACTTTTAGTGAGTGGGAAGAAAATAGTTAAATCATTTTCTAGTTCCGCTTCTTTTAAAATTGGTTCATTTATATAGACGTGGAGAGGTTCCAATTTATCGATTGTTGCTAGATAGGCTTTATCAGATAAAACAATCTCTATTTGGTCTCCCACTTTATTACGCATAACTTTTTTAATATGAAAAATATCTTTCTCAGGAAAGATAATATTTTCACTACTGCCACTAACAAAATATCTTTGCATGTTAGATGACAAATTCTCCATTTCCATCTTTAAGATTTGGAGTTCTAAATAATACAAGACCTGCAACTGTATTTACTACTAGAAGTAGTAATATAGCAATGATTACCGACCAATAAATTGGTAATTGAGCGTAGAAAGCAAAAATAAAACTTAACGCTCCAATGCCGATTAGATTGATAATCATTAAAATGATTCCACTTTTGATTTGTTTAAGATAAAAAAATGGGATGCCAAAGAAGCCAAAAAAGATAAAAAACATTAACATTGTTGATTTTTTCTTTGGTTGATATCCACTATTACCAACTTCAATATTTGAAGTAATTTCTACAGTTTTTTCGCCGTCCTGCGCAAAAGGACTTTTGCATCCACAGATTGGGCAGAAGTCTTTATTGAATTTTTCTATTCTAGATCCACAGTTTTTACAGATTGGCATTTTTTCTTCCTTTTGAATAAATAATATAGTTGTTGAACTTAGTTAGTTCAATGTTTTTTTGATTATTTTATCGCTTCTGCGATTTTCTCAATGTCATAAAAGTCATCGTAAGATAACGAAATATCTGGTGTCGCACCTGGTTCAAATCCGATAAATCTACCATTTTTATAAGTGCCTAAGTGATTGATTGATGAATGTTGGAAAAAGAAATGATTGCCAAGTAAGTGAGTGGCTACAGCACATTCTCCTCCACCACTAGTTTCACCGATAATAGTTGCTAATCCATTAACTTTAGCGTCACATGGGAAAGCGTTTCCACAACTAAACGATGCTTTGCTAGTAAGAATATAAAATTTAAAATCATCTCCATAGCAGTCATCTTTATCATATTTTTCATCACCATTAGCGTCATATTCCCCATATAGTTCATAAGTCACATTAGCGGTGTCAATATGGAAGTTTATAGAATAAACAGGATCCTCACTAATAATCGCTAAAGCTTTATATAAATTCGCGAGATATCCTCCTCCATTAGTGGAGATATCTAAAACAACTTTTTCCACTCCACCTTTAGCGACAACTTTATTCAAGTTTTCAACTAGTAAAGGAATATCTTCTTCCATGAAAGCGTCAAACACAATAACTGCAACTTTGCCATCAGAAGAATATCTAACATCTTTTAACGTTAACCCACTATTCTCGTATACTGCCTTTCTATTATCTGAGAGAAGTTTTTCGGCCGCAGATCTTGCCTTACTATCTTCACCACGTTCTGTAGTGACTAGATCTCCCCAGACCGGTCCATAAAAGTTTGCGATGATTCCCGTATGGTCATCGTTGAGCTTGTTGATTGCTTCAGAGATAGCTAAGTTACGAATTGAGGCATCTTCATCAACGAATTTATCATATAAACCGCTCGATTTATAATAGCTAATCATCGAATTAATACCTCTTGTTGTCTTAATTCCATAGTAGTTATCCATAGTAAATAGCAAGATATCTCTATTAAAGTCTCTTAGATATTTAGGCATTACGTTTTGATTATGCTCATGAGCGTATTTTTCTGTTGCGGTATATATCCTACATTCTTCATCGTTCAAACTATATACAAAGTTTGATGCGTCTTTATAATCGCTAAATACAAATAGTTTATCCATATCATAAATAACGTTTATTCCAGAATCATCTGAAAAGACGGTATTTAAAAACATTAAAGGATAGTAGACTAAGTCATTATTCAAATAGGAATTAAAATTGAAATTATAATAATTCGCATAAGATGCACTATTTTGTCCGCCAACAATACGCTCTTTAGTATCTAAACCTTCAATTAATTCTGGCTTATCTTCATAAGTGGTCATTGCGGAATTAAAGCCGCCTTGATATTGAACCGTTTTACTTCCATTAAGAAAACGAGCGGCGTAATAATAACTGCTAATAGTGCCATCAATGCTATCCTTGATTCCAATGTCAACTCTTTGGCCACTATAAGAATCATAGACTTTATAAACGAATTCACGTTTGAATGGTAAGAGGCTTAAATAATCTTCAATGGTTATATAAGGAATATATTCCTTATTTTTTTCATACCTAATATTTATTTTTCCTTTTGTCTTTTTGGTTTCTAGATCGTATGTTGTTGCAGCGTCAATATTAAAGATTGAATAAGCACTGACGTTTTTATTTTCTAACGCAGTTGTATCATAAGTGACACGATAAAAGCCAAACCCACAAGAGGTTAGTGACATAGTTAAGGCAAAAAGAGGTAAATAATATTTAGTAAATTTCATTTAGTAATTCGTTTCTTGACGATGATGATTTTCTTTGAGTTTTAAATAATATGCTTCTTTGGCTTCTTTCCAAGAATAGTTAATCTTAAAAAGAGCGCGTAAATAGTTTTTAAATAAATCGAGATAATTATCTAATGTCTGCTCGTTTCTATATTTAGAAGCGAGTTCATAAGATAAGAGAAGTGAATCGGTAAGAGATAGTTCATCATCTTCCACCACTATCTCATCAACCACATATCCTTTATCAACACCTAAGGATAAAAGGAAATGAAGCCCATCGGCAAATTCGTCGAGCATCACTTCTTTTCCTTCTGGTCCTTTATTTGACCAAAACTTAAATGTCCTGGTCGTATTAGCAAACTCTCCTAGTTCAACTAGGAGAGCAAGTATTCTTTTATTTCTGGTGTTTTGATAATTGATGTGGTGATTATTTGCGATTTCAAGGTCTAATTCTTTTTGCTTGATATATAAATCTTTTAAATCGCAAATCATCTAGTAATTCTCTCAATTTTCCAAATGTCTTTAACGTAACCTTCGATGGTTCTATCGCTAGAGAAGAAGCCACTATTAGCGATATTCATTAAAGCCATTTTGCTCCATAATGTTTTATCTTGATAAAGTTCTTGGACTTTCTCTTGGGCTTCGATATACATTGGTAAATCTTTCAAGATAAAGTATTGATCGTTATGATTCATAATCTCATCAAAGATGAGTCTGAATTTATCACGACGATAGCTAGCCCATTCGCCATCAAAGAGAGAATCCATAATCTTCTTGATGCGTTCGTCGCCGTTATACATATCCCATGGGGAATATCCACCATTACGGACATAGTTTTCAACATCTTCATTTTTAAGACCAAAGATGACTTCGTTTTCCATACCAGCGAGTTCAGCGATTTCAACATTAGCGCCATCAAGAGTTCCTAAAGTGATTGCTCCATTCATCATGAGTTTCATATTAGAAGTACCACTTGCTTCTTTACCAGCGGTAGAGATTTGTTCACTGACATCAGCGGCAGGAATGATGAGTTCTGCTAATGAGACGCCATAGTTTTCAATAAAGACAACTTTGATATATTTAGAAACGTCTGGATCATTATTGACAACATTAGCAACTGCTAAGATAAGTTCAATAATCTTTTTAGCGTAGACATAGCTAGGTGCGGCTTTTGCACCAAAGAAGAATGTTCTTGGATAGATGGTGAAATTTGGATCTTCTTTCATTCTTTGATATAAGTACATGATGTGGAAGACGTTCATTAATTGTCTCTTATAAGCGTGTAAACGCTTAATTTGGACATCAAAGATACTATTTACATCGACATCTATGCCATTATGTTCTTTGACATATTTAGCGAGTTTCTTCTTATTTTCAAGTTTAATTTCTTGAAGTTCTTTTAAGACTTTCTTATCGTTTTTATATTTTTCAAAAGCCTTAATCTTGGACATATCTTTCTTCCAAGAATCGCCAATCTTATTTGAGATTAAATCAGATAATTTTGGGTTAGCGGTAACAAGCCATCTACGATGAGTGACACCGTTAGTCTTGTTGTTGAATTTTTCAGGCATATACTTATAGAATTCTTTAAATGTAACTGCCTTTAAAATTTCTGTATGTAAGTTTGCAACGCCATTGACAGAGAAAGCGGTATAAATCGCTAAGTTAGTCATATGGATTTGACCATCTTTAATGATGTTCATTGCGTACTTTTCACCATCAGGGATACCAGCACTATTCATTTCGATGTTGAAACGACGATTGATTTCTTCAATAATCATGTAACAACGTGGAATTAAGTTTTGGACATAGTTGACTGGCCATCTTTCAAGTGCTTCAGGCATAACTGTATGGTTAGTGTATGCGATAGACTTAGTGACTTCTTCCCATGCTTCATCCCATTCCATATCGTATTGGTCGAGCATGATTCTCATCATTTCAGGAATAGAAAGGATTGGGTGAGTGTCATTTAATTGGAAGACGTATTCTTTATGAATACCTTTTAAAGTGCCATGGTGTCTATAATAAGAATTCAAAGCATTTTGTAAGCCAGCAGATACTAAGAAATATTGTTGACGTAATCTCAAGATACGTCCAGCTTCGGTAGAATCATCTGGATACAAACCATGACATAATTCTTCTAAAGCAGCACAGTATTCATTAAATGACATACTGGTTGGTAATGTATGGCTGCTTGGTTCAGCATTCCAAAGTCTTAAAACGTTGGTGACGTGGTTTTTATAGCCGATAACTGGCATATCATATGGAACCGCTCTAACGTGAATAGCATTAGCAGTTCTTATACCATATGTGCCGTTTTTCTTTTGATAACTCTCTGGATGGCCATAGAATTGAACTTCGACAGCGTATTTTGCTCTTCTAACTTCCCAAACGTTGCCGTTTGTTAACCATTGGTCTGGTAATTCTTTTTGTTTGCCATCTTCAATTCTTTGTCTGAAGAAACCATATTCGTAACGGATACAGTTGCCGTGTCCGATATAGCCTAAAGAAGCGATAGAATCTAAGAAACAAGCAGCAAGACGGCCGAGACCACCATTACCTAAACCTGCATCGCATTCTTCATCTTCTAAAGCGTTAATATCAATACCTAAATCATCTAAACCATCTTTGATGATGTTATAAATGCCAAGGTTTTGCATATTGTTATTTAAAAGACGTCCAATTAAGAATTCCATTGAGAAGTAAATTAAGGTTTTCTTACCTTTTTGAGTACTTTCATCATGGGTATTGAACAAATCTTTATTTGCGTAGTCACGAACCATTTCACCTAAAATTGTGTATTGTTCGTTTGGACAGCTAGTAGCAACATCAACACCATATCTCTCTAAGAGACGGGCTTGAAATTCCTTTTTAAAATTTGCTTTACTCGAAAACATATTTTTCTCCTAATAAATTGATAAACTAAGCTTAAGCTTTCTTTCTAAGTTTGAGGATGAGTGCTCCCATAGAAGCTAATTTAAGAGTGACAAATCCGCCAAAGCTACCGAGTGGGCCACCATTATATTGATTTGCGCCACCATAGATGTCTTTATCACTATTAAAGATTTCCTCGTATTCTCCTTCCACTTCCACTGGAATACCGAATCCATCATAGTAATTTGTGGTCATATTGAAGACAA
Organism: Bacilli bacterium; assembly: GCA_024680795.1. Taxonomy (GTDB): domain Bacteria; phylum Bacillota_I; class Bacilli_A; order RFN20; family CAG-826; genus UBA2450. Next base: position 28,962 of record JAILBR010000060.1, on the reverse strand, counting down.
AGATGAGAATATCATCATCAATTCTACGTGTGAAGGCGAAGACTGAATCGTTGTTATTATCAACAACCAACCATTTAAATCTTTCAGGATTATGCTCTTCAAAATACATCGCTCTATGTGCTCTATAGATGAGGTTCAAATCATGATACATACGGGTGATGCTATCATGAGCTGGGAATCTCTTTAAATCCCATGGAAGAGATTTATTTTCATTCCATTCATCAAAACTACCAAATTCGTTACCCATAAAGTTGAGTTTCTTTCCTGGGTGAGCAAATTGATAAGTGATTAAGTTTCTTAAGAACGCGAATTTTTGATAATAATCGCCCCACATTTTGTTTAATAATGTTCCCTTGCCATGAACGACTTCGTCGTGGGAGAAAGGAAGTAGGAAGTTATCACTATAGAAATAAGCCATTGAGAATGTTAATTTGTTGTGGTCATATTTCTTATAGATTGGGTCTAAAGCATAATATTTTAAGGTATCATTCATCCAACCTAAATCCCATTTATAGTCAAATCCTAGACCACCCTGTTCGGTTGCTTTAGTGACATTAGGGAAGTCGGTACTATCTTCTGCGATCATCATTAGATCTGGATGAGCATAATGTAATTTACCATTTAATCTCTTAATAAATTCAACAGCGCCTTCATTTGTGCCGTTATTCTTATTTCCATCATAGAAAATGATGTTACTAACAGCGTCAATTCTGATACCATCGATATGGAATTTTTCAACAAAGAAGTTCATTGCACTCATAAGGAAACTTCTGACTGGATCTTTGCCCAAGTCAAATTGATAGCTACCCCATGGGGAGACGCGGTGTTCGTTTGAATATTCGAATAAGCAACTGCCATCATATTCCGCTAAAGCCCAAGGGTCGTTTGCGAAGTGAACAGGTGCGAAGTCGAGAATAACACCGATACCTTCTTTATGTAATCTATCGATTAAAGACATTAATTGATGTGGATTGCCATAACGTGGATCAACACTATAGAAAGAAGTTGCTTGATATCCCCAAGAACCTAAGAATGGGTGTGCCACGATTGGCATAAATTCAACGTGTGTATAGCCCATACCTTTGATATAAGGAATAAGTTGATCAGCAGTTTCTTCATATGAAGGGAATCTATCATTCTTAAGCCAGCTACCAACATGCATTTCATAGATTGACATTGGTTTATCAAAGTTTCTATCTCTGGTCTTTAAATATTTCTTATCGTGCCAGGCGAAATTTTCATAATCAAATAATCTTGAACATGTGCTTGGTGCGGTTTCACAGAAGAACGCGAATGGGTCGATTCTATCGACGTATTGGCCTTTCGCATTTCTAAAGTGGAACTTATATGATTGATAATTGTAAAGTCCTGGAACAAATAGTTCATAGACACCTGAATCATCAATTTTGTTCATCTTTAGAGAGAACATATCCCAGTTATTGAAATCACCGATAACTGAAACATCGCTTGCCATTGGAGCGTATAGTCTGAAAACTACACCATCTTTACCATCTTGTTTAGTAAAGTGTGCTCCAAAGTAGTCATAAGCATTAATGGATTGACCCATTAAATAATCGTAAATTATACCATATGCCATAAATTTAAAACTCCTACGTCAAACATTATATCACCATTTATTTTTCTAATAAAATAAAAACGAAACGGATTTTTAGATTTCTTTTTTTGAAGGTTATTAATAACCACAAAAAAAGGGGAAATTATCCCCTTGTTCTATATGCTTTATTCTCTAAAAACCTATTTCTCGAGAATGTAAGTATTTAGGTTAATTTCTTCTTTCTTAAACATTGAACATGGTTTGTGTTCTTGTTTTAAGAATTTGAATCCGAGTTTTTCGGCTAGATGGATACTACCAACATTTCTTTCATCAAGTTCTAATAAGAGCTTGTCATATCCGAGTGAGAAGACATGTTGAATCATTGCTTTTGCAGCTTCTGTCATATAACCTTTGCCCCAGTACTTGCGGCTTGAAGCAAAGCCAAGAACAGGAACACCATCGATCCATTTGACAATGTCAATTTCACCGAAAAGGTCACCATTTTCTTTGATTTCGATACCAAATCTAACGGTCTTTGGATCGCTATAATCATCAACCCAGTCTTCTAAGATTTCTCTTGTGACTTCGATTGAGCGATGTGGCCACCAAGTGAGATAACGGCAAACTTCATCATCATTTGTCCAGTTTTCGAACATTGCTTCTGCATCGTTCATCGTTAATTTTCTTAAAATAAGGCGCTCTGTTTCCATAAAGCAAAATCTCCTAACTATTTCTAAGCAGTAATTCGCTTACAATTATTATATCAAATAGATATATAAAATGAAAAGACGGAAAATACCGCCTATTCAAGCCAAGAATAATCTGGATACTTAACTTCTTTCATCCAAGAGAAGTCTTTTAGTCTCCATCTCCAGTTTGGCGAACCTACTGTACCTGGTAAGTTCATTCTTGTGCTGTTATCGAGCTTCAAAACATCTTGAAGTTGGAAGATGGTCATCAATGATGGGATTGTATAAATGTATTTAACAATCGCATCAAATAATTTTTCATCATCTTGTTCACCAATTCTATTTTTAATGAATTGTTTTTGATCAGCAGAAAGATTTAAGAACCAGCCCCATAAAGTTTCGTTATCGTGTGTGCCAGGATAAACGAGTTGTCTATTGGTGGATAAGTTATTCAAATCAAAGATTGTAAACTCGCAAATAAACATGCCAGGAAGGTTAAATTGATCTCTTAATTCAAGAACTTCTGGTCTTAAGTCACCGAGGTCTTCAGCGATGAGTTTAATGTCTGGATATTTTTCATAAAGCTTATTAAAGAAATCTTCTCTTGGCCCAATTTTCCATACACCATTTCTTGCGGTTTCTTCACCAGCAGGAATGACATAATATGTATCAAAAGCACGGAAGTGATCAATACGGAGATAATCACATAATTTGGCTAAATAGCCAACTCTATCAATTAATAGCTTGTAATTATCTTGTTTCATTCTTTCAAAATTATAGATTGGGGTACCCCATAATTGGCCAACATCAGAGAAGGCATCTGGTCCAACACCACCAACTTCAAATAATTTGTTGTCTGGTCCGATTGAGAATTGGTCACGATTTAACCAGCATTCAACTCCATCAAAGCCAACATAGAAAGGCATATCGCAGATGAGTTGGATACCTTTTTTCTTTGCGTATCTCATGACTTTTTTCCATTGCTTGAGAGCAACATATTGTAGGAAGATAACAAAGTTAATGTCATCGATTAAACTCTTAGGTGGGTTATTATGATGGAGGAAATAATCTCTATCTTCTTCTCTCCATTCGTTCCACTGCTTGTTATCATTTCTCCATTTAAAAACTTCAAAGGTAGCAAACTTGCTGACCCATGGTTCACGATATTTAAATTTATGTAATGTTTCTGGGTGAAGTTTCATAAACTTAACGAAGGCTTTGTGCAAATAAGTCTTTTTATATTCACCAACTTCAAAGAATTCCACTGCTTCACTCTCTTTTTGGAAAGCTGGAACTTTGCCAATTAAACCTTCTTTTGTGAGCATGTCTAAAGAAATATAACGATATTCTAAAGCATTAGAACAAGTGGACATATATGGAGAATATCCAGGTCCAAGAGGGTTTAATGGGAGGACTTGCCAGTACTTATATTGATTTTCGACAAGCCAATCGATAAATTTGTAACAACTGTCACCAAAATCTCCGATTCCATGATTGCTTGGCAAAGATGAAACCGATAATAAAATACCAAGATTCTTTTTCATGATTACGTATCCTTTTTGTTAACATACAAATAATAATACTTGTTTAATCTATTTTCAATAGCATATGGGACAAAAAGGCCTGACAGAGTTCATCAGGCCTTAAATATTTAAGTTATTTTGTTACCTTTAAGCAGAGATTACCATCTTCATAATCTAGTAGATATTTTTTGTTGATATCAACTTCACCAGAAATGATTTTATTCGCTAACAAGGTTTCAATTTCCTTTTGGATGAAACGTTTTATTGGTCTAGCACCAAAGGTAATTGAGAAACTACTATCGATGATATAATCAACAACTTTATCCGAGAAATCAATTCGATAATATGATTCTTGAAGTCTCTTTGAAAGTTGTCCAAGCATCTTATAAACAATCTTCCTTTGTGTTTCTTTTTCGAGTGGTGAGAAATACACTATTTCATCAATTCTATTTAAAAATTCTGGTTTGAAGGTGCGATGTAATAAGCCATCTACTTCTTCTCTATGACCTTCTAAGAGCAAATCACTACCTAAGTTACTAGTCATAATGATGATTGTGTTTTTAAAGTCCACTACCCTACCTTGTGAATCGGTAAGTCTGCCATCGTCAAGAACTTGAAGTAACAAGTTAAAGACTTCTGGGTGTGCTTTTTCGATTTCATCGAATAAAACGATAGAATATGGATTTCTTCTCACTTTTTCGGTGAGTTGACCGCCTTCTTCATAGCCCACATATCCTGGAGGGGCACCAATAAGACGCGATACTGCGAATTTTTCCATATATTCACTCATGTCAATTCTAATGATATGGGATTCGCTATCGAATAGAGCTTCCGCTAAAGCACGAGCTACTTCGGTTTTACCAACACCAGTTGGGCCAAGGAATAAAAATGATCCAATCGGACGATTGATGTCCTTAATACCTGCTCTTTGACGGATAATTGCGTCGCTCACAAGTTTAATTGCATCATCTTGTCCAATTACTCGTTTCGACAATGTTTCTTTCAATGAAAGAACTTTCTCTTTATCTCCCTTTTCAATCTTACTTAGAGGGATATGTGTCATCTTGGAGATGATTTTAGCGATAGAAGATTCATCCACCACTTCGGAAATAAGTCGATCGTTTTCTTCAGTAGACAAGTTCTTTAACTCTTTTTCCAAATTTGGAATAGTCTGATATTGTAATTTACCAGCTTTTTCATATTCGGAATGTGAGAGAGCAACTTCAAGGTCAAACCTTGCCTGTTCAAGTTCACTTTTAACCTTTTTTGCTTTATCGATCTCTGATTTTTCCTTCTTCCATTTATCAGTTAATTCATCATTTTTCTTTTTGAGATTAGCAAGTTCTTTTTCCACTTCCTCTAATCTCTTCTTGCTGGAGTCATCACTTTCTTTAGAAAGGGCAATCTTTTCGATTTCTAGTTGTCTAATCTTTCTTTGAAGTTCATCTAACTCCGCTGGCATGGACTCAATTTCCACTTTGATAGAAGCACAAGCCTCGTCCACTAAGTCGATTGCCTTATCAGGTAAGAATCTACTTGTTAAGTAACGATTGGATAATGTGGCGGCCGCTACTAATGCAGAGTCTGTAATTCTTACTCCATGGAATGATTCAAATCTATTCTTTAATCCTCTTAATATACTAATAGTGTCTTCCACGGTTGGCTCACCAATTAAAACTGGTTGAAATCTTCTTTCTAGGGCACGATCTTTTTCGATATACATGCGGTATTCGTTTAATGTTGTGGCACCGATACAGTCGATTTCTCCTCTAGCGAGCATTGGTTTAAGCATATTTGATGCATCTAGTGCACCATCGGTACGTCCTGCACCAACGATAAGGTGAATCTCATCGATGAAAAGAATAATCTTGCCATCTGATTCCTTAATTTTATTTAAAACAGCTTTTAATCTTTCTTCGAATTCGCCACGATACTTTGCCCCCGCTACTAAAGCACCCATATCTAATTCATATATGGTTTTATCTTTTAATGTATTAGGAACATCGTCTTTGACAATTCTTTCAGCTAGGCCTTCAATAATCGCAGTTTTACCAACACCTGGTTCACCTAAAAGGATGACATTGTTTTTAGTTTTTCTAGCTAAGATTTCAATAATCTTTCTAATCTCTTCATCTCTACCAATTACTGGGTCAACTTTGCCTTTTTTCACTTGTTCGTTGATATTTCTACCAAACTTCTCTAAAACTTTTTCATCTTTTGAATAATCAATAGGTCCATCCATAATTAGTACCTCCTTTTAGCACTCTTTATGCTCAAGTGCTAATTATATTATAGCCATTTTTTAGCACTCTGCAATAGAGATTGCTAATTTTTATCACTTTTCTGTGACTTTATTTAAAAAATAAAAACTCAGGATTTCTCCTGAGTAAATATTCATTTTTTTGCTATTAGAATTAGAATTCTTCTTTTTGTTCGACGATTGTGTCGCCTTTAATTAATCCGAAGACAGCAGCAACAACTGGAACAAGTGTGAATGCAAGAACACCAAAGACGATGTTGAGGATAAACACTGCTTTGCTAGAAGAATTTCTGCCTTTGAATGATAAGATTGAGCTAGCGACAGAGCATGCTAAACATACGAGACATCCAGCGCCAATACCTGCCATTGTAGCACAGAATATTTTTGCAAATTCTTCAGCAGTAACACCTTGAGGAAGTTGGACTTGGCCTTCATTGATTAATTGTACAATTAAAGCTTCGTTTGATCCCATAACTAGGAAGACAATACCACTGATAAGGTAGCCAATTGCCCAAACGATAGCAACGATTCCACCGATTAAGAATAAAATATTTGCGGCTTTTTTCATTTTATTTCTCTCCTTTGTAGTTATATATTAGCACTAATCCAGCTCTTTTCCATAAAAAAATGGGAAAGTTCCCATCTAGAACAAAGGTGCGATTAATTTAGCCACTTTTTCTAAAAGATTTTTTTCTTCTTTACTAAACCGAGAATAAATAGGTGAATCGATATCAATAACCGCCACCACTACTTCATCCTTAATTATCGGCGTAACAATTTCGCTTTTAGATAAACTAGAGCAAGCAATGTGTCCAGGAAATACATTAACGTTATCAACAATGATGGTTTTCTTTTCTTTATATGCGGTCCCACATACACCTTTTCCATATTTAATTTTCGTACATGCAACATCGCCTTGGAATGGTCCAAGATATAAATAGTCTTCTTTAGCAATATAAAAGCCAGCCCAATTTAAGTCTTTCATTTTGAAAAGCAAGGCAGATATGTTTGATAAATTGCTTACTAAAGGTAAAGATGAATCAATTATTCCTTTAATTTGTAAATATAAATCATCCACGGCTACGTCTTCTTTCTATACCAGATTCTTTATAATATCTTGCCTTATCATCATACATCATTTTTTCTGCTTCGATGATTAAATCATCATAAGGGACATCAGTCGCTTTTTCTCGATATGCATACCCGATTGAGCAATGGTATTCGGTCTTATCCATCTCTTCTTTAACTTTATTAGCAAAGCTAACAACAAACTCTTTACTTTCTTTAATAATCAAAACTGCGAATTCGTCACCACCAAGTCGATAAGCATAACAACTTCTTTTACAATTTTCTTGAATTGAATTAGCAATAGTTGTTAAAGCTTTGTCTCCGGCGATATGGCCTTGGTTGTCATTAATAAACTTTAGGCCATTCATATCAAGCATCAAAACGCCAGTAACATTCTTTTCCATTTTCTCTAAATCGAGGAAGTAAGTTTTTCGATCAAATAAGCCAGTTAAAACATCCGCTCGAATGTATTCGACAAATAGATAAATGTTATAGAAGGTCGCGCTGACGGCAATTGTCACATTTAATAGATTAATATAGACGTTTGAGAAAATTGATTCAGTGACCACTGCCACAATGGCAAAGAACGAACAAATCAAAATTGTAATTGCGTCTCCAATATGTTTTCCTTGTAGCTTTCTAATAGAAACATATATTAAGTTAGCAAGATATAAAGCGGAAACAATATGTGAAGCAAAACATAAGAAGACCGCGGTGCCACGATTATATAAAAGAACACCATCTCCGTTAAAACTATAATGGAACACAAATGTTCGTAGTTCTTCAACCCCAAAGAATAAAGAAGGCATGTAAATAAGCGCAACAATAATTACCGGAATGAAATAGTAAAACTTTAGAGGTTTTCTATGGTCTGCTAGTCTCGCAAAAAGCAAAACAATTGCAGGCCTAATCACATACCCAAGATAACAAGCAACCGTTGCGGCAACTTGGCTTCCAACCTCTTGAGAATGTTTTTCAATGTGAAATAAGGCCGATAATATCAGAACAAGTAAAACGATTGCTAAAGTAATGATGCTATCTCCTCTTTTAGCCTTGAAATTTTGAATCGAAATAAAAATCAATCCCAAACAAATGAGAAGTAAGGCAAAATTATTTGCAAAATATCCTGAAACCGGATTCATACTTTATTAATTTTCCCATATTATGGGTTAAAGAGCAAAAACTAGTTTAATTCAATTAAAAAATCATCAATCAATATAAGGGCATCATCCACTTTAATCTTAATGCCTTCTAAATACTTAAATCTGCATTCTTTTCCAGTTGAATAGAAGATATCAAAATAAGTGAGAATATCAGTTAAAGTTTCAATAAGTGTGTCATAGACAAGATATCGTGGTCCTTCTTCTAACTTTGCAATATATTTTTCAATAGTTTCTCTATCGTTTTCACTAGTTGTGTCATCATCTTCATAAAATGAAGCATTTAAATGTCTCACAACGCTTTCTAAATCCGCCGCTAAATGCTTTAAAAAACTAATTGTGCTTTCCATGTCTTTATCATTTCATCTTTATTTCAATAACGCAACATATCTCGCCTATTTTTATATAAAGTCACAAAAAAAGAGCCATCGCTGGCTCCAATTTATTATGTTGATGTTTTATTTTCTAGCTGCTGCTTTCCCTGCTGCTAATTTAACGCATTCATAAGCACCATCATAGTGACCTTGTTTCTTAAGAGTATCGATTCTATCACATAAGTGAGGAATGATTTCTTTATCACTGATGAGTCTATCCAATGTTTCGCAAATCGATTCTTTGGTTGGGAATTCTGGTGTGGAATCACCATATTCTCTACCATTGATTGCGCCATAGACTTCATGACCACCGATGTGTTTCATAAAGAGCTTAGGAATTGGATAATACGCTAATTCGCTTGGTTTAGTGACGAGTAAGTCACAAACAGGCATTAATAAGTTAGTGGAATAAACTGCTTCAAAGATATCTTTATTGTAGATAGCGTAGATGCCGCTAGCGTCTCCTTCTTTGATTTCGGAAACAAACTCTTTGAGTTTTGGATATTCGTTGAAGAAGTTAACAGTTTTAATGTCTTCCACTTTTTTGCAGAGTTTTTCATATACATCAACGTGATCACCAAAGTTAATGAATAAGCTGACTTTATTTTCTTTAACATATGGCACTAGGTGTTTGACCATAGCGAGGAACATATCAAATCCTGCTCCTGCTCCACCAACAGTCATAAGAATACGCATTGGTTTGCCACTAGCGATTCTCGCTTTTCTTCTCTTGTTGTCGTTTTCTAAATCGACAAGAAGTTCGTGATCGATAAAGCAACCAACCATCTTTAAGATATCTTCACTTAAACCATTAAGTGGTTTTTTATCAAAGCCATTCAAGGTCTTATATCCGTAATATGCGAATGGAGTTTGAACTGCGTGGATAGCACCTTCAGAAAGATGTAAACCCATTGGCCAGTTATCAGGAATAGCGTTGACAACATGTGTCATACCAGCGTGAATAGCGGCTTGAGAAGGCCAAACGTGTGTAGCAATATATGGGATATTTTTTGGGATGTTTCTGAAGATAGGAACTAAAAGTTCACTATTCTTTTGATCTTTAGCGTTATAGCTAATCTTTTTGAAACCTTCAGAGTTTAATGGTTCCCAAACGATTTTGTTGAATAACTTAGATTTTTGAGAGATACGGCTTGCTAAAGAATACATGTCGTTTTGTTCTCTAATCATCTTGCTGCCAGTAGCGTCGAAGCTTGCTAAGTCTAACCAATATGGTTTATAACCTAACGCTCTTGCAGCACTTGCCATAGCGATGGAAATACGATAATGGCCAAAGCCCATACGGATATTACCAACGATTAAGGCATTGTCTTCAAACTTTTGATTTTCATTTGCAAATACGATATTTGCGGTGTCGATGAAGTCTAAAGTTGGGATTTCTTTAAAAGCAATCTTGTAATCTTTTTGAGAATCATCGCCATATTTTTTGATGAACTTTGCTTTTGATTTTTCCGCTCCCTTAATGGTTTTTGCGGACATTGGGTTATTGAAAATAACGGATGTTTTATCTGCCATTATATTCACCTACTATTTAGAAGCTTCTGCTTCTCCTGGATCTTTTTCTTCTTCAATAACTTTTAAGAATTCAGCATCTTCTGCTTTAGCGATGGTCTTCATGACTTTCTTTTCTCTATAGAAGAATAATATGATAGCGCCTAAGACACAGAATGCAACTGCAACAACAGCGACGATAATCATACCTTCTTTACCAGGATAAATTTCATTTGGATCGGTGCTTGCTGCCATAGCGACTGCTAAAGATGTGAATAAAATCATAGCTAAGGATTGACCGAATTTCATAGCGAATGTACGTGCCGCAAAGAACATACCTTCTCTATTTTGGCCAGTGGTCTTTGCTTCTGCTTCAGCAACGTCAGCAACGATTGATTGTGGAATAATACCAAGTAACGCCATTGGAAGAGCTGAAACAACCATGATAGCAATACCGAAGACCCAGCTTAATCCTGATGCACCAGCACCTTCTGCTGGACAGACACCCGGAATAGAAGCAACTGCGGCAATCGCATAACAGATAGCTAAGCCAAAGAAACCAGCGATAACAAGTTTCTTTTTGCCCCACTTCTTAACAAATTTAGTAACAAATGGATAGAAGACTGCTGCTAAGAGAGTCATACCACCCATAAAGACCATGACCATACCAGAATCAAAGCCCATAGAAACACGGACGAAATATGGTAAACCAGTTTGGAACATAGTTAAGCCAACCCAGTACATGATGTCACTACCAGAGAAAACTCTGAAGTCTTTGTTTTTAAATGTTGCGGTTAAAGATTTGAAAACGTTTTCATTTGATGGTTTTGGATCAATGAAGTCTGTTTCTTTTAATAAGAATGTTGGTAATAATAAGCCGACTAAAGCGATAGCAGCTAATGCGATAAAACACGCTCTATAACTCCATGCAAATCCGAGTGCACCTCTTAACATTGGTGCAACAACGAATGGTAAGTATGCAAACAATGTACCGAATAAATATGTAAATGAAATTGCAGTAGAGATGAACATTCTGTCTTCTTGAATTTGTCCAAATTCAGAAATTAAAGCATTGTAAGGTGTGCAGTACATGGTCATGAATAAATAGAATAAAACGATCATAACTGAAACCCAAAGAATGTTTAACCATCCTAAATTTGAATCGTATTTACCGAAGTCAATGCAGAATAAGAGAACAGTAACAACTGCAAAAGGAATGGAAGCCACTTGCATAAATGGAATACGACGTCCTCTCTTATTTGTTGAACGGTCTGATAATGATGCGATAAGAGGATCTGTAACAGCGTCAAAAATACGGCTTAATGCAGTGATTAAACCAAGGACTGTTAAGAATCCACCGATTGCGAGGCCTGGTATGATGTATTGAACAGCACCAGCTTCCACATCTCCTGAAGTAGGTAAGAAGAATGTGACTAACCAAGCAGAAATGATACCACCGAGTAATGACCATCCAAATTGGCCAACTGAGAAGATAATCATTTGTTTTTTTGATAATCTTTGTTTCATAAGATTTCTCCCTTGAATCATTAAGTCTAAATTAACGATTCTTTCCTTTCTTACTATTTTTTAACCTCGCATTAGACTTACGAGTTTTTTAAATAAGTTAAGAAGACATTTATTAATGTCTCAATTTCTTGATACTTCACACTTCTCTTATCTTGGTTAAGGAGTTCGTTATTTAAAGATAACTTCTTGCATAACTCAAGAAGAGAATGTGTGGAGGTGTAATAAAATAATTCAACATTACCAATATCACGGATTGTTTGATCTTTTAATCCTAATTGGTAAGCATCGAGATAAGCGGTTTTAAAGAAATCCAAAGAAGATTCATATTTTTCTAAGCCTTGATTGTCATTGAACTCTAACATGTATGCATCAAATTCATTAATAAAACGATAATGCATAGGTGAAGACATAAATATTTTTAAATAGGAATTATAAAAAATAGAAAGCTTTTCAAATCCAGTGCTGCCTTTAGATAAATCAAAGAAAGCAGCAACTTGCTGTTGCAATTTCATCGCCACTGCTAAAACGATATTATGTTTCTTTTTGAAATAACGATAAATGGTCATTTCTCCAACTCCTGCTTCTTCAGCGATGTCTTTAATCGTCACAGAAGAGATAGAGCGAGTAAAAAACAAATTAGTGGCAACGTCGATAATAAAATTTTCTTTAACTTCTTGTAATGTCATTTGTGATAGTCTCACTACCATTTTAGTAGTTTATCTATCATTAGCATAATCTTAACTACCAAAAATGTAAACAAAAAATGTAAAAAATATTTTCGATAAATCTTTATAAAATCTTATATAAATAACTATTAGATGCCAAAGTAATGGGTCTCTGTCGTGAAAATCAAAAAAGAAAGGCGATTTTCTCGCCTCTAATAATCTAGCGCAAAGTCGCTTAATATTTTGCTTTCTTTTAATGCGTCTTTGATATTCTCTTTCACTTTGCTGTAATCGATACTCGCTATGTATTCTTCATCGTAAACAGCGTGTTCTTGGCTATTGATAAGTTTATAAATATCTTCAATTGCATTACGTTTATTTTTTCTTAAGTTGGTGACATAGTAGTCATAATTCTGTTTTACTTCTTTGATTTTTAAAACCAAGTCTTCTGCATCAGAAAAACTGGTTGCCATGCCTTTAGAAATCAAATAATGCATATTTTCTTTTTCTTGAGCGTATACTTTTTCAGAAATGATTAGAGGTAATTCGGTGGCAATCATTTCGGTGACACTCAAACCACCCGCTTTTGTGATAGCGATGTCGCTAGCGAACATATACTCTTGGATGTTTTCTACAAAGCCAACATTCACAACATTAATATTTTCTGGTGTCTCTAACTTTTCAATTTTATTGAAAGAGTCTTCATTTCTACCATTAATGATGATGATTTGGGCCTCTTCAGTATAGCTTTTCATCAATTCTTTAAAGAGACTTGTGATTCCGGACCATTCTCCACCACCAAACATAATAAGAATAGTGAATAAATCTTCTTTGATTCCGAGTTTCTTTCTGGTTTCAATTTTATCTAATGGGGTGGCAAAGTGTTCACCAATCGGAATACCGGTGACAAGGAGTTGATCTTGTTTAAAACCATTCTTAAGATTTTCTTCTACCATATCTTCATTTGGCAAAGTGAAATAATCCACCCTTAAGGCTGCCTCAAAGAATGGGGTGTTATAGTAATCTAGTTCTGACATGATAACTCTTGCTGGAATTTTATAAACCAGTCTAGCATCGCTTAAAGCGATAGCAGGAATAAAGTGTGAGCAATAAATGACATCAGGCTTATATTCATTTATTTTTTTATATAATCCCTCGATACACGATAGAGCAGCGTGATGATGAACGCCTGAAGTTTTGTTTTCTATGTAATTATTTTTTGAGAAATAGAAACCTGTTTCATAAATGACTGGTGCGAGAGACATTGATTTTGCATAGCCTTCCTTATTAAGCCAATAATAAAATGGCTTTCCATATTCTTTTAAAACCTCAATAACTTCAACTTCATATTTTTCATCAGTCGCACTTAAAAGACGATTTTTTACTGCCCGCGCAACACTGTTATGACCAAATCCGGCGGTAACTGTCAATATTAATACTTTCTTCATAAAATCGCCTCTCTAACTAGTTTTCACATAAAATTTATCATAAAAACAAAGAAAAATAACGAAAAAATGACCAAATGATGATTGCAAAATGAAATATTTATTCATTTTTTGATAAAACAGGGATATTATTTAGATACATAAGGAGCATATTTTTAATATGAGCGATTTAAAACAAAGAATTTGTATTATTGGTGGTGGACCAGCTGGCCTTTCTGCTGCCATGTATCTCGAAAAGAAGGGATATGAGAACTACGTTATTTACGAAAAATTAAATAAAGTAGGCGGAAAATGTTGGTCACCAAAATTAAAAGTTAAGCACAACGGCGTCGAAGAAGAAAGAAGCTTCGAAACAGGCGCTATCATGGGTGCTATCACCTATCACGCTGTTAGTGAAATGGAAGAATTCGGTGGTTACTACCACAAAGGCCCTGATTTCAAACCAGGCGAGCCAAACATGAGAAGAGAATTCCGTAAAACTACTGGTGAGATCGATCATCCATTCGAACCAAAAATCGACTTCTCAATGAAAAAACTCTTAGGTTTATTAAAGCTTAAGAAACAAATGAAAAAACTTAACAAGTTAATGCAAACCAAATACGTTGGTTATGACTGTTATGGACACTTAGGCGTTGCTAAAGGTGAATACTTCGGTATTTCTAAGGGTGTCGATGGACACTGCGGTGCTACTCCAGAAACATCATTCCCTAACTACATCAAAGGTAAAAACCCGAATCTTAAAGATTTAGCGTTACCATTCTCAGAATTCTGTAAATTAAATGGTGTTGAAGAAGTCCAAAGAATCTGGATTGCACCATTCACATCTTTCGGTTATGGCTTCTTCGATGAAATTCCAACGGCATTAGTCATGAAATATCTTGACGTCACCACTGCTCTTGAATTCGTCAACATGCAATTATGGACATGGCAAGATGGTACTCAACAAATCTATGAACATGTTAATAAGAAACTTAAACACCCAGCATTATTAGAAACTGAAGTTGTTAAAGTTGAACGTCCAGAAGGCAAAGTCTTAGTAACTATTAAAGGAAAAGATGGCAAACAAAAGACTGAAGAATTTGATCGTTTAATCGTCACTACACCTTTAGATCTCTTTGCTAAATACGCAGATGCAACTGAAGAAGAAAAGAACTTATTCTCCAAGATTATCCACGAAAGATATATCGACTATATCGCTACCTTCGATGAAGGTAAGAGCCCAGTTATCTCCGGTTACTTAGTGGAAAACATGGTCCCAGAAAAACTCGGTCACGCAATGGTCTATTATAATAGATGGCAACACCTTGGTAATGACTGCCCAGTTACTGTCTATGCTCTAGCAAACCACACAGGTACACCAGATGTCACTTATGAATTTGCGCAAAAGACCATGGATGAAGATATGGTAAAAGTTGGCTTCCCAATCAAAGAAAAACACTTTGCTCAAGAAGTTTATTACTGCCCACACGTCTCTGCTAAAGACTACGCAGATGGTTGGTATGATAAATTAGAAGCTTTACAAGGTAACAAGAACACCTTCTACGCTGGCGAAATTATTTCCTTCGGCGATATGGAAGATACATGTGCTGCTAGTAAAGATATTATTGGTAGATTCTTCTAATCAAAAACAAGTCGAAATAAGGGTCATGCTTATTGCATGGCTCTTTTTTGTTACATATAACCATCAAAGCAAAATTTGTGATATAATTAATAATTAGTTATGAAAAGAGTTACTTTTATTGGGGGCGGTTCTGCTGCTTTAATATCATCCATTCTTATCAAGCAAAGAGATCCATCGATTGATGTTTTTATCATTGAAAAAGATAAGAAGTTAGGTAGGAAGTTAGCGATGACTGGAGGCGGAAAATGCAACATGGCCCCAATGGATGACGACATTTTAGCCTATAACCTCGAATCTCACGATCTTTTAAAAGATTTATATCACGATATTAATTTAGATAGTTATTTTACTTATTTAAGTGAAGTTGGAATAGAAACAAAAACAATTAAGGATTATGGATATTATCCAACTCACGAAAGCGCCCCTCAGCTTGTAAAGAATTTAACACATAGAGTTAGAAAACTTGGCATTCATGTTATAAACGATGAATTGGTGGATATCGAGATAGTTAATCACAACCCATCACTTTATAAATTAATTTGCAAAGATAGCACATATGAATCTGAATATGTAGTTTTCGCCACCGGCGGAATGAATGATAAAATGGTGGCCATATTAGAAAAGTTAGATATTTATTTAGATGGATTTCACAATGGTCTGTGTCCAATAAAGCTCAAAGAAAATGTTTCTAATCTATTTGGCTGCCGCTTTATGGCAAATGTTACTCTAAAAGAAAATGGTAAACCATATAAAAAATATTTTGGGGAAGTCCAATTTAAAAAAGATGGATTGAGTGGTATTCCTATCCTTAACTTATCATCAGACATATTAAGACGTTTTTATAACGATTCATCTTTATATCCTCAAATAGAAAAACCTATATCAGGATGTTTAGATGATTTTGAAATTATAGTCGGATTGCCTGAGAAGTACTTTAACGATATATCTAAGAAAGGATATGGAGTTCAGTCCAAAGATTTCTTAATGAAATATTTTAAGGAAGAGTACGTTGATTATCTATTATGTAAACACAATGTCAATCCACAAGAGATTGTTACTTCTAAAAATGAATTAGTCTTAAGTCAAATGATGTTAAAAGAATCATTTCATGTTGATTCATTTTATGGACAAGAGTTCTCACAAGTCACCGTAGGGGGAATACCTTTAATAAACATCACCAAAGATTTTGAGAATAAGCATATACAAAATACATATTTTGTCGGTGAGATGTTAAATGTTGATGGTTATTGCGGCGGTTACAATTTAAGATTCACTATAACATCGAGTATTAAATGCGCTTTATCAATCTTAAAAAGATAACTATCAATATCTATTTATAAATAAAACGGCATAAATATCATCATGCCGTTATTTTTTGTTTGGCGCGCCCTGAAGGACTCGAACCCTCAACTTCCAGATTCGAAGTCTGGCATTCTATCCAGTTGAATTAAGGGCGCATGAAATAATTAAACAACAACATAAACACAAAATCTATGTATTATTTAATTTTTCCGCTCCGCATGGCGTTGAAAACACAAAGTAGAGCAACACCAACATCACCAAAGATAGCTAGCCAAATAGGTGCTAGTCCAAATATAGATAAGATAAGGATTGCGACCTTAACACCAATTGCAAAGATAATGTTTTCATAAACAATGGTAATAGTTTTTTTCGCGATCTTTTTAGTTAATAGTAAACTATTAAGATTATCGTTTATAAGGACAATATCGCTTGCCTCGATGGCGGCATCACTTCCAACCCCGCCCATCGAAACGCCAATATCACTTCTAGCTAAAACTGGAGCGTCATTGATTCCATCACCAACATAAACAACTAATTCATTTTCTTTTTTAGAAGAGAGTATTTCATCTAATTTCAAAACTTTATCTTGTGGCAATAAAGATGCATGATATTCAGATAGTTTTAATTTATCAGCCACATCTTTTGCCACTTCTTCATTATCGCCAGAAAGCATAATGGTCTTAATTCCTTCTTTTGATAAATAATTAATCGCATCATATGCTTCTTCTTTGACTTCATCTTTAATGATAATAACACCTAAATATTCACTATTGATGGCAACATAAACACAAGTGCCTACTTTGTTTGTTTCTTCGAATTTAACTCCATATCTACTAAGCAACTTTGCATTACCACATAAAATGACTTTTTTACCATCTTTGGCTGCTACACCTTCGCCAGGAATATTTGTTAAAATTACATCCGAATTCGCAACATAGTCGGCCTCTTTTTTAATTGACATCGCAATTGGATGGTTTGATTGGCCCTCACAAATTGCCGCATATTTAAGTATCTCTTCTCTTCTATATTTTGGAATTACTTCACTAACGGCAAAGTTGCCTTTTGTCAAAGTACCTGTCTTATCAAAAACAAAAGTTTTTGCTCTATTAAAGTTTTCAAGATACATTGATCCCTTGATTAAAATACCAATCTTTGCTGCTTTGCCAATGCTAGTAAAGAAACTTAAAGGCACAGAAATTACAATCGCACATGGACATGAAACAACTAAGAAATTAAGTCCTCTAGATACCCAATTCATCCAATCTTTAGTAACTAAAGAGCCAATAAGAATAAGTAAAACGGCTGATATTACAACAATTGGGGTATACCATTTTGCAAATTTAGTAATAAAGTTCTCTTGTTTGGATTTAACATTCGTAGAATTCTCGACTAATTCTAAAATCTTGTTAACAGCACTATCTTGATAGGCCTTTTTGACCTCAATGTCGATAGATGAAGATAGATTAATGGTGCCAGAAATTACATCGCTACCTTCGACAACATCAACTGGTAAAGACTCACCAGTTAATGCTCTTGCGTCAATAGAAGTTGAGCCTCTAATAATCGTTCCATCGAGCGGTATTTTTTCTCCTGGTTCAACTCTAATGATTTGACCTACTTCCACTAGTTCTGGGTCTGTAACTTCAATTTCCCCGTTTTCATGGATTAAATTAGCAAAATCTGGGCGAATATCCATTAATTCTGCAATAGATTGTCTACTTTTTCCAACTGCAAGATCTTGGAAAAATTCACCTACTTGATAAAATAGCATGACCGCAACTGCTTCTGGAAATTCCATGATTACAAAAGCACCGAAAGTTGCAACAATCATTAAAAAGTTTTCGTCAAAAACTTGGCCGCGAATTATATTTTTTCCGGCCTTTATCAAAATGTCATAGGCAATAATTAAATAAATTACGACATAGATAGATAATGGCAAAAGCCATCCTAAGTCAGTATTTGGTATGACTGTTGAAAGATTGATTATTTTATCAGCAATCAAAATCGGCAAATATAAACTTGCCGTAATGATAATTCTTATAAGCCTTTTCTTGAGCTTTTTGCTCATTAGAAGTATACCTCGAAGTCTGATTCGACTCTTTTAGCGGCCTTGATAGCCTTTTTTAGCACTTCATCAAACTTTTCATCATCAATATCGATGATCATTTTTTGCGTCATAAAGTTAACAGTGACAGAGTTAACGCCTTCCACTTTGCTCATCGCATCTTGCACTTTGCCAGCACAAACAGCGCAATCAACTTCAATTTTATATGTTTTTTTCATGTTACTACTCCTTTACGTGCGCTAATGCACATTCAAATATTAATGATACATGTTCGTCATCTAATGAATAGAAGACTTCCTTTCCCACTTTTGTAGGTTTAATCAGTTTAGCTTGTCTTAAAGTTCTAAGCTGATGTGAGATAGCGGATATTGGTAATCCCACTAGTTCAGATATTGTTGAGACGTTTGCTTCCCCTTTTTGCAATACCGAGAGAATCTTTGTTCTTGTTTTGTCGCCGAGTATTTTAAATAGATCTGCAACATCTTCGATATAGTCATCTAGTTCTAAGTTAAGTTCTTGTTTTTTACTTTCCATATCCTCACCTCGCCTATATTATATTGAACATTTGAGCAATTATTCAAGTATTATTATAAAAAACGATGTATTCAAAAATTTTATTTTTGAAAAATACTATTTATCCTCTTGTATATATACGCATAATAAATATATAATATTTGCATGTTAACAAAATTGAGTGTTAAAAATTTCGCTATCATCGAAGATATTGATATTTCCTTCAAAGAAGGTTTAACAGTATTAACAGGTGAAACTGGCGCTGGTAAAAGTTTGATTATAGATTCTATATCTCTTCTCCTTGGAGAAAGAGCGTCTTTAGAAATGATTCGTAATGGTGAAGATAAGGCCACTATTACAGGAATATTCGTTTTTAGAAACGCTAGATTAAATTCTGCTTTAGATAAATTAGATATTCCATATAGTGATAACACCATCACTGTTTCAAGAACCATTTCAGAAAGTAAAAACGTTGTTAAAATTAATGATAAAACAATCACTTTAAATGAATTAAAGACCGTTAGCAAATATCTTGCAGATATACATCAACAATTTGATATGGTTAAACTCCTTAATAAAGAGAATTATCTAGATATTATTGATGGTTATAGATTTGATTTAGTCAACGAATATAAAGAAAAATATCTCCTTCTTTTAGATGCTTTAAGGCAAAAAGAGGCCGACTTTGTTGCGTTATCTAACAAAATAGACCACATAAAAAAGGAAAGAGAAACATATGAATTTGAATTACAAGAACTAGAAGCATATAACCTTGTTGTCGGCGAAGAAGAAGATCTTACTTCTAGAGCGGATTTTCTTAAAAACTACGATAAAATTTATGACTTGCTCGCCGAAATAAAGTCCACAATTGATAAAGACTCACTTGATGATATTTATCAAATAAAAGAAAACCTTGAAAAGCTACAAGATTATCAAAGTGAATATAGACCATTATATGAGAGCCTCAATAATTACTACTACGAACTAGAGTCAATTTATGATGATTTAAAGTATAAATTTAATCACATCAATTACAATCCAAAAGAACTAGATGAGATTGAAACCAGAAGAAATGATATTGCTCTTCTTAAAAAGAAATATGGCAAGAGCATAGAAGAACTCATCGAATATCAAAAAGAATTAAAGACCCTTTTACAAAGCGATGAAGATTTAGATATATCCTTAGAAGAAAAGAGAAAAGAATTATCAGAAGCATATAATAAAACTTATGAGGCCGCTAAAGAACTAAGTGAAATTCGTAAAGGCATTAGCAAAACCATCGAAAAAGAATTAATGGCCAACTTAAAAGATTTAGCGTTATCATCTCTATTCCAAATTGCTTTTGCAACTAGTGAAAAATCTCCTTCTTTATCTTTAGATATCTTCAAAGAAAACGGGATAGATGAAATAGATTTCTTAATTGAAACAAATGTTGGTGAAGGTTTAAAACCACTAGCCAAAGTTGTTTCTGGCGGCGAAATGAGTAGAATCATGCTTGCCATCAAGGCTTTATTCATAAAATCGCAAAAGATTTCCACTATCATCTTTGATGAAGTTGATACAGGTATAAGCGGGGAAATTGCTCGCAAAGTTGCATTAAAGATATTTAATATATCGTTAAGCACACAAGTAATATCAATTACTCACCTTCCTCAAGTTGCTTCTTTATCAAATAGTCATATTAAGATATCTAAAAAAGTGGTTAAAGGAAGAACATACACCACCATTAAGGAATTATCTTTAGAAGAAAAGATATATGAAATAGCATCAATGATCAGCGGTGGCAAAGTCACACAAAGCCAGCTAGATTATGCTAAAGAAATGATCCTCAACAAAGAATAAAATCGCCAACGGGCGATTCTTTTCTTATTCTTGCTTGATGTTACCAACCGAGCCATTAGTAACTAGTTTTCTAGGAACTAATCTAGTTAGGAAGATTAATAGTCTATTCTTGAAGCCGATGACTCTTAAAGATTTATTTTTGTTAAATGCTTCATAAGATATATCTGCTACTTTACTAGCGGGGATAGGTTTAATCTTTTTAAAAGTATAATCATTATGAGCTTTAGCAACAAAGTCGGATGTGAATGGTCCAGGGCAAATAGTTGTTAATTTGACATTTGTACCTTTAAGTTCTCTTTCAATGGCTTCACTAATATTTAATAAGAACGCTTTACTAGCGTGATATGTACACATATATGGGCCAGGGAAGAAGGCAGCAATTGAATTAATGTTCATGATATGACCTTCTTTTTCGTTAATCATGTCGTTAACAAATAGCCTCATTAAATATAAAGGACAGTTACAGTTGAGTTCAATCATTCTGATTTGTTTATCAATGTCCATATCTTTGAAATCTGTGCGATCACCAAATCCAGCACAGTTAATGAGATTGTTTACTTTTATATTGTTATTTTCTACATATTCTTTAACTTTGTTAAAGTTACGATTATCAGATAAATCAAGAGCGAGGACTCTAACTTCCACTCCATATTCTTTTTCTAATTCTTCTTTAGCGGCATTTAGCTTATCTAAATTGGAAGATATCAATAATAAGTCATGTTTGTCTTTGGCGAATCTTTTTGATAGTTCAATTCCTAGTCCGCTCGCGCCACCAGTGATGAGTGTATATTTTTTCATAATGTTACTCTCCATTTTTATTATGGATTACATTATCATTTTATTTTTCTTATTAAAAGAATAATATTTATCGTGAGGTGCATGAGTATGATTAATGAAAATATAAAACTAATTCAAAAAGAACTGATTAAACATAATATCGGAGCGTATATTGTCCCCACTAATGACTACCACTCCTCTGAATATGTATCTGAATATTTCAAGGAAAGAAAATTCTTATCAGGATTCACTGGTAGTCAAGGAACACTAGTCATCACCAAAAATAATAGTTTCTTATTTGTTGATGGAAGATACTTTATCCAAGCTGAAAATCAAATCAAGAATACATCCATCACTTTAATGAAGATGGGCGAACCGGGAGTTCCTACTTTAGAAGAAATACTTAATAGCACTCTTCAAGATGGGGAAAATCTTGGTGTTAACGCAAAATACATTTCTATTAAACAAGGGCTCAAATATAGCAACCTTGCTAAATCTCACAATGGACAGTTAGTTGATATCGATTTAGTTAAGGAATTGTGGTTAGATAGGCCTCCTCTTCCAAAAGAGAAATTATGGATATTAGAGGATAAGTATTCTGGGGAGAAAATATCGTCAAAACTAGCAAGAATTAGAAAAATAATGGCAAATTGCCAGGCAAATTCGCTATTAATCACTACTTTAGATGATATCGCGTGGGCTCTGAATTTGAGAGGAAACGACATTCCTTGTAACCCTGTTTTCCTAAGTTATCTTCTTATTAAAAATGACAATGCAACTCTATATATTGACCAGGATAAAATCACTAATGAAGTTAGGGATTATCTCCTTTCTAATAACGTTTCTATCAAGGATTATGATGACATCGCTAGCGATTTAGAAAAAGAAATAGACAAGGTGATGCTTGAGACAAGCAAGGTCAATTATTCACTTTATCTTCACATTCATAACGGAATCATTGATGAAGAAAATCCAACTTATCTTATGAAGGCCATTAAAAACGATGTTGAAGTCGAAAATTTAAAACTTGCTCACATCAAAGATGGTGTTGCACTTACAAAGTTCATGTATTGGTTAAAAACTAATGTCGGAAAGATTGAAATGAGCGAGATATCCGCTCAAGACTATCTATATAAGTTAAGAAGTGAGCAGCCAAACTATATTGAGCCTTCCTTCAACACGATTTGCGGATATAAAGAGCATGCAGCAATGATGCACTACTCCGCTACCAAAGAAACTGATGTCCCTTTGAAGAAAGAAGGCATGTTATTAGTGGATTCTGGTGGCCAATATTATGAAGGAACCACTGATGTTACTCGTACTTTTATCCTTGGTCCTATTTCTAAAGAAGAAAAACATCACTTCACTTTAGTGCTACAAGCGAATTTAAATCTCCACGCTGCTATATTTTTAGAAGGCTGCAAAGGAATAAACCTTGATATTTTAGCTAGAGGCCCAATTTGGGATGAGCTGATTGACTATAAGTGTGGTACTGGTCACGGAGTTAGTTATTTAATGAATGTCCATGAAGGTCCTAATGGATTCAGATGGAAAATAGTTCCTGAAAGGAATGACTCTGGAACGCTCGTACCAAATATGATTACTACTGACGAACCTGGCATCTATTTAGAAGGGAAATATGGCATTAGACACGAAACAGAACTTTTATGTGTTGATAAAGGTACTACAGAATTCGGCCACTTCCTTGGTTTTGAATGCATAACACTTTGTCCATTTGATTTAGACGGTATAAATGTTGATGAACTTACGCAAAAGCAAAAAGATGTTCTTAATACGTATCATAAAGATGTATATGAAAAACTTTCTCCTTATATGAATGAAGAAGAAAGAGTTTTCTTAGAAAAATATACAAGAGCGGTTTAAGCAAATAAGATTGCGATAAGCGCCATCAGTTCGTCGTTAGACAAGGAACCATCTATCTCATAGAGATAGTTTCCACAATATTGTTTGATATATCTACCTGTGACTTCTGCGATATAATTGCCACAGTATCTTTTAATATATCTTCCATCAAATTCTAAAAGGTAATTACCACAGTATCTTTTAATATACTTTCCAGATAAATCATAAATATAAGGTCCACAATAATCCTTTACACGGCCATTGGTAACCTCATATAAATAACGGCCACAGTATTCTTTAACCATGCCATTATTGATTTCTAAAATGTAATTTCCGCAATATCTTTTGATTCTTGCCATATCTAATTCTCCCTTAAACGCTTATTAATCCTTATTTAAATCAGTTATTTCTTTTAGCTGTTTTGAATCTTTTGAGAGTAACTGTTCACCTATTGTTAAAACATTGTCTCTCATATCTTTAATTTGTTCTGGGGAACCAACTTTTAGATAGCATTTATATACTGTCACGAGTTGTTCTAATCTAAGATAGTTTAGTTTGCCACTAAATTTATCGTATAGTTCAATATTTCTCATGCCTAGCGATAGAGCTTCATCATATCGCCCTAAATGATAAAGGATTGTCGATTTACGGGATGATACGTTAACTGAATCAGGGTCTTCAGCTCCAAATAATGAGAACATAATCTCATAGGCACTTTCAACTAGCTCAAGAGCCTTCTCATATTCTTGGCTAGCTATACAAACATCCGCAAGTTGCATATAAGCAACCGCAGTGCGAGAATAGAAAGAAGTATCTTTTCCAAGATATTTTAAGGCATAATCTACTGATCCTTCGGCATATTCTCTAGCCTTGGCTAAATAATCAGGATTTCCATTTTCTTCATAGATGAAGATTTAGTTATTAAATAGAAGCGAAGCTTTATTCTTCAAAGATGGAATATTTGACTTCGCGATGGGCTTTGGTTTTATATAAGGCCACATCGGCTTTTTTAAAGATTTCTGAATAGTGTTTTTCTGCACCACTATAAATAGCGATGCCCATACTTAAACCGAGTTTTTTCTCATCTGGTAAGACGACTTTTTCTGCGGCGGAATTATAGATGCTTTCAGCGAGTTCTCTAGCGAATTCAATATCGTTATTATCTTTGATAAAGATGATGAATTCATCACCACCAAAACGGCCAACAATATCATCTCCTGGGAATTTTTCTTTAAAGAACTTACCTAATTCTTTGAGGATTTCATCACCGACATCATGGCCATATGTGTCATTGAAGGCTTTGAAATAATCAATATCCAAAACAAAGAATAACCCTTTATTATTCTCTTTTTTTCTAATAAATGTGTTGATATCTTCTGTTAAAGCGGCCTTATTCTTTAATCCGGTTAAGTCATCGATATCCTTTTGGATTTTGATTTTTCTAATCAATAAGAATTGCCTAACGCGGAAAGAATTGATCATGACATGGATAAAAATACCGATAAAAGTAAAAGCTATAACATTAACTAAATCAATTCTCCAAGTATTTATATCTTTGACATTATACATCCATATAAGAAGAACAGTGGAAGCCACGATTAGCTCTATTGACATAAAATATGGTTTATCCACCATAAACATCGGTGTAATTAGTAAAAAGGCAATGAAGGTAATCGCGGGAACATTGAGTTTATTAGATGTGATAAAACATGCGAATAAGAATAAGACAGATATCGATAGGTAAATCAAGAATTGCCCTATCAATGAATCTTTTTTAAGGACGAAAAATAAGATTGTCGCAAGTAAAGAATAAATTAAAGCACCGAGATAAAAATACTTATTGATACCCATAAATTCATTGAGCAAAGAGCTGATGAATAAGGCGCCAAAAGCGATATCCATTAAGATGTGGAGAATTCTCCATACCTCAAAATTAGAGACATACGCATCTTTTTTGATGGTGTTGTACTCGTCTTTTTCTACCCCACAATAGCAGAAATATCTTCCAATAGTTCTTAAAATTTTCATAAATAAAAGTCAGTGCCTCATACATTAGTTTAACCTAATTTTGCCGACTTTAATATAAGAAAGTGCTTTTATTGTTCACTTTTTTGGCGAATGCTAAATAGTTAATCTATTTCTTGCTTGAATTCTTTATAAAACTGTCGCAATAATTTCATTCTTTTTGCCGCTATTTTCTTTGATTCTTCTAGATATAGATATTTATCTAAAACTAATAATTTTTCATCAAAATGCTTAATTGTGAAATCACTACTTCCATACATCTTGCGGTTATGGCTTCCACCATAAGAAAAGGCTCTAGCAATACCTATTGCCCCTATTGCATCTAATCTATCAGCATCCGATACTATTTTTCCTTCAATGGGAAAATCTTCTGGTGAAATTTTATATTTACAAAAAGATAGATAAGAAAGGATATAGGTGATTTTATCTTTCAATAATATAACACATATCCTTAGTTTTAACTATTTAATGTTAAATCAAGACATATAACACACCCGAATGATAAAGAAAAACACGCATCCTAGGACACGTGCATTTTAGCTATCTGGAATAGTTTACCTTCTTTAATACAATTGTCCCCCCCCTCGGGAATTTTGTCCCCCCTGGTTCAGGCTCAATTGTCTATCATACCTACAATTATCAAGTATTTTTTTCTTAAAGTCCACGACGAAAAAACTCTATCTACGATATTATATCAGAATTATCTGAGTTATTAGACCAATTGTGATACAAAGTTGCAAACGGTCTCTAGAAAATGCAACCTTACTAATTTTTATCTTTTTTTTAATTTTGCACCTTCCTTTTTAAAATACAACTTATTTAACAGTAACAAAAAAATGCTAGACAGCCATTACTTCAAAATCAACTCGACAATCTAAAACAAATGACAAAACAGCAAATATTAAAGCAATTGCAGTTGTTATCAAAAATGAGATGAAAAGATATCTTTTAATTTTGAATCTAAATAACGACAAAATCCCTAACACTATTGATAAAGAAACAAGAGGGATCGCAGCGTATATTAATCCATAATAATGCAGATTAGCTATGCTTCTAAACCCATATTCAACATGTGAAGTAGGGTAGCAAATTGTTTCGCCAGTTGATTCATTGTAATAACAATTATTGCTATGCCAATTAACAACGTTTCTTAAAGGCACAAAATACATCGGAATGAAAAATAATATTAAGGTAGTTACTAAAATTGAGATCAACACAATAGTGAAAGCAAAACTGATTCTCTCCTTTTTTATATCTTTTTCATCCCTTAAATCTTTGATGTCTACCCCGAAGTAAAGTGCTAAAGCTTTAAGAGTATCTTCGCTTGGTTTACCATTACCATTTTCATATTTAGCAATTGCACTTCTAGATATATGAACTAAATCGGCCAAAGCTTCTTGAGATAAACCTGCTTCGGTTCTAAGATTTCTTAATTTATCTTTAAATTCCATAAGGTCATCCCCCTTCTGCTTTTATTATCAACATTTCAACGTAAAACCGTTTGTTACTTGCTGTTACTTTATTACTTTCCAATAGCCTTTTTTGTTTGTCCCAACTCTTTGGATATAACCTTTTTCTACTAAAGAAACAAATATTCTGGACACTGTCCTTCTTGATATTTTGAGTTCCACTACTAATGTGTCGTATGGAATGCTTGGATTATTTATGAGTTCTAACAGCACCCTCTTTTCATTCTCGGTTAAGTCGTTGTTAAATAGATTTTTGCCATCATTTTTGCCATCATTTTTGCCACCTGACATTTGACTGACAATATCTTTGTTAAAAGGAATGATAACATTGATGTAAGTATCATGTATGTCAAAAGCTTCTTTTCCGTATTTGCTAATAATCTTAGGAATACCATGACCCGTATGTTCAACAATTCCGAGTTTCAAAAATATCCTCATCAATAATGAGTTTCTAGGATGGCTAACACCATTAAAGAAATCATTCATCGTTATCTCTTTTGGGATACCACCATGAGAAGTTATTTCTAATCTATCTTTGTAAAAAGATACTAATGGTTCAGAAATGGTCCAATCATTATGAACATATGCATTAACTAAAGCTTCATTGACACAGTCAATATCGTATAAATATTTATCTACTCTCGGTCTCACTGTGGTATCGGTAGCACATATGTTTTCAGCAATTAATCTATCTTTCAATCTTTGAAGACCTAATAAAACACTTTGATCACCATAATCACTTCTTTGAGAAATTGATGTTTTATCAGTTCCATCAAACTTAACGAAGATAACTGGCACCATATTTTTGTCAGATAATAATTCCGCCATCAAATTGTAAGAGCCATCTTTTCTTACTAAATTAAAACTCTGTTCAAAAGATAATTCATTTATGTGGTATCCTCTGCTTGTTAAAAGGATCTTCATCATATCAAAAGATAAAGGAGAATAATGGGCAGGTGCTTCTAAAATGAAATCATTATTAATAAAGTTTTTTGAATAACGATATTCTATTTCTTCTGGGCTCATTTCTTTACAAGTTGTGCCCACTCTAATAAGACATCCTTTGGATGAATAACCATATTTCTTAATACAGTAAATAGGCTTATATCCTTTAGGAACTGATATTTTAATTATTCTTTTACCATCATAATTTAATAAAGTGGTTGATAATTCGTTTTGTGGATTTGGTTCGATTTGCATTGTGATGATATCCGAAATTTTTCTTTGTGTTTCGTCCAAATCTTTATCTGGTATGCCTAAAACATCGCCCCAATCAGTCACACCAACAAAGATATCTCCACCATTGGCATTTAGGAAAGCAACTATATCTCTAACAATTGCATCTACATATTTTTCTTTTAATTCAACAACTTCTGATTCACAGTACATACTTATCACCTCTCATTAAAATGATATCACATTTTTGCCATATTCTCAATATTTTTGCCATTATTTCCTTTTTGTTTTTGACAAAAATCTATCATATTAAATCTTTATATAGTCAAAATCCAATAAAATGGGGTCAAAATAGAAAAAATCTCTGACATTGTATCAGAGAAAGTAAACGATTTGTTCTTACCCCAATCCATTGGACTTTTTTCAATCGAACTGGCACCTAGTATTATACACTATTTAATTGCTTCATCATTTTGTATTTTAATGGACTAGTTTTTAAAGCCACCACAATACGTTCTTCATTGTAATATTTAA
>JAILBR010000011.1 GCA_024680795.1 Bacilli bacterium | reverse complement strand
TTTAAGAACGAAAGTGAAAAACATCTACGCTAGTGGTGATGTCATCGATAAAAAAGTTCCTAAATTAACACCTACCGCGGAATTTGAATCTAATTACATCGCTTTAGATATCTTATTACCTGGTTTCTTAAAAAGAAAAATCACCTACCCCGTAATTCCTAATTTAGTCTTCACTTTACCACGTATCGGTCAAGTTGGTGTCGACACAAATAAGGCTAAAGAATTAGGCTATCGCGTTGAAGAAGTAGAACTCGGTAAGACGATGTCTTGGGCCAATGGCAATGACGCTAATGAACATCTCACCTTCGTCTTTAATAAGAAAAACGAACTCGTCGGTGCGGCAATATTATCAGAAAACGCTGGTGAATATCTCGATTTATTAACCATCATTATCAATCAAAAACTTACCGCAAAAGATTTATCTAAGTTGATCTTCTCTTTCCCAACGGTGACTTATGGACTTATCTCCGCATTATTACCATTAATGCTTAAAAAATAAAAAAACAATAAAACGACAGTATCGGTACCATCCGGTACTGTTTTCTTTTATAATATAAATGCATCAGAGGACTGTACGCCGTAGCGTAGGGGAGACAATATGTCGGCCGCCCGTTAGATAAGATGCCGAGTGAGCTCGCAATATCGGGCTTTTTATTTGGCCTAGGAGGAAGATATATGTCAGTCAGATTAGAGTTATTAAAAGAAAGAGATGAAGAACAATTCATCAAAGACAATCAATACGCTTTTAAGTATGGAGCGGAACAATACTTCTCACAAAGTGAGATGGAAGAACAATTTGAGGAAGAAGGAGAAATCATCTCCAGAGAAACCATATTAAATTCCATTCACCACAAAGGAAAAATTGCCTATCGTATTTTAGATGATGAAAAACCTGTCGGTGGAATCATTATTTCTATTGATAATAATCAAGGCGATTTAGAAATATTTTTTGTTAATCCAAGCTGCCACTCAAAAGGAATAGGACAAGCAGCATGGAAGGAAATTGAAAGAATTCATAATAATATCAAAGTTTGGGAAACAGTTACTCCTTGTTTTGAAAAGAGAAACATTCATTTTTATGTAAACAAATTGGGCTTTCATATTGTTGCTTATTATAATGAGCATTATTCAGAACCAAATGTTCCAGAAGACATATGGGAAATGTTTAAATTTCAAAAAGTGATCAAATAAGGGGTGGCTCAATTTGTATCATTTTTAGTAAACTTAACCAAACGTTAATTACAGTATCGATACAATGTCAGTACTGTTTTTATTTATTTGTGATATAATCATCACAGGGAATGATGTCTCCCTTCTAGAAATAGAAAACCGCAAGAATAAAGCTGATGACGTCTATGACTTTTTTGTCATAGTGATCAGCTTTTTAATTTCTATGGCAGATTGGAGATTATATGAATATATTTCTATCCTTATTTATTATCTTTGGTGGTGGCATACTTGGTGGTTTTATTTTTGAAAAAATCAAACTCCCAAAACTAGTTTGGTATATCATACTTGGAATATTAATTGGCCCGTCGCTATTAAACATTGTTGATGATACATTATTGTCAATCTCTTCATATCTAAGACAAATTGCTTTAGTAATTATTCTTACAAGATCTGGTTTGTCTTTAGATATCAACAATCTCAAAAAGATTGGAAGACCCGCTATTTTAATGTGTTTCGTCCCTGCTTGTTTTGAGATTATTGGCATTACTATATTTGCCCCTTTATTCTTAGGAATATCCTATTTAGAAGCTTTGCTTCTTGGCTCTGTTCTTGCTGCGGTTTCTCCAGCAATTGTTGTTCCAAGAATGATTAAATTAATGGAAGAAGGATATGGCAAAGAACATAGTGTCCCCGAACTAGTTATGGCGGGAGCATCATGTGATGATATCTTCGTTATTGTTCTTTTTTATTCATTCAAGAATCTAGTAACTACCTCGACATTTGATGTTTGGGGTATTTCTCAAATTCCAATTTCAATAGTAAGCGGCATTGCTTTGGGCATTGGCGTTGGATTCTTAATGGTTTTAATCATCCGCTATCTGAAACTAAATAAAATTATCAATGTTATTCTTATGCTTGGTATATCGTTTGGCATGTTGGCATTAGAAAGCGTCTTAAAACCATATTTTAGTGTTTCTTCTTTGTTAGCGATTATAGTAATGGCTTTAGTCGTCAATATCTTTAAGAAAGAAGAAGCCAAGGACATCCAAAAATCGTATAACGGATTATGGCAAGGTTTCGAAATACTTCTTTTTGCATTAGTGGGAATCGCTACTGATGTACATTATGCTTTTTCCAAAGAAGGCGCAATCATCGTAGGATTAATCTTTATCGCACTAATATTCAGAAGTTTAGGTGTGATATGTTGCGTGATAGCCACGAAGTTTACCTGGAAAGAAAAGATATTTATTATCATTTCATATTTGCCCAAGGCAACAGTACAAGCTTCAATTGGCGCGATTGCATTGAGTGAAGGCTTAAGTTGCGGAACACTAGTTCTCACTGCCGCGGTGGTGTCAATATTAATTACCGCTCCACTAGGGGCTATATTGATGGATTCACTTTACAAGAAATTATTAAATAAAAATGAGCCAATTATCTGATGGTTTTATTTTGCTTTTTATGTTATAAAAGTTTTCAATAAATAATAAATTTATCGACTTGTTTAAGGCTGTCCGGTTTTTCATAAAAGTGTCCGGATGTATCAAAATAATCCAAAATGGCCATTCGATTGCTACTGACATAATAGATAATGTTGTGTCAGTTTTTTGTATTTTTCTGTAAAAAAATGACCTTTTTTGAATAAGGCCATTTTTACTTTTCAGCTCCTCTATAGGTTTATTATGTTTGAAGCAACTTAAGAAAATATATTATTACTAAGTAAAAGGGCTGCGAAAAAACAACTCTTTTTTATTTTTATTTAAGTTTGATTTAAGGTTCACTTGTTAGGATATAGCCACAAGGAGGAAAGAAAGTATGAAAAAAGAAATCATCTCAGTCATGAAAAGATACGAACTCAAATATGTCTTAACTAAAGAGCAAGTTGATGTATTTAAGACTAAAGTCCTAGACCATATGAAAGTTGATAAATATGGATTAACCACGATTAGTTCTATCTATTATGACACTCCTAACTACACATTAATAAATAGGTCAATTGAAAAACCTCTATATAAAGAAAAAATCAGATTAAGAAGTTATAGATTAGCTAAAGAAGATACCCCAGTCTTCTTAGAAATCAAAAGAAAGAACGAAAAAATTGTTTATAAAAGAAGAATCGCCACAGTTGAAGATAAGGCAGAAAGATTCTTCAAAGGCGAAGAAGAATTTGATAAAGAACAAATCTCTAGAGAATTACTTGCTTTCAAAGAAAAATATGGAACTTTAGAACCTAAATACCTCATCATCTATGATCGCATTGCTTATTATCAAGAGAATTCTGATCTAAGAATCACGCTTGATATGAATCCAAGGTATCGCACCGAAAACCTCAATCTCCATACTTCTTTAGAAGGAACACCTCTATTAAAAGAAGGAGAAGCGATATTAGAAATCAAGGTTCAACATTCTGTTCCTCTCTGGTTAGCGGAGATATTAACTAAAGAAAAAATTTATCAATCAAGCTTTTCTAAAGTAGGAACTGCTCATAAAAAAGAGATGAACAAAGCACCATTTAAAAAAGAAATATTCGCCAATAACAAAGTCCAAATCAGTGTTAAAGGAGGATTAAGCTATGGAATCACTATTTAACTTATTAACATCATTAGACAAAACAATGATCTCATTAATTATCATTGGTATAACATTAGGTATCAGTCTAGTTTATACGCTTATAGCGTCAACTAAATTTAGAGCGAGTAAAGGCTTCTTTATCACCTCAATCTTGATGCCAATGATTGTCGCGAGCGTCATTTCTATGGTCTCCATTTTCTTAGATGATACGACTACTGGAGCAGTAAGAATCGCTACCATCGCGGTCGCATTAGGCTTAATTAGATTTAGAAGCACACCTGGTAGAGCAGATGAATTATTACTTCTCTTTGGTGGGGTAGCGTTCGGTTTAATCGCTGGCTTAGGATATGTGGTTATTGCCCTAATCTTAGCGCTCGCTCTCGCAGTGTTATATGTCGTACTATCATCATTTAATATCTTTAAATTCAAAAGAATTGGTGAAGATAAACTTCTTAAAATCACTATCCCAGAAGATCTTGACTATAACGAAGCATTCGACGCCATCTTAAAAACTTACTTAAAATCATACGAACTAGTGGAAATCAAAACCACAGGCATGGGTAGCTTATTCAGATTATCTTATAAAGTCGAACTACTTGTTAAAGATAGCGAAAAAGCTCTCATTGATGAATTAAGAATTAAAAACTCAAACTTAGAAATTTCATTACTTCCATATGTGGAAGGCAATAAAGCTTTATAAAAGGAGGATAAAACCATGAAGAAAAGATTATTAATCCCATTATCATTATTAGCAATGCTTACCTTAGTCGGTTGTGCGACCGCTAATAATAGTGCTAGCACTAATACAGGAGCAAATACCGGTGCTGATACTGGTACTGGTGCCGAGACAAATACTGGTTCAGATTATGATTATAATGAAGAAATCACCGTTGAAGATCCAGTAGATATCGAGGTTGAAGAAGTAGAAAGTGAATTTGATATTTCTACTGAAGATGGAGAATATTCCAAAGATGGTAATATTTATAGAATCACAAAAGCTGGAACTTATGTTTTAGAAGGTAAACTTGAAGGCCAAATTCTTATCGAAGCTGGAGATGATGATGAAGTTGTTCTAGAGCTTAATGGAGTCACCATCTCATATGATCAAGATTCTCCAATCAAGGCTGTTAGTGGATCCAAATTGGAGGTTTCCGCTAAAAATGATACTGATAATGTTATCAAAGATAACAGAAGCGCAAAGACTACAGAAATAGCTTCTCAAGGAGAAGGCGCGATCAGTGCTGATATCGACTTAAAACTTAAAGGTGCTGGTACCTTGGTGGTTACTGGAAATTACAATAATGGCGTCCATACCTCAAAAGATTTAACTATCCAAAAGTTAACCTTAAAATCAACTGGATATAATAACGCAATTAAGGGAAAAGATAGTGTAACCATTACTTCTGGAACTGTCCAAGCTTATGCAGTGACTGGAAACGGCATCAAAACTGATGATAGTGATTTATCCTCTAAAGGTAAACAAAGGGGAACCATCACCATAAATGGTGGAACAGTGTATGTTGATTCCTTACATGACGCGATTGATGCAAGCTATAACATTGTAGTTGATGAGCTTGATAGCGAAGCCCCAACAGAAGTTTCTATTAAGGCTGGCACATATTCCTCTAACTACAATAGATCGACATTTAAAGCCGATAGCGAAAAAGGTCTAAAAGCCGCTAACGAAATCACTATCAATAAGGGCACAGTTGTCGTAGCTGCTAGTGATGATGCAGTGCACGCTAACTATGGTGATGCCTTAGAAAACGGAAATAAGGGTCTTGGAAATATCACAGTTAATGATGGATTAATCCAAGTCGCAAGTGGTGATGATGGACTTCATGCTGATAACACCTTAACAGTTAACGGTGGCAAAATCGTTGTCACTGGTGCAACCGAAGGTTATGAAGCAAATTACATCAATATCAATGGTGGATATAGTTACATCTATGGTACTGATGATGGAGTGAACTGTTCGAAAAAATCATTCAATAGTTGTGCATTCGTAATGACAGATGGCTATCTTGATGTTGCGGTAAAAAGCGGCGATACCGATGGTATCGATAGCAATGGCAACTTCACATTAAGCGGTGGTACAATTGTTACTAGAGGATCTCCAGGAACAACTGGCAGTGGAATGTCTACTGGAATGGATGTTGATGGCACTATCTCGATGACTGGTGGAACCCTAATCGCTTTTAACGGATTAGAAAAATCTCCAACTGCAAGTAGTACAGTAAAATACGCTGGCACTAGTGGCGCTAATTCATCTAGTGGTGGATTCTCAGGAGGAGGACCAGGCTGGCGAGCATATGGAAATACAAGCTCTTCTATATCTTTAGCAGCGGGTAATTACACATTATCTGGAACTGGTTTAGAAGTTAGTTTCACTAATGACTATATCTACGGATCTTTCCAAATCTATTCCAGCTCCCTCACTACTGGAAGTACATATACCCTTTCTAGAAGTGGAACAGCAGTGCTTTCTTGGACTCAATCATCTAATTCAGTTACTATTTCTTAAATGAAAGAAATAAAGTAGAATAGAAGAATGAAAATCTTATTAGTCGAAGATAACGTTCAACTTAACAAAGCTTTAACTACTCTATTGAAGCGGAATTCATATATTGTGGATTCCGCCTTTGATGGAGAGGAAGCCTTAGAATATATTAGAGAATATCAATATGATGTGATTGTCTTAGATATCATGCTTCCTAAAATTGATGGGTTAACAGTTTTAAGTAGAGCGAGAAAAGATGGAATTCAAACCCCAATTATCTTATTAACCGCGAAGAGTACAGTGGAAGATAAGATTACTGGATTAGATCTTGGGGCAGATGACTATCTCCCTAAACCATTCAATACCGAAGAATTATTAGCGAGAATTCGCGCTTTAGGAAGAAGGAAAGCACAAGAATATAATAATGATAAAGAAGTGAATTACGGTGACATAGAAATTGATTCTAATAAATATGTTATTAAATGTGGCGAAAAGTCAGCGAATTTATCAAAAAAAGAGATGGATATTCTCCTATTATTAGTGAAAGGAAATGGCAATATTGTTTCTCAAGATGTGATTGCCCGTGATGCTTGGGATAGCGAAGCATATTCCACAAATGAAAATGTTTGGGTTTTCATCTCATATTTAAGAAAAAAAATAGAATCGATTGATTCGAAAGTTAAGATCAAATCAATCAGATATCAAGGATATTATTTGGAGTATAAAAAGTGATTAAAAAATTAAGAAGAAAATTTATATTAATTTCTGCCTTATCGGTATTTTTCGTCTTATTTATCACCATTGCGTCAATCAATATCTCTAACTATGTTGTTATTGAAAATAACGCTAAAAATACACTCACCGAAATCATTAATAAAGGTCCAAAACCAGATGAAGGTCCAGGAAGTCAGGCTGGCTTCCCAGATAATTTAAAGCAAGAACATTATTTTGTTGTTTCTTTTAACCAAGATGGTTCAATTAGAGAAACTGATAATCGTCAGATGTTCATTTTATCAAAAGCAGAATGTGAGGATTTAGCTACAAAGGTCTATAACAATCAACTTACAGGAGGTAAGTATAACAACTTTAGATATACCAAATCAGCAAAAGCAGATGGAACAACATTTGTTGGATTTGTTGATATCAAAGAGCGATTAGATAACTTTAGAAACTTCTTATTAGTGTCTTCTCTAGTTTCTTTGGGTGCATACGCAGTGCTAATTGGTTTAATCATTGTTGCTTCTAAAATTGCATTTAAATCTAGTGAAGAAGCCTATACAAAACAAAAGAGATTTATCACAAATGCTTCTCATGAATTAAAGACTCCAATCACTGTTATTTCTGCAGACTTAGACTTAATTGAGATGGATAATGGTAAGTCAGAATGGAGTGAATCGATTCGTGATCAATTAAACCGTTTAACAGATATGACTAATCAGTTAGTCACTCTTTCTAAGTTAGAAGAAGATGATCCATCTAGATTCCCATTTGATGATTTTTCAGTCAATGAAGTGTGTAAGAACGCCGCTGAATCGTTTATGCCTTCTTTTAAAAAAGAAGGAATCAAGTTCTCTTATAATATCACTGGAAATTTGACGATGCATGGAAATAAAAATTTAATCGATGAACTAGTTCATATTTTCTTAGATAATTCCCTTAAATATAC
The DNA here is from genome assembly GCA_024680795.1 of Bacilli bacterium. GTDB lineage: Bacteria > Bacillota_I > Bacilli_A > RFN20 > CAG-826 > UBA2450. The sequence continues at coordinate 18,401 of JAILBR010000011.1, read as the reverse complement.
GGGAGGAGAATCTAAGAGTAGCTACTTTGTTGTTAGTGAAAATAATAAAGGTAAAATCGAATTTAGATTTTCAAACACAATTGATAAAGATGATGAGGTTGATGTAAAACAAATTATGGAAAGATTCTATCGTTCACCATCAAATAAAAAAGAAGGTTCTGGTGTTGGCTTATCCATTGCTCAAGAGATTATCAATCTCCATAAAGGCAAGATAGTGGTTGACAAGAACAATAGTTCGATTAGTTTTGTTATAACATTTAACTAAATATATATAGAAGATAAAACGATATAGCGCCGATTGATTTCGGTGCTTTTTATCGTTTCGTGTGCACACAGAAGCGCAATGTGATATATTAGTTAGTGGTGTCTAACTCACCAAACAAGGAGCGATAATTATGAACAAATATATCTTAGGAATTGAAGGAATGAGATGTGGAATGTGTGAAGTCCATGTCGAAGAAACCATAACAAGGAATTTTAAAGTTAAAAAGGCTAATGCTTCACGCGTTAAAAATGTGCTAGTTGTTATTGCAGAGCAAAACATCAGTGAAGAGGATTTTCATATAGTTTTAGATCCGACTGGGTATAAAATGACTTCCTTTACTAAAACAACAGCGGTGAAGAAACTATTTGGATGGAGATAAATATGCAAGAATATCTTTATCCTTTAATTGGAATACCTTTAATTTTCATTTGCACAACATTAGGCGCATTATTTGTTTTCTTTATCCGCAAAAAAGATATCTCTCCAAGACTAAACAAAATATTTACCGGCTTTGCGGCAGGTGTAATGTTTTCCGCTTCGTTCTTTTCTCTTATAAAGCCAGCGTTAGAAACAGAAGTATCATACATGCCTTCTTGGTCGGTGGTGGTTATCTCTGTTATTCTAGGCGCCGCGTTCTTATGGGGGATTGATAAACTAGTCCCTCACTTTCACACTGCCGAGCAACAAGATGAAGGCTTGCCGACAAAGAGGATGTCAAAAACATCAAAGATGTTTCTCGCTGTTACGATTCATAACGTCCCAGAAGGATTATCAGTTGGAATCGCTTTTGGCGTTGCTTTATCGCAACCAAATAACCAGGCTTTGCTGGTAGGAGCGTTGTTGCTTGCAATTGGTATCGGCATTCAAAATATTCCAGAAGGCGCTGTTGTGTCTCTTCCAATCAAAGGCGAAACAGGATCAAGTGGAAAAGCTTTCTTATTTGGAATGTTATCTGGTGCTGTCGAACCAATCGCTGCGGTTATTGGTCTCTTCCTTGCAATGCAAATTCAAGGAATTATGCCTTGGGCACTCGCTTTCGCCGCAGGTTGTATGATTTATGTTGTTGCCGAAGAAATGATTCCAGAAATGACGAGCGAAGGTCATGATCATTTTGGCGTCTGGTCTTTCTTACTAGGCTTTGTCATAATGCTTGCTTTAGATTGCATACAATTTTAAACTTTTTATGAAGGTAACAAAATATGAAAAAACTATTTATCTATTATTCACTGACTGGAAATGGTGATTATTTAGCTAAGCTATTACAAGAAAAAGGATATGATGTTAGAAAAGTTATAGAAAAAAAGAAGATGCCAAAATCATTTTTCTTCATGATTCTTGCCGGTGGATTCCGCGCTGGAATGAAATTAAAAGGCAAACTTATCGATTACAATAACAACGTCGAAGAATATGACGAGATTGTCATTGGTTCACCAGTATGGAATGGCCAATTTCCTCCCGCTATAAATAGTGTGCTAGCTCAAACAAATTTAAAAGAAAAGAAAATCACATTCTTATTCTATTCAGGTAGTGGGGATACTCCAAAAGCAATAAAGAGAATTGATAAATTATTTAAGGATGCAAAAGTTATTAGCACTAAAGAACCTAAAAAACATCCAGAAGAGTTAGAAAAAATCAAAGACTTATAGATTGAAGATGATGAATTATCACATCATCTTTTCTTTTTGTGATAAAATATATAAGGTTTCATTCTAAGAATGAATGGGAGACTTGATTATGTTTAATAAACACGACATTAATAGAAACACTTTGCAATTAAAGGGCGGACAAGCAAGAAGAGGCTACGATTGGTGGTGGCATTCTTTTACTGCCTATAACAAAAAAACAGGAGAAGCTAAACCATTTTATATCGAGTTCTTTTTATGCAATCCAAAATTTGGACAATATGACCCAATTTTAGGTCAGCTCGAAGAGAATCAAGCAAAGCATGTAAAACCTTCTTATTTGATGGTTAATGTCGGTTGCTGGGGCAAAAAACATCTCCAACTTCATCGTTTCTTTGGCTGGAGCAAGATTGATTATAACTTTGGCGCCCCATTTTATGTTAAGGCCGACGATTGCTATTTAACGGAAAGCATCACTTATGGAGATGTTTTTGTACCTAAAGGAGAAGTGGAAAACCATCCAGAATTAATGTCTGATTATGGCCATATTCACTGGAATCTAGTCATTCATAAAGATATCGCATTTAATGTTGGATATGGTGCTTCCTCTTTATTTAGAAAACTTCAACTTTTTGAAATGTTCTGGCACGCAGAAGGAATGAAATCTTCTTTTGAAGGATCGATTTTCTTAGATGGAGAAGAATATGAAGTTAGAAAAGATGACTCCTATGGATATAGTGACAAAAACTGGGGTAAAGACTTTACTTCCCCATGGGTTTGGCTATCCTCTAATAATCTAACGAGTAAGATAAGTGGCAAAAAACTCACTAATAGTGTGTTTGATATCGGCGGTGGCCGTCCAAAGATTGGACCATTCGCTTTAAATAGAAAACTTCTCTCCGCCTTTTACTACGAAGGAAGAGAATTCGAATTTAACTTTTCGAAGTTTTGGACAAATTGCAAAACTAAGTTTTCTAGCGAAGAGACTGATACTAAAATTATTTGGCATGTCGAACAAAAAACTTGGAAAAATATAGTGGTGGTGGACATCACTTGTCAAAAGGAAGATATGCTATTAATCAACTACGAAGCACCAAATGGTAAAAAGCTCCATAATCGCTTATGGAATGGCGGTAATGGAAAGGGCATAATTACCTTATATCATAAAGGCGAAATTGTCGATGTGATAGAGGCTCAAAATGTCGGCTGCGAATACGGCGAATATTCAAAATAGGGCATATCTGTTTGATATTTGAAAAAAATGCTGGGTTTTCAGCATTTTTTCTATTTGAGCAATTCAAGATATTTTTGATATAAATCTTGAGCGGAATCTTTGATATCATATCCAGCCTTTTTGACCACATCGAATAGTTCTGGCTTTCTTGGCCTTTTTTGATTTATTGATTCATTCCATTTATCAATAGATTGTTCATCGATATCGATATATTCTCCATAAGCAGTTACAAGACCTTCTCTAGGAACAGGACTACTATAAATGATATATAGCCCACTTGTTTGTGCTTCTAAAGATGTAATTGGGAATCCTTCATAGAAGCTTGGGAGGATGAATAAATCAAAGGCAGAATAGAACTTTGATACATCGCCTTCTGGAACGATGATTTGCACTTTATCGATATTATTATCTTTGATAAATGTTCTAAATTCTTCTTCTAATGGACCATTTCCAACGATAAAGAATTTAGCATCTTTATTCTTCTTTGCAACTTCTAAGATGAATTTTTGATTTTTAGTTTCAACAAAACGACCAACAGTGCCAACTAGATAATCTTTATCACTCAATCCATATTTATCACGGAGTTCTTTTCTAGCCTTTTCATCAAATCTAAATCTTTCTAGATTAATAGCGTTTTTAATTAGAGTAACTTTTCCTTCATCAAAGGCTTTATTGCCAAATTGATATCTGCCAGTTGCTTCTCCACAGGCAAAATAGTAATTCGCATATGTTTTAGAGAACAACTTTAAAATTGACTTAGCAATATGCCTCTTTATTTCTTTTTTGCTACTGATAGAGTGGGAGTGAGCAATTCTAATTGGCTGTTTACATTTCTTAGCAATTCTTAATGGAAAAACACTTAAGGTGTTTAAGTGAGAATGGACAATATCAAAATGATTCTCTTCAAACACTTTCATTAATGCTTTATTAAAAGCACCCATATGGCTTAAATAAGGAACGATAATAACTTTACCGCCCAATGATTCAATCTCTTCTTGAGGAATCATTTTGGAATCATCAAAGCATAAGAAAGTAAATTCACACACATCATGGAGTTGACGATAATAACTCATGACAAAAGATTCGACTCCGCCATTATTCATGCTGCCGACAATTTGTAAAATTTTAATCTTGTCCATTGTTTTCTTCTTTCTTTTCTTCTTCGATTGACTCTTTAGAGGCGTTCTCTTCATTAGATTCTTCTTGCTTTTGAAGATCTTCGATTTCAGGGAATTTATCTGGAACTTCAGGGACGACTCCATCAACTTCAACTCTCTTCTTGATGTGTAAAATCTCGAAGAAAATGTTCAAGTAATAATGTCTTTCGTTCTTGTTGAAAGTAATAAATAATGTGCAGAAAATATAAGTGATCACAAAGATGATACCGTTGACCATAAATTTGCCGATGATATTTTCGATTGGCATAAAGAAGTGGCACGCTAAACCAAGACCAAATGAAATGACAATAGTGACTAGGCCACGTAAATAAACATCTTTAAAGAATCTAGAAATGGAAATACCAAGGTATTTATTATAAACAAAGTTATTGAGCGTAACATCGATAATACGAGCAGCGGCAATCGCAGCACAGGCACCAATCGCGCCATAGTATGAAGATAAAACAAACGATAAACCAACATTAATTATAGCTTTAATAATAGTGATAATGGCTAATGGTCTAATATGACCTTCGGTCAACATTGCATTATAAATAGGGAGCTCAGGGATACGTACTAATTCGTATGCGCATATTGCAAGAATACACCAGTAAATGTTAGCGAATTCAGGGTAATCCACTAAAGTGTCTCTTAGCCAGAACGATATGAATTCTTGTCCGACCGTGGCAAAGCCAAAGATTATTAAAGCAATGACGAAGAACTGTAGCTTTCCTATTCTTCCTGCTAACGATTGAAGTTTTTCTCGCTTTTCTTCTGGTGTTCCAGAAGCTTCTAGTCTAGCAACTTTAGCCATGAAGAATGTGCCGGTCATCGCACCAAACATGTAGACATAGCCTTCGATAGTGTTAACTAGCATGAACATACTAACTTGGTCACTACTAGAAACCATACCTAAGATAGAAGGAGTGATGTTATAGACTAATCTAGATAAAATCGCAATAACTAATCCCCAAGCGGAGAACATTAAAATGGATCTAATTTCTTTCTTACTAGCGTCCATTTTGAGTCTAGGATCAAGTTTGACGCCAAGATAATAGCGCATGAAGAAGAATCGCATAATGATAGCGACTATACCGCTTCCAGCGTTAACTGCGGTAATACCAATGATTCCCCAGTTAAGTTTAATGCATGCGATGGTTAAGCCAAAATAGATTAACTTTTGGATTAAATCAGCAAATTTGTTAAAACCAAATTTCTCATATGTGGTAATAACACTTGAGAAAGTATTGGTTGGGAAACTGACTAAAGAATATCCACCAACGATAATGATAAGTATTTGTAAAGTGCTTATTTGCTCTGGTGTATATGAGGATCGATAAATAATTGGAGACAAGAAATATAGAGCAGAAATGATGATGACAAATGCAATAGATAAAAGCAGATAGATTCTGAAAATAGTTGCTAAAAATCTTTGAACTTTATCTTTGTTGCCGCTGGCACGTAGTTTAGCTAAATATGTCTCGGTAGTGGTGTTTAGACCGAAATCCATTAAGAATAATGCGGTTAAAGTTGTTGCGATACCATATAGACCATAGTTATCAACTCCAACGCTATTCATAATCATTGGAGTCAAAATTAAACCATGAGCAATGCTCACAAGAATAGCAAGATAGCCAACGATTGTGCCGATGGCCATGTTCTTTTTGCTCTTATGCTCGATTCTAGCTATGTTTGTTTCGTCGCTAATTTTTAACTTACTCATAATTTTGCGAAAAATTCGTAATGATTTTATATTCTATCTATTTATATGTAAAGAAAAATAAAATTTTTCATTAATATATAATTTACATAGATTCGATTTTATCGAGTATTTCTAGTAATGCTTTTTTTCTTCCTTCTTTATAAAATGAGGTCTTTGTTTTCTTTAAATTGCTCTTCCAAGAAAGTAGTTCATCTTTATGATCGAGAACATATTTCATTCCTTGATAGATACCTTCTTCTGTATTTGGGAATACTTTTCCAGCTTTTGATTCGTCAACAATATCTTGCGCTCCACTAACTGCCGTTGAGATAAAAGGAACTTCCAAAATGCATGATTCAACACATGCAGTGGAATAGCCTTCAGTTTGAGAAGCACAAACTAAACAATCGGCTTGTTTCATATATGGATATGGATTTGGCTGGTTTCCTAATAGAGTTACTTTTTCTTCAAGATGGTGGTCTTTAATGAAATCTTCTAATAGTTTTCTATCTTTGCCTTCTCCAACATGCCAAATGTCAAAATCGTATCCTTCTTCATATAATTTTTGGGCAGCATTCATCATTCTATCGAGTCCTTTTTCGATGGTTAAACGTCCGACAGTAACAAATAAGAATCTGCCATCTTTTTTTGAAAATAAGGGGGATTCATCGGCTTGTTTGAAAATTAATTGCTCGTCAAAGATGTTAGAAAAACGATAAATTGGGATTTGATTATCAATGTCTTTACTATACTTTTTTAGGCTCTCACTAGAGATAGCAATCATCGCATCGTTTTTCACATAATACTCTCTTCCTGGATTACTTCCATGAGTGTAAATAATGTGCCTGGCGTCTTTATTAGTTGAACTAGAAATAGCAATAGTGGGGTTTCTCCAACAGAAGCCAATTTCTAAATCATATTTTTCTTTTCTTGCTACACGGTTATATAGATATCTACCTGGCAAGAACGACATTAAACGGTCATAACCTTTAAAACAAGGGAAAGGGAACGCTCTTCTGATTTTGATTCTTTTATCAAACATTTGTAAAAGAGACTTATCAAAGCGAAGCATAAAAGTGATTGTCACATCATATTTACCTGTTTCTACTAACATGTTAGCGAAAGAGATGAGAATACGGCACACTCCATCACCAGTTTGTAAATGATTAGACGCAATTAAAATTTTTTTCATTAGAAAACACCTGTATCTTTTGTGTCAACACCGACAACATCTTCTTCTTTGACTTTGTCAAAATCGTATAAAAATTCTGGGAGAAGCTCCTCTATCTTCTTTATATCATTTGCCCATTTGGTATTCTTCTTCCAAATCTGAGTGTTGTGATAACTTCTCTTTGGATTCATTCTTGTAAATTGAGCGGTGTGATCTTTTGGATCTAAGCCTGTTAATTTTTCAATCTTTTCTACGATATCGTCATAGTGATAGATAAAATCTTCAAACTGGAGGTATAAAACATTCTTGTTCTTGCTTCTCTCTCCAGCACTTTCTCTTACATATCTAAACCATTTGCACCAAGTCTCTACTGAATCATGTGGAAAGATATGGTCCCATCTCCAAATGGTTTTACATAACATATAGACATCTCGAGGATCTCTATCGATAACGATAGTGTAAATATCATCTTTAAAATATCTCATTCCTCTATCGATATGGCTAGAAGGAAGAATTTGATCGATAACCATATATGGTTTGTTATCTTCGTTAAGACATTCCATCAATTTGGAAGTATAGTCTTGTGTTAATTCTAAGAATTTTTCTTCACCAGGATTAGAACAATAGGTCATTTCTCCAGGAAGAATATGAATCTTTTCAAATTTAAATTTAATAAATATTTTATTAAATACACCGATAAAGTAGTACCAGAATCTTCCTTTAGCGGCTAAATCGTATTGCCAATAGCCTTTAAAAGAAAAATCGGTAAGTTTATCAATATATTCTTGAGTTAATTTGCGATAATTACCATGGAAATATCTTTCGTATTTTTTGTTAAACCATGTGCCAGAGTTAAAGCGTGAGAATTTAATAAAGCGTTTTAAAGCATAACCAGAGCACTCGCGGTTATGGTTTTCCACTAAATGATATTCTAAATCGCTAACGCCATCTGGATCATGAATAAAACGGAACTCAAATTCGGTATTTGGGTGAACGTTTGCGTATTCAGAAACTAAATCTGTAACAGCGCTGCTGCCACTTCCGAAATAACTTGCACATGTAATAATTTTCATAATTAAATTAACTCCCTACATGATGTAACTATATAATTTCATCAAATAAATTCGATGATGTTTTAATGAATAACGAAGCAGGTTCCCCTTAAATCCCTTGGAATCGATATGTTTAATTGCTTCGCTGATGATTGGATTATTGAGATTTTCAAGAATGATTTTTTTGGCCTCTTTATAACTTCTATCGCCGTAGAATTGAGTGATTGAACAGTTAAAAGCTAAGTGACAAATAAGACGATCAACTTGTAATTTGAATTTTTCAAAATCATCACCTAGCTTATCCTTCAAGTGATTATAGACGTTAATGACATCGCTATAATTCCTAGGTTTTTTATTTTGAATCATTGAACCATCGCTGATGCGATAGTGATAATAAGCTTTGCTTGAGAGATAAATATTATTTGATTGAACAATAATTGGACAAATAACTGCCCCATCTTCTCCAACTTGAATACGAGTGGTGCAGGTGTTATTTGTGAATAGCTCTCTTTTAAAAGCTTTTGCCCAAGCAGTTGGACGGAAATATTCATATCTAACATTCCTTATTAAATAAGGATATATAACTTTTTTGATTCCTTCTTTATCCAAGATAATGTCATTAAAGTTCGCGTTTTGGATTAATTTATCATCGTTTTCGTAGTGGTTCATGCAAACTACATCAACATGACAGTTATTGATAATGTTTGCCATTTCTTCTAAATAGTTTTCATCTACCCAGTCATCGGAATCAACATTGACAATATAATCACCTTTAGCTTTTAAAGCGCCAGTTCTTCTAGCAATCGCTAAACCTTTGTTTTCCTGAGTTATGATTCTGATTCTTTTGTCTTTTTTTGCATATTCTTTACAAATTGAAAGGGAACAATCAGTGGCGCCATCATTGACAATAATAAGTTCAAAATCTTTAAAAGTCTGGTTTATTAAAGTTTCTAAACATTTAGAAACATAATTCTCTACGTTATAAACAGGAACGACAACACTAAATAGCATTTTTAATACCTCAAAATGTGTAAACCACCAAAAAATAGTATATCAATAAATAAATGTTTGATAAAGGTGAAAGATATTTCTTTCATCTTCTTGCTCATTTGTCAGATGATGCATGATATAACAAATACGATGTAAATGTGTGAACTAATCCAACACAAAATGAGCACACAAAGATTAAATTGTCCCTTTTAAAATAATGGAATGATAATGCACAAAGAAGGTTAAAAATTTAATATGTATATTTAATTCTTTTATTGCCACAAATAAATATTAATATTTAGGCAAATAAATATTTGTAGTAAAGAGTTTCAAACTTGTGTATCATAAATTAGCATGATTAATAGAGTTGAAGACAGTTATAAACACAATATTATTAGCCTAGTTTTTGGGCCAATGATTAAGCTTATTGAAGCTGTTTTTGATTTACTTATACCTTTATTCATGAAGGCGATTATCGATTTGAATAGATACGAAGATCCTTCTGCTATTCCAAACTCTATCTCGTCTGCCTTAGCAAAATTTATCCGCCTTTTTGGAATTTGGGTCCCAGATAATCAAAATTTGAGTGACGCTCTTATTGGAGGAGCAATCATTCTGGTGATGAGCATTTTGGGATTTTGCATCACCATGGTTGCTCAATATGTGGCCGCTAGAACTGCTGTGAATGTTGGTAGTGAACTAAGAACATCATTGTTTGAAAAGATTTTATCGCTATCCAAAAAAGATCGAGAAAAATATGGCAATGCTAGGTTACAAACAACATTAAATAACGATGTTTATCAGGTAGAACGTGGAGTTTTAATATTTGTTAGGTTGATTGCTAGGGCTCCATTTGTGGTGCTAGGATCTATTATTTTCTGCTTCATTTTGGATTGGAGAATCGGTCTAGCGTTTGCTTGCATTGTTCCTCTTCTTTTAATCTCGCTTTCTTTCATTTTGAGAAGATCCAGCAAAAACTATAAAAATATTCAAAAAGATTTAGATGACATTTCAAATAAAGCCAGTGACACAATCGATGGTGCCAGGGTCGTAAGAGCGTTTAACGCCCAACAATACGAAAACGATAAATTTGATACTTCGAATGAAGTATATCAAAAAGAATCGCTCAAAGTTCAAAAGAATAATGCTTTGATTAATCCTATAATTTTTGAGATTACATCTTTAGTTACAGTTATAATCTTCTTCTTTATGTTGCCTTCTCTATTCAATAGTGATGATTCATATAAAGTGGTTTTAACTAGTACACTTATTGCTGCTATGGCATATTTAGCACAAATATTTTTCGCAACTGTTCAACTATCTACTGTCTTATTAGATTTGACTAAAGCTAGAGTATCTCGTGGAAGAATTAATGAAATCTATGCAATCGAAAACAGCGTGATTTCCCCGACAAACCCTACCCAAATTGTAATAAAAGAAGATTTATTAAAGTTTGATAATGTCTGTTTCACATACGACAAAAATGAACAGAATAATGTTTTGAAAGATATTTCATTCTTAATCAAAAAAGGTGAGACTTTAGGCATTATTGGCGGTACTGGTAGTGGTAAATCCACAATTATCAGCCTGATAGAAAGATTTATGGATCCTACTAAGGGTGATATTTATTATGGCAATGCCAATCTGAAAGATGTTGATTTAAAAGAACTTAGAAGTAGAGTGGGATTAGTTAATCAAAAATCATCTCTATTTAATGGCACCATTAGACACAACTTCTTAATGGCCAATCCAAATGCCACTGAAGAAGATATGATGGCGGTCTTAAAAGAAGCGGAAGCCTACGATTTTGTCTATGCTCAAAAAGAGAATTTAGATCGAGAAATAAAAGAAGGCGGAACCAATGTCTCTGGTGGTCAAAGACAGAGATTATGCATTGCTAGAGCGTTAATAAAAAAACCAGAGCTACTGATTTTAGATGACTCAACTTCTGCCCTAGATTTATTAACTGATAAAAAGATAAGAAATAGGTTAAAACAAAATAAAGAAATGAGCAAAGTTATTGTCTCACAAAGAATATCTTCAATTATGGATTCTGACTACATCATCGTAATCGATAAAGGATGTATAGTCGGAAAAGGCAGACATGATGATTTGCTAAAAACATGTCCAATATATGAAGAAATTTACCGCACACAAACAAATAAGGAATAGTTATGGATAACAAGAAGAGACTTAAGTATTACTTATTTAAAGAAAAAGGCAAGATCACTCTTGGTGTTTTGCTATGTCTTTTATATGTTGTGTGTCAGATAAGTCAACCATTCTTGCTCGGAAGAGCGTTAGATGCAGTCGCCATAAACGATCAAAATATTTATTTGACCTACCTAATCATTTGTCTTGTTTTAACAATCGTTGGTGCAATCTTCTATTATTTCTTTGAAATAACTATTGGATATGTTTCTCAAAATATCATTAGAGACATGAGAAAAGATATTTATCTAAAGATGAATAGTGTTTCTATAAAGGAGTTTGATACTAGGACCCATGGTGATTTATTGCAATTAGAAATTAGAGATATTGAAAATGTCGCTAATGGTATCTTTGCAGTATTTAAAACCTTATTCCAAGGCATATTTACCATTATTTTAACCATCGTTATGATGCTTGTGGCGAACTGGATTTTGGCCTTAGGAGTGATTATTCTTTCTCCTTTAAGCGTAATAGTGTCATATTTTGTCAGTTCATTTAATCATCGCCATTTCAAGAAACAAGCCGAGTTGCAATCTCAAATTAACTCTATTTCTTTAGAAGCAATCGGTAACTTGGAGTTACTACAATCTCTTAATTATGAAGAAGAGTCTTTAAATAAATTTAAAGAAGTTGATAAAAAACTTAAAAAAGAAGGAAGAGTAGCGCAATTCTCTGCTTCATGGGTCAATCCAAGTACTCGCTTAGTAAATAACACAATCTATGTCATCATTGGAGTAGCTGGTATCATCATGCTTGCTTTTGATATGAAACTCGCTGCGATTTTTGCGGTGATGACTATTGGTAGATTATCTTCCTTCCTATCATATACAACTCAATACACCAGACCATTTAACGACATTAGCAATGTTGTCAGTGAATATGAAGTAGCAAAATCATCCTTTGAAAGAGTTAATAATTTCCTAAACATGGATAACGATATTGACGAAGGAAAAGAAGAAATAAATAACATCGATAGTATTAAACTTGAAAATGTCTATTTCTCATATAATCCAAAATACCCACTCATTGAGAATTTCTCTTTGGATATTAAAAAAGGCAACAAAGTCGCGATTGTTGGACCAACTGGCGCAGGAAAAACTACGCTTATTAACATTATTATGCGTTTCTATGAACCAAATGATGGCGACATCAAAATCAATAACATATCTTTTAAAGATATAAAAAAGTCATCCTTAAGAAAATCAGTGGGTATGGTTTTACAAGATACATGGATTTTCCATGGCACAATTTTAGATAATGTTAAATATACAAAAATCGATGCAACAAAAGAAGAAGTGATTGAAGCATGTAAAAAAGCACACGCCGATGGCTTTATCAACGCTTTACCAAATGGATATGACACTTATGTCGATGGAAAAGAAGGGCTCTCCGAAGGACAAAAGCAAATGATCGCAATTGCGAGAGTGATGTTAAGAAATCCAAATCTTGTCATCCTTGATGAAGCAACAAGTAACATCGATACACGTAGTGAAATGTTAATCACTAAAGCTTTTGATTCGATGATGAAAGAGAAAACTTCGATTGTTATTGCACATAGATTATCAACAATTAAATCGGCAGACACCATTATTGTGATGAAGGATGGTCACATTATCGAAACCGGCAATCATAATGATTTAATGAAAGCAAAAGGTTTCTACTACAAACTATATTCCTCACAATTTGAATAAACATACATTGTATTTTATCGTCACATAATCTATCCTTATTTCGAGGATAGTTTATGAAGATTTTAAATAAAAAGGGCCTAGCGACTTATTTGATTTTGGCCGGTTTAGCTGTTATTAGTATTTTGATGATTATATCTTTTGTGTTTGATTTATTACCAAATCCTGACATAAAAGGCGTTTTGAAATTGAGCGTTGGAATGGGAAATTTCCCATTACAAATCATCTTATCCATAATTTATGGATTCCTATTTATCGCTATTAACTATTTCCTATTTATCGGCACTTATTTAAAACTTAGAAAAAGATTCCCTAAATCTAAATATGCGGTTGAAATCGGCGTGTTCCTCATCGCCTTTGTGATCAACATCGCTATTAAAATTATTATTTTCTCAAGCGTAGAGAATCCAGTGAATGACCCATCTGGATTTATCAATAACTTAGCAATTTTCTATCGTGCGATTTATATGTCCATCGGTGGAGTGCAATTTGAAGGTTTGATGGATTTACCAGAAGGTATCTTATTAACTGCACAAATCCTCTATTTTGGTTCTAGTATCATCTTTGGTTTAGTGGCTATCACATTGATCACCTTCAAAGCTGCATATGAAGTTTATTCCTTCTTCCAATTTAAGTTTTTCTTTAGAAACCACATCTTCTCAAACTACAGCCGTGACATTTTTGTTTTCACCGATTTAAATGATCAAACATTCTTTATTGCTGATAGTATTCAAAAGAAATATGAAACTGAAAAGAATAATTTCATGATTATCTTTACTGGTCCAAGGCTTGAACCATTTGACCGTAAAAACGAATTATGTTCAGAAGCAATGGGTAGGGGTTTCTTATATTGGTCATATTCCCAAAACGATAAGACTAATGTTCCTGCCGTTTTAGGTTTAAAGAAAAGAAAAAACGATCCAACAAATAAGTTTTTTGTTTTCGCTTTCGATATCGATGAAGATGGTAAACCATTAGAAGAGCAAAACGCTCAATTTGTTATCGATGAAATTAACCATAGAATGGATAGACTTTATATAACTTATGTTATATATGCTAGAAAAAATATCCATTATCGTGCTTATGAGCAACTTTTTAAAGAAACAAAAGAAGAGCATAAACCTTTAGATTTATCTAATTGCAAAACTAGAGAAGAAATTAAACAAGAAAAAATCAGATATAAATATCGTGATAAGAGCAAAAGCGATGTTATCGTTTGGAGCGAACCAAATGGTATTGCTGACCAAGTTGCTACAATTGTGAAAACTAACTTTATGTTAGGAGACACTGTTCCATCCGAAAAAGACACATATGTCTGGTTAATTGGGTGTGGAAGAACTGGCGAAGCAATCTCTAAATCATTATTTGTTAACTCGGCAAATATCGATAGCATGGGCAGAAGTGCAAAATTCACTTGTGCAGTTTTTGACCGTGAGGCTAGTAAAAAAGTATCCATTGTTCAAAAAGATATTCCTGCTTCTATCTGCGTTGATCGTGACGAAGTTATCGAAGAAATGATTAAAGCTAAAGAAGGCAGCAAATTTGTCGAAGATGATAGCAAACTTGAAAGAACTGCAGATGATGATATCGAATTCCCATTTGAAGATAAATTATTTCATAAAGGCGGAAAAGAAACCTCTATTTACGCATGTAGCAGTGTTAAGGAAGCAATCAAACAAGAGATAATCATGAAAAAGGAGAATCTCATTGCCGGTGCTAGAAGAAAACTTCTCGATACTCAAATCACAAGAAAGATTTCTGAAGACACAATCGATCACGAATTTGCTAGATTTGCCTCTTTCCCTGTCTATGTCGCTTTAAACGTTGAATTCTTTAAAGCCAACTTCCATAAAGAAGCTAGAGACGTTTCATTAAAAGAACCAAACTACATAGTAGTTTCTTCTGGCGATGATATGAGAAATGTTGAGATTGTTAATTCATTAGTTACATATTACCGTAAGAATAAATTCTCCAATAATAAAGCAAGAATGACTATTTTTGTTGTCATCTATAACCGTAAAAATAATTTCTTTATTTCTGATTACGATAGAAGCATTAAGGGTGATGACCGTAAGATTATTCTCCATTTAGATGGACAACTCAAAGTTGTTATCATCGGTAATAGAGAAGATACATTCAAATATGAAAAAATTGTCTTTGAAGATAAGGCAATTGACGTTAACTATCGTTACACTAAACTTTATAACAAACTAAGTGTTGATTATGGCACTAAGCTACAAGAAAAAGTAAAACAATTTAACAATCTTCTTATCAATGCTAACGATGAACAAAAAGATAGTATTAAAAAGGTTTATGATAAGTTATCCCAAGAACAAGCCGAGTATACAAAATTCCAAAGTACTTTTGGACAAGGCGTTTCTTCTATTGAAAACGAATTCAATTCATATCTTATCGATGCTAGTTTTAATAACGACAAAGAAGCGATTTCCGGACTAGTAGGCCCAAAAGATTTTGGCTTCGATGTTGATGAAAGCGAAGAAAAGAGCCTTGGCATATCTTCTTGGCGTAGCCAAACACTTTGGAAAAAGAGTAGCAGCCATGGCGCATATATCTATTTCCCAACTTATTCCTTCTTCTTGTATGAAGATTTAAAGGATAGCCAAATCAAAGGAGGGGAGTGGAAGATTGATAAAGAAAAACTACTTCATCTTGCAGAAATCGAGCACTTGCGTTGGGTAAGGTTCCATTATGCGGATGGATGGACATATGATCCTGAAAGCGATAATATGGACCGCGCCGAAAGAGAAAGATTTAAATATCATAAGGCTCTTCTTCCTTATTCTCTTATCAATCAAGTCACTTACAGATTCGATATCGCTAATGTGTTATATGCAATTCAAAGCACATTTGATGAAGTGAGAGAATATAAGAAAAATAATCCTGATAAGGAAGACGAAGAATAGAATGAAAACATGCTGGACTCAGCATGTTTTTTATAAAAAAAAGAAACCTTATTCAGGTTTACTTTCTTCTTTCATTTCTTCTTCGAGTTCTTTCATCATCTCAGCTCTAACTTCTTCTTCAGCTTTCTTTTTAATAGCTTCCATTTGTTCGCTAGAGAGATTTGTTTCTTTCTTACTTGCGACAATGGCGAAGTAGACAAAGTCAACAGCGATTAAGACGAATACTGGAACACAAACGATAATAAATAATTGGTTTGGATTATTTTGGAAATAAGCAATAAACGCTCCATTCTTATCTATATTCTTTTGGGCAAGGACATCTTGAGTGATTCCTGGATAATCAGCAGCATTAACTGCAGTGGTCCAAACAATAATAGAAAGAACAAGGGCAAAGATTAAAATTGCTCCCTCAATAATACCACCAATAAGTAATATTTTTTTGTTACGGTCCATAGATATTAATAATAATATATTTTTGGGACATATAAAACAAGCACAATTTTCTCGTGCGCATTATGCGCGCAAATATATAAAAATGATGAAATTTTTACCCACATCACTTAAAATAATTCCATGGAATTGCCATTAATTTACAAAGCTAAAATCGAGTCGATGTTTGAGGGGATGAAAATCGCTCCTCTTAAAGAGACATCTTTTGAAATTACTGACGATTATAAAAACGAAGTGCAAAAAGGCAAACATCTTATTGATGATATTTTAAAAGCCAAGGTATATGCGCTAATGAGGATGCCTGCAACATTTGGCGCAGTATATGATGTTTTATTAAAAACCAAAGAATTTTACGATGGAGAAATATCATCGTTGATAGATGTTGGAGCTGGCACTGGCGCTGCCACAATCGCTGCAAATGAATTATTTAATTTAAAAGAAATTACTCTGCTTGAAAGACAAAAAGAGATGCGTGAAATTGGCGAATTTATCGTCAGTGAAAATGAGGCACTAAAAAGTCAATCTACTTGGGATATGTTTGATTTATCAACTGAAAACATTCAAAAATCAGCCGATTTAGTGATGGCGTCTTATGTCTTTAATGAGTTAGATCCAAAGTATATCAAAGAAGCAATTTTAAAGATGTGGAACGCCGCAAATAAACTACTTGTTATTGTGGAACCAGGTACACCCTTAGGAAGTAAAATCATTCAAGAAATAAGAAGTATTCTTATTACTGATGGAGGCTATATTGTTGCACCTTGCCCACATATGGATAAATGTCCGATGAATGAGAAAGATTGGTGCCATTTTTCTACTCGTGTGTCGAGAAGTAAACTCTATAAGCAAGTTAAGGGCGTCGAAGTTCCTTACGAAGATGAAAAATATTCTTATATCGTTTTTAACAAAAATGAGTGTTCAAGATGTAGTGCGAGAGTGATAAGACACCCATATTATTCAAAGGCAAATGTTAGACTTGAAGTGTGCTCTCGAAACGGACTAGAAACCTTAGATATTAGAAAAAAAGATGAGAGATATAAAAAGGCTAGAAAAGTGAATGCTGGTGATTCCTTATAAAAAAGATTTTACTTTAATGTAAAAAAACCTATATACTATTTGAGCAAGGAGGTAAAAGTATGTTAATCGATGAAATCAAAGCTGCAAATATTAAGGCGATGAAAGAAAGAGATAATGTCACTAGAGGCGTCCTATCTGTTATTTTAACCAAATACAAACTTCAAGAAGTAGAAGCAAGAAGCCAAGGTAAAGAAATTGGTGATAAAGAATTAATCGCTATTATCCAAAAAACTTTAAAGGAACTTGCTGATGAAAAAGAAGGATATGTGAAAGTTGGCAATCAAGAAAGAGTGGATGCAATTGCAAAGCAAGAAGCTGTTCTACAAGGATATTTGCCAAAACAACTTTCTGAACAAGAAATCAGAGATATTATTGCTGGATTAGAAGACAAGAGCGTTCCAAATGTCATGAAGCATTTTAAGACAAATTATGCTGGACAAGTTGATATGTCTCTTGTAAATTCCATCCTTCGTAGTTTATAATATCAACTCGGTGACTTATTAGTCATCGAAATAGGGGCATCGTACAACGGCAGTACAGCGGTCTCCAAAACCGTTAATGTGGGTTCGATTCCTACTGCCCCTGCCAAACGATATGAACAGACTTGATACTCATTATCAGGTCTTTTTTCTTGCTTTTTTGCCGATTTTTAGTGATTTTTGGTGGTTTCCTAAATTATGGTGGATAAGTGATAGCCGAAGAATATGTATCAAAACCCTCAATTGCTACACCCTTGATGCAATTTATTAGATTGTTGACGGGACTTGAAGTACCTATGATGCACGCTTATTGATACATTTGATCCGTTAGTATTTAGAAGTATGGTTGATTCAGTTGTTGTTAATGAGCACACTAAGC
>JAILBR010000012.1 GCA_024680795.1 Bacilli bacterium | reverse complement strand
GCCGTTAACGTATTAGAAGAATTTTGCTTTGTTCTTCTTAATTATTCCTACCCACTTTTGGATACGTTCTTTAAGTGTGGAATAATTGATGTTGTGTTTTTTGGACATATCTAGAATCGTATATCCTTCACCATAAACGCTTTTTAGAATGGAATAACCAATTTCACCGATTAATTCCACTATTCTAGATTCAATCACACGTGAGCGTTCATCTTTATTAAACTTTACGCGTGGATCTTCAGATTCATGGATTTCTTTCCACTCACCTTGGTTTGGTTCAAATTCATCACCATTTTCATCTACGAATGAAGATAAACTTGCGGGTGCGCCAGTACGATAATAATCGCATTCTTCACATTTGCCTTGGCAACGTTTGAATCCATATCTTTCTGAACGGATAATGCAACGATGTTCTCTACGGTATGCACTCCAATCTTTTTGCTTTTCTCTTTCATAGAGTTTAGCGAATGTGGGTGTGACATAGATTGTTTTCCAGCCAGTGTTTTTGTCACAAATAGCTACTGTTCTGGTTTTTGATGGTTTATAGTCGCTACCATCATCGACTTTGACTTGTTTAGACATAACTTTACCTCGGTTTTCTTGCGAGATAAGGTCATGTTGAAAACAGCTACTCAATTTAAGTTGTCTGATTCTCAATAACGAAATCTCGCTATTTTTGAATTGCAGACAGCCCTATAGGTAGGCTGTTTTGCTAAGTAGAAGCAGTTCCTATATTGACGTCATTAACCACTTCTTGAAGACAGCCTACCAGCAAATAAAAAGTATGTAAAAACAACACCTGTCCACGAAAAAAGACATGATTTAATCGATGTTTTTTGCATAAAAAAAAGAGGAATAATCGCTTATTCCCCTAAATTTACTCGTAAAAAAGGACAAGTGTTGTCCAGTAAATTAATATTTATATTCAGTTAATGGCTTCCCAGTTCTTCTTTCTACATAGTCATTCACATCTGAATTCGATGAAGTTCTAAGATAAAGAAGGACGTCTCTTAATGCGTCATCCTCGCCATTTCCAGGAACCAAAATAATGCCAGCTTTTTCTAGCAACTTTTCTGCTACTCGAATAGGAACATTTAGTCCTCTAATCATCGCAACAACTGTTCTCTTTTCTTTTTTCTTATCTGGTTGAGAAATGTATCTACTAATAGTTTTAACACTTAAGTCAGAATCATCAGCTAATTCATCTTCTGTCATACTTAAAAAGTCGAGCAAATATGAAACCGCATCACCAAATTGCATGCCAGAAATATTCGAGAGAATTTCATTAATGCTCTTATTATGGATTCGCTGTCTCATCTCTCCTTCTTTGGTGAAAACAAGATTACTGTTGGCAAGAATAGATAAATCATATTCAACTTGCTTTGTAGTATCTCGACATAAATAGCAGACCATACCAAAACCATATGAAAGATAGTCATTTCTATAAGAAACCTTAAATTTTACAGCGCATTCATCTAAATGGTATCTAGCGTATTCAGTTAAAATTGGTCTACCATCTTTAGCTTTTTTTATATATTTTTCATCATCGATTATTAAATGGTTCTCAACAAATTCAAATCCAACATCGTTGATAATGTTTAGAAGATTTATATTTATCACTAAAGCAGAAGACAAATCATTAATGCTGACTGTGAATGTTTCGTTAGATTTAAGAGCATCTTTCTTAAAGCGATAAGGCCTGACATAGTTATTGTCTACCCAGTTTAGTACACCAATTGCATCAAAAACGCCAACCTCAATCAGTCTTTTTCTAGCCGCATACTTTGTAACATTAAACTTATCAGCTAACTCTTCAATGATAAATGGAAGGTGATCTAATCTATCGCCACCATAAATTCGTCCATAATCCTCAATTAAATCGAGAGCATACTTCTTGAATGTATCTTTAGGCATCATGATGTATGGAGTTAATGCATTAGCTTGCGTTTCAATTTTAACAACAGTCTGACTTCTACCACCATCAATGCCACCGAGTGTTTGGCATCTTATATTTTTTAGATGCTCATCTAACATTTGAGCAAACAAAAATGCGCGATAATGAAAGAACCTATGAACGCATTCATGAACTACAGTCATATTTCTAGAACCATAGGAATAAAGGAAGTTAGTATCGTCGTCAATTAAAACAGTAAATGGATCTACATGTGTACTGACACAGTTCCCTGCTCCATCAAATACTTCTACATCAGCTGAATCAAAGAATATCTGGCCAAACACACTATGGTCGTTAGTAATATTTGTTCTGACTAGTTTTAACCCCATTTTTTCAGCTAATAAATCAGCGTCAATTTCCATTGGCTTAGTCAAAGCTTCAGGATAGAACTTCTCTAAAATAATTCTTGCGTAATCATCGTAATTTTCCTTCTTCATTGGTGGCAAAAAATCACCAGTTAAAGGACTATCCATTAGAGTTTTATCATTGTATTCTTCAATGCTTTTTATTTTGAAATCTTCTAGTTTCTTTTTTAAATCTCCAGTGCAAGAGACAAGAATCCACATATTGGCAGAACAGTCTTCATGGTCATGTCTTTTTCCACACACACCAGTGCAATCCATATCCACTTCTAATACAATATCAAAATCAATAGAAGTGTCACCTTTTTCATTTATCCACACAGTCTTGAAAATAGGATAAATATCGTTTACTTCATTGATATATGAAAAGCCATAGTCACTAACGTGTTCTAAAACCAAGGTTCTATGTTTGTTACAGTAGTCTAAAACAGCACCATAAATGTGCTCGCCAATCTTACCATCTTCAATGTATTTTAAGAAGGCATTCATTCGGTTTTAGTTCCTTTCTTGATGTGACATTTAATTTTGTTCTTTTTGCAGAAATTCTCCACAAAAACAGCAGATTCATTATAGAATTTCTTATAATCTTTATACTTGCTGACTTCTTTATTGTAGTGAAGTCGACCAAAAACAATGTAATCAACAAACGAGATTTTATTCAGAATTTCTTCTAAATTTTGTTCGCAAATATTCGGTGTCGGATATGGTTCTAAACTAACCCAAGTATAGAATCCGTTGTCGTGTAATCTTTTAAGAGCGGCTATTCTATCTTCGTAGGTTGATGTGAAAGGCTCATATTTCTTTCTGAATTTATCATCTAGAGAAACTAAAGTGATGCCATATTCATTAATCTTTTTTGTTTTTAACAATTCTTCTGGGAGAGCACTCTTGGTAAGAATTACAGCCTTAATATTATCTTTATTTAAACGATTGATAATTCTAATACTCATTTCCCCTACTTCCGGGTAATCAATCATAAATGGGTCAGTCATAAAACAAAGCTGTACTGATTTAATATCTTTTTTATATTTAGGAATCTCTACTTCTAGAAGTTCCATTGTGTTTGATACTAATTTTGGTTCAAGCCATTCTTTATAAGTTTTAACATTTCCGAAACGTTTAGACATGTTGAATGCATAACAAGGAAAAAGACACCCATGAGCACATCCTAATACATGGTTAATTGTATAGTCACCATATTCAACTTCGGTTTTATAAAGAAGCGATTTTCTAGTTATTGTTTTCATGGTTTTCTCCTTAAATATAAATACTTGCCAGTAGAAGGACTCCAGAAACTGGTAGGTTTATTAGCAGATGTTGTTTCGGGTATTCTTCTAATAATTAATTTATCTTCATTTTCTTTCAACAATTCAATAAGACCTTTTGTATCTGATTTAATTCCAAATTTAAGAAAGTAATTACATAGAAGCTCACGAATTTCGATTTCGTTATCTCCAATCAACGATAGCAATTCTTGGGTACGTAATTCTGGAGATGTCATATTATCATTTACATCTAATTCGAATAAAGACATTCCGCCATTGAGTCTATTTAATCTATGGGTTTGACTTCTTGCGTACATATTATTAGCCATGAGAAGACATCCATCTGCATGATTTGTAGCATGAATCATTCTGTATTTTGGATTTACTTCATCGCCTTTTCTAAGTGGCATATTTAGTACATATTTGAAACCAGAATGACCGACTTGAAGATTCTTACAGAATTCATTTGACAGCTCTATTTCAGCCTCAAAGGCAGTTATTTCTTTTCTTTTGCATTTGTACACAACATCTTTCCATGAAGAACTGCCAAAGATTCTATTCATTTCTTCTTCACTATCTACCAAAGATTCATCATATTCAACGAGAAATTCGGAGTAATCATTAATTGATTTATCGATTTTGACTCTTAAAACATTACATGCTTGCCTGTAAAAGCCAAAAGAATTGAAGTTAATTAATATTTCAATACCGGCTAAATTAAATGCTCTCAAAATAGTTCTCAATTTTGGTACATCTAATGCTTTAATTCCGTATGGATCGATGTATAAAAAGACATTTGCCTTGTGAACTTTTGATAAGATTTTATCTATTTCATCTTCAAAGGCACCATCAATTATGTGAATTGCTCTTTTGTTTGTTGAAGTTGGAAGATTAGACGCTAAATCAGATGCGTAGTTAATATCAATAAAATAAGTTGATATCAGCCCAGGCATAATGTTGGCAGATTCTAGAGCTTCATCGATTATTTTTAGAGCGATTAACGGGGAGCCATCTTCTCCATCATCAAACTTTCCTTTACCCGCAAAACAATCTACATACACTATTGGATATTTTGCGTGAATTATCTTAGAAAAGTATGGTTTAAAATAACAGCCAAAAAGCTCGTCTTTTGTTTTTGACCATTCTTTCTTTTCTACGAAAAATGTATCGTTCTTTTGTGACATACTTCCCCCAATCGCTAATTAATAGCGTTCACTATTTCATCAGCTATTCTTTTAATTACTGTTACAACTACGCTATTGCCAGCTTGTTTATATAGGTGAACGTTGCTAATGTTTGGAAGAACATAGTTCTTTGGAAAACCCTGGAGATTAAAACATTCTCTTGGAGTTAATTTTCTAATTCTTCCATCCACTGTTCTAATAAGAGGAACATTGTGTCCACCAGTGCCCATGTTAGCAGTTAATGTTGGGCACACATTGGACTTGTTCTCCCTCACATAGATTCTTCTCCATTGATAAATGGTATTGGTATTCACCATGTCCTTTTCTAATTTATCGTAGAATTTGCACCTTTCTGGTGTGTAATAAAATTTCTCATCCACTTCTCCAGCAAAGTCAATTACCTCTGTTAGTTTCTTGGTAAGCTTGATTGGTTTAGGGAATTCAAATTTTCTATATTCATCAACGTTTTTAAATCCAACGATGTAGATTCTTTCGCGCCCATGAGGAATGTTGCCATAGTCTTTAGCGTTCAAAACTTGATATTTTACGTGGTATCCGAGTTTCTCCAACGTTTCGAGAATTATACGGAAGGTCTTCCCATTATCATGGCCGACTAGATTTTTAACATTTTCTAAGAAAACAATTCTAGGTTGCTTGGCCTCGATGAATCTGCACATTTCAAAGAATAAGTTTCCTCTACCCTTTTTATCATTAAAGCCTTCACGATAACCAGCAATACTAAATGCCTGGCATGGGAATCCACCCATGATAACGTCACAATCAGGAACTTCATCAGGAGTCACCGTTTTAATATCTCTTAGGTCAACTTTGACATTAAAATTGGATTCATATGTTATAGAAGCGTTTTTATCGAATTCGTTAGCGTATACTGTTTCAAAAGCTTTGGTCTGTTCAAATCCCAGATCAATTCCTCCTACTCCAGCAAAGAATGATAACACCTTTAATTTTTCCATATAATAACGCTCCTTTATTGATACTGAAATGATAACAAAAATAGCGGCGTGCCGCAATATCATAATATAGATATTAAAGGAAAATAAAAAATAGGATTTCTCCTACTTCCTATTGTCGACTGTGATTCTTTGTCTTCTTATATCAAATACCACTGTTGGGTCTAAGTGTTTTGCATCAACAAACAATGCTTGAAGACTTACATGTGGCCTTCTTCCTTGACGTTTTTGGTCATCTATCGTTTCAGTTTTATTAGCAGGATAACTACCAAAATCAACCGAGTTAATCTTAAGGTCATAAACATAAAGTAAGTCTTGTTCTAAGTTGAATCTCAAAAAGACTAAATTATCAAACCAGCAATCTGGGCCAAAGGATGATAAATCCCCTTCAAAACGTGATGTCGCCTTAAACTCTACCTTTTTACCAGTCTTTGGATCGGTAGCATCGCCAGCTTCACTACCTCTATTCCATTCCAAACCTAAACAATAGCAACCTAAAGGTTCGCTGATTGCATCAGGCATATTAATACCACGATGACTGTTGTCAGAAATGTAGGTGTTTAGGTCTTTCCACTTAAAATAAGCGTTACAAGTTCTGTCTAAACGCTCTGCATCAATTAAAATGCGTCCGAATGTAGGTGCTGGCATGTTTCTTTCCCCCAATTATTTATTTTTCAAACTAAGTAGACATCCATCTTCTAAATCTTTTAGATTGTACAGATGCTCTAAAACATCGAAAGTTTCTTTTAAATTATTTCTAGCTGAATTCCATCCAATTCCGTCGGTAAACCAAACAAAATCAAAACCATTAATGCCTCTCGATTCGAGTGCTAATGTTTTATAACTACGAGCAGTTTCATTAAGCTTTGAACCACCAGATGCATAAAAATTGCATTCACACGCATAGGTGTGATTGTTGGTTAACAAAACAAAATCAAATCTTTTTGCCGTACTACCTTCGTTGGATAACGCAGACAAATCTAGTCCTGATATTTTCTCTAAATCGGACAAATACATTTCTTTGAAATAAGTTTTATTTTTGATAAAGCCGGCTTTGACGATAAACGACTCGACCAGGTCTTCCATCAAGTGGCCACCACGGTTTTTTCTACCGTTGGAATTAAGGCCCACTTCAACACCGATTGCATAATCCACTAAATTGATATTTAAATGGGATGATAAAAGCTCTAACAAGCCAGTTTCCTTCATAAAATAAAGTAACTGTTCATACGTCATTGGACGCCCACCATTTTCTGTAGTCAAAAAATTATATGTAACACCACCATTTTTATCTAAACAATATATTTGGTGTTCTCTTTTTGCCAGCAGTAGAGGAATTGCTTCTACAATTTCAGGATAATGTGCATATAACACCCATAAGTCATCCTCTATCTTTTTACTTCCTACTAAAGAATTCAATAATTCAAGTGGCCTCTTAAAACATAAAATGTTTTTATATACAGTTTCAAAGTCAATGTAGTATTTGTAATCAGCGATGCTTTCTCTAAAGGTGGAAAGCCATAAGTTAAAATCTCTAGGCATACTATTTCCTTCCTCCAAAGCCAGCTGTTGACATCAATTTAAATATGTCAATGTCGCTTTTTAATAGTTCATCGATAATTTTTCCGAACATAACTGCGGTTGTACCGTTATGTGTTGCATTTGTCTTTTCTTGAATTGCGAGCAAGCTCATCAAAACAAACAAAAACTCAACTGGATATTCGCCGTAATCATTTAATGATTCGTATTTTGCTAATGAATACTTTTTGATTAATTTATTAAGAAGAGAATCTATAGTTTCAAAGGAATTGTCATTGATTACATCGCTGTCAATCCACACTTCTTTAATCAGCTTCAGATATTCACTAGTTAAAACAGGGTCATTTTCTTTTTTAAGTAGTAAATCAACCGACCAATGAATGTGTTTTGGTGTTCTAGGCTGTTTGCTCTTAGAACTACTGTATTTTAATAAAATGTCATATGGAGAAAGGGTTCCCTGAAAAACATGGAGAATATATCCGCTACAAAAAACATCAACAATGGAAGTCATGGGTTCATGAGTCTTCCTATTTGTAACCGTTTTTCTTCCTCTATTGACGACCATGAAAAAATTATATCACGCGGACATAACAAAAAATAGACCGTTATTACAGCCTATTATTTAAGATAGTTTATTTATTAAGATATCTTTTCTTGGTTATTTCCAAGAAGTCTTCATCTAATTCTATGCCTATGTATTTCCTATTCATGCTAACCGCAACAATTCCAGTTGTACCACTTCCATTAAATGGGTCCAATATGAGGTCTCCCTCCTTAGAAGCTGCGGTAATTAATCTAGTAAGCAAGGCTATAGGCTTTTGAGTAGGGTGCTTTCCATATCTCTTTTCACTTTTTGGGGCTGTTCCTGACTCGAAAATCTCCGGCTCAATATCTTCAAACTCCCATACATCTTTCATCTGTTTACCGCCGTTTTCTTCTTTCATGGCTTCATAATTGAAATAATGTTTGCCTTTCTTTTTAAGAGTCAATTGTTTTCTAGCCCAGATAATAGTCTCAGTTGAATGAGTAAAACATCTACATGCTAGGTTTGGCGCGGGATTAGTTTTTCTCCAGATGATATTGTTAATAATGGAATATCCTTCTAGTTCGAGAGCAACTCCTATCGCATAAACACTATGGAGGGTAGATGAAATCATAATCGTTCCATTGTCCTTAAGGACTTCTCTGCATAAGGCTATCCACTTTCTATGGTATTTTATTCTGTCTTCAATTGTTTTTGAATAGTCCCATTCACCCTTATTAACAGATACTTGTTTTCCGTTTTGACAGCTGATTCCACCACTAGAAAGAAAATATGGAGGATCTGCAAAAATCATATCAACAGATTTTGGTTCTATTTTTTTAAATAATTTAAAAGAATCTCCTTTTAAGAGCGTGAAATTGTCTTCCTGAAAGTAGATATCTCTTTTTGCGAACATATTAATAATTGGTAATAATCACTTCTTCAACATCGCCACGGCCATCGCCTTTTGAGTTAATCATTCTCTTGGCGTTAATAACATGAATGTTAAAGTCTTTATATAATTCTTGGATAAATGGGGTGTTGGCGTTGCTAGCCATTACAAGTACACCCTTATTAGTCAATTCCTTTATGACGTCTCTTAATCTTGTTTGCTCATCTCTACCAAACCCACCAGCGGTATAAGATGTGAAAGATTGCTCTCCAACGACGTCATATGGAGGATCGAAATAAACAAAATCACCAGCTTTAGCGGTTTTTACTGCTTCAGCAAAATCTTTATTCAACAAAACTGGCTTACGCTTATTGAAATACTTATGTAATGCTTGAATATTTTCTTCATCAAAGCATTTTACTTTTTCTTTCTTTCCGCTAGGAACATTGAAGTACCCTTTACCAGAAACGCGATATAAACCATTAAAGCATGCTTTATTTAAGTAAACACATCTTGCGGCTTTTTCTGGCATAGTCATTTTGGTATACGCAGTTTTCTTTCTGTCCAAATCGCGTATTTGATAATAATACTCTTCAGAATGATTCTCTTCATGTTGTTTACAAAGTTCGTAAAACTTC
>JAILBR010000030.1 GCA_024680795.1 Bacilli bacterium | reverse complement strand
TTTAAAGATGGAAACTGGAAGTAAAAAGCACTCATCGAGTGCCCTACTTACTTCTTATCTTACTAATCGCGTTTTCTATTTTGTCTATCGGTGTACTTGTAAATCCTAAGTTAACTTTCTTGCCTATATAAAATAGAAGAAGCTCTCCATAATTACGCATGTTATTCCTAAGTCTAAAAGGAACTTCTTTTTTAATACGATACATCTTGCCGTGTATATCATAGAAAATAAATTCTTCGGTATCTCCATAATAGTAGATAACTTCTTTATCAATCTTTTCGTTATTCTTTCTCCAGATGGATAGTTGAATAGTGCCCGCTAAAGCGACCGCAAAAAATAAACTGGCGGCAACAACAAAGCCGATAAACCAGCCAATATCTTCTGGAATCTTAAAGAAGACAAACGCCATCACAAATAAGATGGTGGCAAAGCCAAATAGCAAACCCGCAAAGACAAATGTTGTCGTATGAATACCGCGTTGATTACTCCTAATAGCGAGGACTTGGAACTTCTCTTTTTCTACTAAAATTTGTTCTTCTTTAATCTTAGCAAGAGGAAAGCCACAATGAGGACAACTCACTGCTTGATCACTTATTTCTCTTCCACATTCTGGACACTTAATTAACGCCATAATCAAACATATCCCCGCTATTTTGCCATTTTAGTCTAAAACTGTAATTGGCCCATCATTTGCTTCAATTAAGAAAGCAAGGTTAAGCTTATCATCGAGAGATAAGGAATTAAATTTTGGGAAGAAATCATTAAATTTTCCAGTTTTCTTTGTCCTATTAAGACGAATATTTGGATTTACTTTTGAAAGTTCTTCAAAGACATCCTTGGAAATTACATTAGCCTTATATTCATCAATCTTTTTATATAAGGAAATCAATTCATTAAACAATGGCAAAATGTTTTTTTCATATTGACATCCCTTACAATTCAAATGAAGTTTTTCAAAAGGAACTTGGCGTGGATTGCCTCTTTTTGAACATTTAAAGCAACCTGCTTTCATAGCATTCTTTTGATATTGAGCATTAATTTTATCAATTTTCTTCATTTGCTCATTAATGGCTTTTTTATGTTTGTTTTTACATTTTAAATTCATAAATTACTCTCTCCTTAAAAGGTTGGCATTACTAGTCTTTGTACATTAGAATAAGCAATTAAAAATTTCATTGTAGCATGTCCACCCATGTGACTAATTAGACCATGTAATTCAGAAGGAACAAGTTGTAGATGGGTGCCATTAACTTCGTGCCATGTAAATTTATTGCCTGTGCCAAATCCACTTCTTATTTTGCTTATATCGGTCGATGACAATCTATCAACCGACATATTATTTACAGTTATTGCGTCCATAACATCATCAGGTATTAAATCAGGGTTATTTCTATAATAAGAAGCTAAATATTCATCACCAGTTGCAAAAGTTGTATTTCTATTGGTACCAATAATACCTTCAGGAATGTCAATTTCGCTAACCGAATATTTCATTGATGGCAAAGCATCATTATAAGTCATAACAACATCACCTGGTTCAAAACCATACTGTGCAAATGCTTGTAAGACATCATCTGAGGCATCTGCTGATAACGTAACATCAAAATTCTTTATTGAGCCATTTTTAATTTGTGTTTTTGTTAATATGTTTCCATTGGCATCAACTTTGTTGAAGTTAGGATTTTTGTCGGAAACCATTTGTTTAACTTGCTTATTGAATAGTTTTCTTGAAGCATTATCATCTAATTCTTCTGGCCTTAGAATTCTTCCCTGGGCTGCAGTCAATTTTTTACGGCCAAAGGTAATTTGATGATTGTCAATGAATTCACCAATTTTCGGGATTTTTTTATCAATAAACTTTGCAATCTTTTCAAACACATTGGCAATTATAATCGAAACAATGAAAGTAAACATGAAAGTAAGACCGCCACCCAATAATGAATTGCCATCCATCATGGTAAATATTGTTGATGTAAGAGCAGCAACTAAAGAACCACTAACTTTCCCTAAGAAAGGAGCCAACGCACCAGCAATCGCAGTAATAATGATTTTTGTCCAGTTTAATTGTGTAAAGTTTTTTCCATTGCAAATTTCAAATGCGATATAAACTGCTACTGCAGATAGAGCCGAGAATATTGAGCCAATCCATGGATATGCTCTCATAAATAAGGACACAAATAACGTTAATATAGTTAATATAACAGCAACAACAATTAGAACTGTCTTAGTAGTTTGAGAAACAGTTGCATCAGGATTTTCAGGTATAGGTGAAATATTAAACTGATTATCCGCTGCTTTTAAAACGTCAGATTCGTTAAATGCACCTGTCTTATTAAGAATGTCAGCCATGTTATAGCCTAAAAATGTATTCTCTTCAATGTTGGATTTAACACTCTGCAAAAGAGAACCTATGTTGGAAAGCATATTCGAAAAATGATCAAAGCTGAACGAAAATTTAGTTTGTCTCATTTTTTCAATTATTTCGCTTGTTGATAACTCTAATCCAACTGTATTCGCACCAGTTAACAAACTGCCATCAGTAGTTATATGCTCGTTTGCATTTCCAAAATAATCAGTATCAATCCATTCTTGATTATCGTAGTTATATAATCCGCCATATTCAATTTTGCCATTTTCATAACACGCTAAAAGCGAATAATCATATTGGTCAAAGAAAATAACATCATTCTTTATTCCAAAAACAACATATTTATTTTGTCTAACAAAATGACTAGTAAAATCAGGAATATCTAATCCGATTATGTAATTTACCATGTCATCATCAGTATCACCAGCATTGACAACATCGATTCCCTGACGTAGTTCTTCCTCAGTAAATGGAGTAGCACCAGCCTCTTGAACAAAGCCTACTATTGAATAAACATTGTCTTCTTCATCATAGAAATACTGACAGTTACCATCATCAATAAGTTCAGAATCAAACTCACCTTCCACAGCAATACCTAATACTTCTTCATTTGTAAGAGGATTTGTTGCTTTAGCCACAAACGTTCTATAAATCTTCGAAAACTCATGAAAGACCAAAGAATAAACAAATGTTTCGATATCATTGTAATATTCTTCTGTCAAATCAACATCATATCTAGCAGCATCTCTTATAGTAAACTTGCCAAATGAATCAGGAGTAAAAGACATGCTCATAATTCTATCTTTCGTATCAATACAAAAATCACCAATTTTAGTAGCAGTATCTACAGTAAAATCTTTGATTTTATTAGTAACATCTCTAGTCACATTGCTTGCATTTTGATAAGTCTGTGTGAACCACTCTCCAACCTGATTTCCAAAGCTTTGGGCGCCTTGACTGATATTGTCTACTGTATCTTTAACATTGTCGGCAAAATCATTCCAACCATCTTGAATATTTTGTCCAGCATCTTCTATTCCATCCTTTATTGTTTGCCCTGCATCATCTAAGCCATCTTTTATCTTGTCACCGGTATCGTCTAAGTCATTGACAAAATCATTCCAACCATTTTCAACATCGGCAGCCCATTGACTAAAGCTCTTATCTGAACATCCAAAAAGAGCAGGAATTGCCATAGCCGCTGCGACGATTGTGATTAAAGTCTTTGTTCTTTTTCTCATATTCTTACCTACCTATATTTTTCTAACATCGCATTTGCGATATTCTTAAGATCTTCTTTAAGCCAATCGGGCTCTAATACATCAAGATTCTCTCCAAATCCAAGGATGAACACCCTGATGTTTTCTTTATTTTGCATATCCACACTTACTTTAGTGGAATTATCATCAATAACTTCAACTACTTGGTTTTTCCCATATATTCTTTCTCTACATAAACTTGCGTATGTCTCATGGGCTATAAATTCAACATGGTACCACTCACCATTACTTTTGAAGCCATATTCATCGATATAATCGGCTTTGTGATAGTATTTCCACATCGTATATTTTTCGTTTGTCATTGAGATATCTTGCATACGGTTTAACTTAAACCAGCAGACACCTGGATGGTTTTCAGAATTTAACCATCCTATTACAAACCAAGCGTTGTTATACATAAATAACTCATATGGATCAAAGATTCTTTCCTTAACAGTGTTCTTTTGGGAAAGATAGTTAAACTTAATTTTTTTATTCTGCTTAATCGCAACTTTGATCACATTATAACGATGTTCAATTTCCTCTTGCGGCATCACTAATGGATAGCGGTTAATGATTAAAACATTCTCTTCTTTTTTGATTTCTTTAGTAATAAGAGCAGCAAAAACTTTTCCAACAGCAACTTGGAAGTCATTTTTTGCCATGAAGTCATTACGGGATGAAAGATAATCTAAAGCTTCTATAAAAGATACTTTTTCATTTTCGGTTAATCTTAAGGCTGGCATCGCCACATCACCATGAAGACGATATCCGCCATAACGGCCAGGTATTGTCTCAATATAAAAACCAGCAGTACCAAAAGAATCAGAAACCACTTCATCGAGTTCTTTTTTATATTCGATAACATTTCTTGGATTGGTTTCCAAAAGGTCTGCTAGTTCACTAACTTTGTAGGTGCGCCCAGTATTTAAAATCTGGAGCATTTTGATGCACATTGCGGCTTTACCCATATAGTTACCTCTGATTAATAATACATTTTTGATGTAATATTAACAATAACAACTGTATATCAAAGCACATTTATCTTGCCACGATCAGTACTTAATTTTAGCTCCATCTGTCTGCCATTCACATTATATGTGTTATGAACATTAATAGAGCCTTTGAAGATGTGTCTAACCTTAGATTTTAAAATGATGTCTAAGAAGTTGATTTCGATATTGCCTTTATTCACTTTACACATATATCTATTCGCATTTACTCCCTTAATAAGCGCTTTGACATCGACATCTCCATAGTTAAGAACAATATTCTTTATCTCCCCATAGAACTGAATAGTGCCTTTATCTATTTTTCCAGATATCACATCAGAGTCCACAAATATTTGTCCGTTAATCTTATTCGCATTTATCTCAAGTTGTTCGCATTTGAAGTTATTATTATGGTCACCAGTTAGAGACAACTTCACTCCTTTGAAATTGATAGTGACATTTTTATATCTTTTCTTAGGTAAAAATAGATAGAAAGAATTATGTCTACCTTCAATATTTAAGGTTCTAATGTTTTTACTCTTCTTAGGCTTAAACTGCTTAGTCACATCATGGTAACCTTTATCAATAATTCTTATCTTCTTATTATTCGAACAGACAATAGATAACCCTCGACATCTCGCATTAATTATGTAGGAGTCCACCACTACTTTTTTCTTTACCTGTGGGGTAATTTGTACTGGAGTTATATGCACACTTTGCATGCTTTTATTATGAGGTGCTTTTACGATTTTAGGGGCACCATGTTTGATATTCGGATTCAATTTAACATATTCATAGGGGAATAGATGGATTAAAAGAGGCTCAATAGATAGTAGATAAATTAATGAGGTATATGATCTATCTAAAGTCCTAATCAGCCCATCAAGCAAAGGCGCTATTTCGCTTAGTTTCTTTCCTGAGATTTTAAGATAAACGCTCTCATCATTAAGAATAAAGAAAGCTTCCGCAAGTTCGATACTTCGCTTATCTCCACCAATCAAATCTAAAAGAAAAGAATGGACTAGAAAGTTATTGTCCAATATTTCTAATCCGTGTTGATTAATAATTTTAGTAAACGCACTTTGATAGTCCATTCTCTTCCCTTTCTATTTACTGATCCATTCGAATCCTACTTCAAACACATATCCTTCTTTGACAGTGCCAGTAGGAGTAGATGTATATAACCCTAATGACGACTGCCAGAATGTTATTTTTCCTTCTTCATCGAAGAGAAGCTCACAATCCTGTCTAAATGTTGAGCCGATACCACCGCTGATAGAAGCTGGTAGTTCCGCAAAATGATGAGTTTGGACGATTAACTTATCTTCTTCACTAGTGTGATAGGTAAATGGTTCATTAAATGGGCTAACTAGATGTTGTTTATTATTGATAAACTCCTCATTAGCGGCTTCCATCTCATCAAGAAGATCATCATCAACAAAGATATATTTAACACTCATCTGTCCAAATGGTTCGTAGTAGTTATTTTCAAGTAAATACTTGAAATCTGTACCTTGATAGATATCACTTCTCACTTGTTGTTCTTCATTACCACTGATGTAGTATTTGACGGTAGTGACTAGAGAAGCATATTTAGAGAGAACTGTTTTAATATCTTCTTCAGTAGTTTCTCTTAACTTATAGTTTCTTTTTAGATTTGGTCTAATATCGACAAGTTTTTTAGCTTCATCAACTTTAATTTGTTTAATCGCATATTCGGTAAGAAAGACTCCGTTATAGTCAAAATCACCGAATACTCTTCCTAACATATTTGGAATATATTCTTCGCCTTTATTGCAGCCCACTAAAGTTAAGGCCGCTAAACATGTAGTTAATAATTTTGTAATCTTTTTCATTCTATATTTCTCCTTCGATAAAATTTTTCGTTTGTTTTATCACTTAAGATGAGCGATAAGCTGACATCATCCCCTACCCCTAACCTAGTAGCGATCTTTTCGATATTGCTATCTAGTTCACGAATTGACTTTGAACAAATCACACGATGGACACTTGGTCTAACAAACGATTCATTGAAGTTGTCATAGCTTTGATAGGGGCTAGATAGGCCATCTGTACATAGAAGTATCCCATCAAAATCCCTAATGTCTAGGTCCGCAACACGTAGATATTTATAGGCATCTTCTTGGCACATCGAGTAGGTAACATTACCAGCGGGGTCATTGGAATTATCGAATATTTTTACTAGTTCGCCTTTCCTAATTCCTAATACTTCTGTGTCTCCAATTGAGATGACTAAGAGATGGTTTTTATAGATCATCGCACCTGATAAAGTGGTCCCATAAGCCTTCATCGGATTGAACCTTAGCATATCAATGTCTTCTTCTTTTAGTCCTTTCAAATCCTTCTTCCTAATTGGCTTTTTATTGAGTTCTTGTTCCACTAATTTGTTATATTCACAAAGGACCAATAACTTCACTTTTTCTATATCATTTTCCAAAAAGAAGCGGGAATTGACTGAAGAAAATACATTTATTATGGAATTACTAGCGATTTTTGAACCAATTTGACTTCTCACATATTGAGCGCCTCCATGGCCGTCACAACACGTGATAATCACTCGCTCGTTATCCTGATATGAAGCGGAATAATCCTGGCATGGTTTTTTATTTTTTATGTGTGCATATCCAATACTGGACTTATTAAATACGTAATACATTTCTACCACCCCGATGCATCGATATCACTTAATGCTTCTGCAATATATTGTTGGGCTAATTGGTTTTGAGTGACATGAGGTCCGTTAGCGATGTTCGTGCAGCTTGATCTCACCTTACTCGCGGTTAAGACAATAACCTTGATAATATCTTTGAGTAAGGAAGAATGATAACAGTTAATCACATCTCCATTCTTACCCACAAAGTCGCTTAACACTTTCATCGTCCTATCATCATTTAGCTCAATCGCGATTCCGTATCGCAAAGCAGCTTTATACCAAGGGATATCTTTAATGTTTTCTAATGATTCCTTATAAGCATTTCCGGTTGGATGACCATCAGTAAGAAGAAGGATGATTGGCGATGCCCCTCCAAAATCTGGCATAATTCCACCTTTAGATTCTTTCTTCATGATGTCCCCGAGATTATCTAAGGCGAGATGGAGGTTTGAATACCCCCCACACTTAATACCATCGTAACGGAAGTTTTCAATATGAGTGGAAACTTGATTTTGATAAAAGGAGGACCCCGTTGCGAATGGTATTAAGGTGAGGTAAAAATCAACGTTTGTGTTTTCTTTTCCTAAATCAATTAGATAATCTTGAATATCGTATATTGCTTGATCTACTTGTTTGATTCTATTACCCTGCATGGACTTGGAAGCATCGATAAGAAGGATGATATTTAGTTTTTCTTTGGCAATTCTATCCATCATCTTTCCTTATCCTCCTACCATTCCACGTCAGAGATTTCTTCTAATCCTTTAGCGATTTCTTGTTTAGCCTCTTCTTCTTTAGAGATAAGAGTGCCGCCACTGACTTGGCTAGAGGATGATTTGACTTTACTAGCGGTAATCGCAATAACCTTAATTACTTTTCTTAAAGCTTCTGCGGTATAGACTTTTAGCACTGTTTCTGGATTACCAGTGAAAGCGGATAAGACATCCATTGCTTCTTGAGTATCGATTTGAATCGCTAAGGCGTATTTAAGAGCGACTTTAAACCAGCCTTTCTTTCGTAAGCTATTAAGATGATCCATCCAATCTGGGCTTGTAGGCATACCATCACTCATAAGGATGATGATTGGGGCCACTCCCCCGATATCTGGCATTTGACCACCATTTTCTTTCTTACAAAGGAACTTCGCTAATTCATCATAAGTCTTAGAATAGTCAGTTCCTCCTTCCGTGGTGATATCATTCCATTTAAAATCATTAACACCTTGTGGTTCTTTATAAACCCATTTACAGTGGTCAGAGAATGTTAAAGCGCTAATCTTAATTTCTGCATCAGAAGTATCTTCTTGGATTTCTGGCATAATGCTCATCACATCTCTAATCGCATTATTGACCGCGCCAATCTTTTCTCCTTCCATAGAACCACTATTATCGATGATGAATATGAGGTTCAATTCTTGTTTTTTAATGCCTTCGGCTATTGTTCTGTCTTTCATTATTTTTCTTTCTCCTATTTTGTTTTCGTTTTTATCTTAATATTCAATATGACATTATTTATGTAATGTTATTGGTTAGTTATTATTTGTCCAATTGACGTATCACTGAACTTGATTTTTAGTTCATTAACAATCGGAATTACTCCATCCTTGGTAATGGTCTTTTCTTTACCACTCTTATCTTTGATAAGTATATCGTTATTTAGTTGCAATTTGATGCCCCATAATCCTGGATTATTCTTATTAACGATGACTTTGCCAACCGCTAAGTTATAGTTAGATGAATACTTATCGATATGGATCTCATAGATATATTTATTAGGTTCTAAAAGGATTCTATTTTTCCCAATCTGTAGATAGCAGAATCTTCTTGTTTCCTTTTTGCAATATGGGCATCTATCGTTATGTTTCTTTTCATTGAATCCATAGATATATTCTTTCCCACATGAGCAAGTAATCAGTTCATCACGATATTTACATAATAACTTCAACCACTCTAGCTCATTGGTCCTACCATTCTCTCTATCTTTAAGCCCATCAACAAACGTTCTATGGAATGCTTCTTTGATATAAGTAGGCAGTTCTGGATATTTATTAATGACCGCGGTGTGATAGCCTCTAATCGGACGATTTGTTTTATCAAGTTCGCTATAGATGTAGACTGGCTTACTACCAAACATCTCATATTCCGCTTTCTCATCAACAATCACATATTTCTTTAAACATTCCCCTTCAAATGGATTGCCCATACATAATGCCAAGAAGAGGATAATCGCTAAAGAGAAACGGTCAGAATGGGTATCAGGCATTTGCCTTTCTCCCGTATTTTTATCTTTATCACCTCTCACGATTTCTGGGGCCATATATCTCATCTTTCCTAATACCCCTAAACTACGTTTATCCGCGGTGACATTATCGTTATCACAGATTAGTAATTTTCCATTTTCAGGATTAAGGAAGAAGCTGCCATCGTTAAGGTCTTGATATGAATAGCCTTTCTCGTGTAAGAGTTTGAAACTTTTCACTAGTTCAATACACCAGTTAAGCATAATCCTCTTATTCTTAAACCTATTCGTGCCGGTTAGATATGAGACAAATGAGACATATTCTTTAGGTCTAAGTTCCATGAGATAGCCACATGAATCATCATCGAATTCGATATATTCTTTAGGCCATAAGAAGGTAGAAGATGGACTGCCCTTAGTGATGTTATTTTTCAAATTATATTTGAAGTCGTCACTAGGAATGTCCTTATAGTATTTAAAGGCGAGCTTTTGTCCCTTATAACTAACGAGATATACTTCTCCTTGTCCACCTTCTCCAAGTAGATCAAGAATCGTTAATCTATCACCGTTATAATCGAAATAATCATTCTTATTAAATTTCATTATTTATACCTCTCTCCATTTCTCCAATCTTGAGTTTGGTTAGTTACTGTTGTCTTAACGGTTTTTGTCTTTAGAGATGATTGAAGTCTATGTCCATTATTAGAACGAATTAAGTCTCCACATAGGGAATTAAATGACACATAGTCACATTCCGCGTCTAGATATAAATCTCCAGTCGAAGATATGAACGATAATTGACCAATTGAAGCATCGTTTAATTCGATATGTCCATCTCCAGTTGAGGTATTAATCTTGATGCTTTCATATCTCCCATGAGGAATGACGATATCGATATCACCAAGTTCAGCGGCGATATATAAACATCCTTCTTCAATATGATGCTTGCAGTTAGATATCACTACTTGTCTACCATCTCTAATAAAGACATCTTCCACACTGGTAGTAATCACAATCTTATTAAAATATTCCATCCTATTTCACCAACCCTTCAAACCAGTGGTAGATATAATCTACCCACCCTAATTTCACACTGACAATTCCCAGGGTTATGAGACATAACCCCAGGAATATAAATCCTAATACTTTCATGACTTATCTCCTCCTTTAGTGTTTCCGAGATACTTATTTTCATTTTTCTCTGTTACAACTTCGAAGTTCATTTCCCCTGTATCGGTTAGGATGATTGGGTAATCGACATAGATGTCACTCGCCGCACTGGCCTTGATGGCCTTAACAATCCTCTTTCTTGGATTTTGTCCTTCGGTGGATAATAAGCTACCAATCGCTTCTTGAGATCCACTGCCAATCGCCACATAGTCATCGATTTCAATCACCGAGCAATCAGTGTTGATGCAGAATAACTTGTCCTTATAGGCGAATAGGTAACTAGAATCCATGAAGTCGAGATAATCATCAGCCCCTTTAAGGAACTTAGCTTCTTTTAGGCTTTTGATGATTTCTGGAACTAGATACTTCACCACATATCGGTAGTTGACTCTTTCATAGAACTCGTCGTAATCATCAACGACATTTCTCATTAACCTCACGATATTCGCATCTCTGAGATTACCGACATGACCCATTAGGCAGTTCTCACAACCATCAACTTTCCAAATCTTATAATTATTAGGATTTTTTAAAGTGGTTCTAGTTCCGCCTTTGGTCACTTGTGAATCAGCACCGATATAAACCTTTCCTTCTTCTTTTATTGCAACAACAACACTCATCAACTTACCTCCTTGTTATCGACTGCACCTTTACTATAGAAGTCAATGTGACATTATTTATGTCGTGATGTTGGAAAGATGAAAAAATGTAAAAAAATTAAAAAGATGCTTAGAATCAACCGTGCACCTCTAGATAACTTCTCTTATTCTTTTTCTTATTATATCTATGAAATCTATATCTTTGATTTGCTTGACACTACTGAAGCGTATCCCCATGTGATTAGTGGAATTACCTAGATCATAGAACACTTCATCATCAATAATTAGATAACGATCATGATATCTTTCATCATATTTCACTTGTAAATAACCATATTCATTATTGAAAGAATCTATTTCAACTTGCGATAGTCTCAATTTGATTGAAGAAGTAATAATATATAAAGAAACACCCTCTTTTTTGTTTTTAAACAAATCCAGTGAATTTATATTCACATAAGAATCAATGAGCACTATTTCTTTTTGAGCGGTTTCAATGATTTTATTCATCCAAACTTTTGCCTCAAATGCTTGGCCATCTTGAATCATAATATTATCTAGAAAATAATGCTTTTGATTCACTTCTAATTGAGACACTCTACTATCAAGTCTCACTATTGAAGCGGTGATATCTTTGACAAAGTCTTTGGATATATTCGAATCGTTATTATCAACATAGCCTTTGAACAAATATTCAGTGATAATCTTTGTGGCCCAACTTCGGAATTCGATTGCCTTTTTTGTCCTAGTTCGATAACCAATAGCAAGTATCATATCTAGGTTATAAAGTGAGACAAAATATTGTTTACCATCTGTGGCAGTATATAAGTAATTCTTATGAACTGAATTCAAATCTAACTCACTTTCATCAAGGATATTTTTGATGTGCATACTGACATTTGGTTGAGTTGTTTCATATAATATTGCAATCTGATTTTGAGTCATCCAAATAGTCTTTTCTTCAGGGGAATAGTTGACATTTAATGAGACATTTCCGTTTTCATATCTAACTATGTTAGATTGTATCTCGTTTTCTCCATTTAAATCAGCTAAAGTTTCCATACACCAGTTATAGAATATAGGGGTTATATCCGATCTAGTTCTTTTACCTATTTCCATAACAACATCTAGACTATAATAATCAACATCATAGACCTTGCCATCAGAGGCAGTTGTTTCAATTTTTGCTTGAACTGTTTCAATATGTGAAACAACTGAATTTTCATCACTATCTTCTGATTGTAGGATATTTCTTATATGTTTAGATATTGATGGTTTTGTTCTCTTAAAAAGCACACACATATCATTAAGAGATAACCACACAGTATTTTCTTTTGGTGATACCTTTATATCAAGTTCTATATCACCATAACTGAACTTGATTATTTCGTAATTTTCATTGGCCATGTAAAAGACCTCCTCATTAAACTAATAGGAGGATTTTTCATTTTTATGACCAAAAATTTTTACTTTTTGTATCGAAAAGAAAAATAAGTGCCTTGCACTTACGCATTAACACTTATTTCATCTCTTTAATTAAGAAGGCACTATGGAAGGTCATATCTTCTATTTCCGTATAAAACTTTAATACTTTCTTATAATCTTTATTAGATGTCGCTAGAGTTATATATTTACATTTATCTTTAACTTCTAGTTCCATCACATTAAATAGGATTCTTCCTATTCCTTGATCTCGATATTCTTTTTTGACATATAGTTCATCAACATCAAAGCACTTCTCCCCTATTTCTATATATGAGGTTTTCTTTTCTTGCTCATAATAGTGGCCAAATATATATCCAACAATAATATTATCTTCCACTGCTACAAATAGAGGTTCTTTTAAATCATCTCTTGTGTTAGCGACCATTCCAAAACAACAATCTTCTTCTACCCATTCTTTTGATAAAGATATTAATTGTTCTATGACATCATCAGTTAAAGTTTCTTTTTTAAATTCCATATCGATAATAATATCACTTTATATCTATATATGAAATAGGGGACACCATATGTAGCAAATGCTACAATGCATGTCTAACAATGTTTAAAAATAGAAAAAATATGTCTATAGACATATTTATTTTCTATTTTGTAGCATTTATGTTTCTATAAGAAGAAAATTGAGAAGGCAATCACAAATTGAGCGAGATAATAGGTAATGGTTGTTGATATCTGATCAACCTTTTTAACATTATCACTAAAGTAGGTCTTGGCTAAAATCGTATCACTACTAGCGAATAATAATGCACCCACAAAGAATATCCATAAGAATGTATTAGTAAAGCCATTAATCGCTAATAAGGAGAAGCTTACGAGTGATAAGGAATAGACACAGGTATAATAGAACATTCCAATATATTTAAATTTGCCATAATGGAGATGGCATACCTTTTCTAATAACATCGAACCAAATGATCCACATAAAGGGGCTAATATCACTGGGATAATAATCGCTACGATTTGTCCTGGGATGTAATAGCAGATATATAATCCAGTATCATATAATATATGACCAATAGCGAAGAAGAATAAGCCTAATAATATAAGCTGCTTATTTTTATTTTTAAAGATACGTTTAAGTCCTAAGGCCACATCCCCTAATAAACCAAAAATACC
This sequence comes from Bacilli bacterium, assembly GCA_024680795.1. Lineage (GTDB taxonomy): Bacteria > Bacillota_I > Bacilli_A > RFN20 > CAG-826 > UBA2450. The sequence goes on along the minus strand of JAILBR010000030.1, from coordinate 59,387 downwards.
ACCTAAAAGGATAAATAATCCAATGAGTGGATATCCTTTGGTGATATATAGATATAACGCTAGAGCGACAAATAATAAAGATGTAACTAATTTAATGATATTAGTCTTAATGGAATAGTTAGTAATCTTTCCATAGATAAAGAAAGACATTGAAATCATTCCAAGCACTATGAGGACAATACTTACTACCATAATATGTCTTTGTTATTCTTATTATACAATACTTCTTATTTGATAGGGGGAATTAATTATCTTTTTCTAATAAAACAACACTAGTTTCTCTTACATCATTCGATATCGGTTTTTTGCTATTTTTGTCTAAATCGTATGCTTCGTTTTCACTGATAACAATTATTCTTTTAAAATAAGCCAGTTCTTCTTTCTCGATGTTAACTTCATTCATAACTAAAACAAGGATTGTATTATAGTCAATAGGAGACTTCTCAGGTAACTCATTTATATTTTTAATCACAAGCAAAAATAAATCATTGATCTTTGCAGAACGATATCTTTGTGTGCTTTTATCGTATTCAAACTTTTCTTTAGCGATGTTTCTATCATAATAGCAAGCAAAAAATAGTCCTAACTTTTCTATCATATTATCGTAATCGTTTCTATATTTTGTAATCTCATCAGCAAGTATTAACTGTCTAGCGAAAATGTTGCTTTTAACATGTAAAAGATGACTTAACATATAAATATTTTCATAACTGGCTCTATATAAAGCTTCATCGCTTTTACAGTACTTTTCAATTGTGTTAACACTTATTCCACTAGCAACCGATAGCGAGGAAGAAGAATAATGATGTTTTTTCATTAGTGATGACAATAAGGTTTTTTTATTTACCTTCATTTCAAAATAACTATATAGTTGAGTAATATCCATTTCATGATATAAATAAAATTTATCATGCATCTCTTCAATGGAAATATATAAGAAAAGATACTCAAATGATTTTTTATATTTAAAGAGCAAAGAAACATACATCATGCTAACCCATAAGCAAATATCATAATGGCTTTCCCATTCTTCCTTTGTCAGTTTTGCTTTAAACAAATCTTCAATTAGCTTTGGTTTATAACAATCATTTAGGAAACTAGAATCACCCTTTTCTAAATCGTTTGCTATCCTGGAATTGGAAATAAGATGTTCTAAAGCTTTTGGATTCATTCTTCTAGTTAAGGCAATAGAAAAAATATGTTCGAATAATTCCACTATTAAACTTTTGTCATAATAATCAATCATCTTTTTTTCTCTCCAAAAATCAAATCTCTCAATCTTCTTCCAGTAGTATTTCTTCTTTCATCATTTAATATTTGAGAAAACTTCTTCTTAGCCTTATTAATTCTTTCTATATAACGTTGATGATATTCTTCATCCACTTCAAAATAATCGACAAATAATAATTGCATAAATGATCGTTCGCTTTTAAAAGAAATCTGTTTTTCTAAATCTCCTAATAAATACACTTCTTCCAGTTTCTCCACTGTTATCTCATTTCTGATAAACGCTTGTGGAAATCTAAAATATGCGTCATCAGCGCGGTATCCAATAATCACATCATATTTTTCAACATCTATATAATAGTTTTCTTCAAGAAATTGAAGTTCTATATCAAATTGATTTTTGATATCATCATCCACGTCCCTAAAATGAAGAATAATTGCTATCCAATTTAAAACACTGTACTTGTTTTTATCAGTCAAATCTAAAATTCTAAATGAATCTATATCAACTTCGTATTTGTTTACAATGCCATTAGGTTTTTCTTTGCAAGCCCATTCTTTTGCTAAATCGATATTCTCGGCACAATAAAAAGCTAAGCCGTAATCATTGTGCCTTTCACCATACCCAAATAATGGCTTTTCAATTATGTGATCCGTGCCATGATAAACTATTCTTTTCATGGAAATATGTTAGCATAACTGATATCAAAAATTAATATTTTTCGGTATTGTAATACCAAATTTTGTTTTTTAACAACAAACATAATTGAAAAGTTTGTTAAATTTTATATAATATAAATATGAACACTTTAAGCGTATTATTAAAAGAACTTCATTCTCTTCCACTTGGGAATATATATAAGAAAACCATTAATGGTAAGACCTATTATTACCATCAATATTTTTCTAATGGCAAAAGATATAGCGGGATTATCAAGTCCAAAGAAGAATTAGAACTTCTTAAAAAACAAATTCAAAGACGTAAAGAAATTGAAAAGCAAATTAAAAGCTACAAATCAAGAGACTATTCTTTATCGAAGAACGCAGATGAGCTAACTGGTTATATTATGAATAAGAATGTGATAACTGCTAGATTTGAAAAAGGTGTCCTTATTGATATCAACGAATCACTTGCCCCATTAGTCATTAAAAGAACTCATTCGATTGAGAAGTTTTTAAAACTTCGTGTTATTGATATGAGCAGGACCAATGCAAGAATATTAAAGAAGGTATTAAATATCGAAGTTGATGAAGATTATAAAACATCTTTATATGCTTATGCATTATCAGTTAGCGATCACTATTGGTTTAAACCAAAACATTCAAAGCTCAAATATAACGATGTGATTTTCACTAACGACATCTTATTTGATACTTCGTTAAAAGGTGAAGTTAATGTCTTTTATCATAAAAGCAAGTTATCTCCGGAAATCACCACCACTGGTAGTTTTGAAAAAGGTTGGAGGTATATCGATAATGAATGGTGGCTATATAAAGTAGGAAATGATAAGCAATTATTCTCTGAATTATTCTCCACTGAATTTGCAAACCTCATTGGGATAGATACTGTTAAATATGAATTAGATGAAGGGTTTATTAGATGTAAGAATTTCGCAAAAGATTATAACTTTGAACCAATTGCCTCTCTCGCTGACGATAATGATAACTATGAATATATCTTTGATATCCTATACAAGATAAGAGAAGACATCGCTAAAGAATATTTGAAGATGATATGTTTTGATTCGGTTGTTAATAACATCGACAGGCATAACGAAAATCTTGGGTTATTAAGAAATCCTGATAATGGAAAAATCATTTCTTTAGCGCCTAACTATGATAATAACTTATCTTTAATCGCGGTTAATGACGTGCTTAATAGCAACCCAAAGAAAGATGGTTTTATCAAAGTGTTCGTTAACTTCCTAAATAATAATAAAGTAGCAAGAGAACTATATAAAACAATCAAATTCAAAAGCATAGATTTAGAAGACATTAATAACATCATCAAAAACATCCCTATGGATATTCCTAATAAGGATGAAATTGCTGATGCAATATTAAATAGATATAACTATCTTAAAAGTCTATTTTAACAACAAACATAATTAAAAAGTTTGTTAAAATCTTTTTATAAAATAAAAAGCCACCACTACTTTGTGATGGCATTTTCTTATTTGTAACTATTGCCAGTTGAAGTTGGCTAATTTCCCAGAACCCCAACTAGTGAATGTTAATGTTTTGCTTGCTTGATAAGTCAAATCTCCGGTTTCGTTCCAGTTTGTATCAAAACTTGGATCTGTATCTGACTCCATTCTAACTAATTTAAGACCTGTGACACCCTCTGGCACTACTAATTGGTTGTTAACAGCTTTAACCCATTGACTGCTAACACCAGCTCCCCATACCCAAGCGTATGTATCAGCTCCATTTCCCCAAGCGCCTAAACTGAGCGGGATAGTTTTTGTTGAAGGTTCTGGTTCAGGCTCAGCTGGAGTTTCCATAATATAGATTCTCTTACCTTCATCTGTACCACTTTCATCTGCTTCAACTTTGACATAGAAATCATATGTTCCAGCGGTAGATACTCTAATCTTTCCACCAGAGTTAACAAAATTAGCTTTCGCTGGTGAAGATGGTTTGATATCTGCGTAGCCATAGCAATTCGCACTACTACCTAGGTAGAAACATAATTCATCATTAACCGCTAGTTCAACTTCGGTGATGTAATATTCTGTATTTTCATTCTTACCAGTTAAATTATGGTCAGAAGAATTTAAGTGCATTTTATATAAGTTTAAATATGGATCAACAGTGACCTCTATCTCTTTTGGCGCTACTCCATCAGTGACATCTATTACGGTAGAACCCGCCGCTACGGCAGTGATAGTGATTGTATCACCTGCTTTAGCAACAGTGGCGACATTAGTATTTCTACTAGTCGCAGTATATGAACCTGCATAATGAGAAACTGTTATCGTATCAGTGCCACCAGGCAATAAACTAGTTGATGACTTACTCACCGATAAACCTTGAAGGTCAAAGTAAATCTTGTCATCTTGGTTTTTAATCTTGATATATACATCTGCGTCAAAGTCTTGTAAGACTGTATATTTTGTATTTGTTTTACTAAAGTAAGATTGCCATGTTGTATCATCATCACTTCCTCCTCCAAAGGAATAACCATCGACATCAATTGTCCAGGTTGCTTTATTAGAGAAGTCATATAATGTGAATTCATCACCTTCATCGAAGTGTTGTCTAATAATCTTATATTGCTGTCTACCTTGGTAGTCTTGAGTTCCTTGATCAACTGCAAGGATTGGACGGCTATTGATTTTTAAACCATATCCAGAAGTGATTTCAGTGCCAGATTTTTCCACTCTTAAGAGAGCCATAACTGCGGTATCACCAAAATTAGCTTGGACATAACCACCCGCTACTGTGACAGTGCGGTTATTGGCTAAGTCATAATATTCACCATCAGGAATACTATTCGCGTTATATGTATTTAAGTTAATGGAACCACTGCCACTGCCACCGACATTGACAATCATTGCGCCATATCTCTCGCTACCTTTTCTGATATTGATATAATAGCCATTTTCTCTTCTTAGATATTCAGTGGCGTTATATAGTTCGTTATGGAAGATATTACTTGCTCTAACGACTGCGTCAGTGCTAAAGGCCATGGAACCGATTTGTCCCATCTTAGTGTTGCCATCTGTTGGTCTAGCTAAATAAAGTGTAGCAGCGCCTGCTCTACTAGCTTGCATTGCGTAGGCTTTATTAATATTGAATTGGTCTTTAGTGGTCCCAGCTTCAAATTCAGCTTTAAAATCATCGTGGCTTTCTGGCCAGAGAACACTCTTATCAGCAGGCATATCATAACCATAACCGCCATCAATTCCGTCAACGCTTCCAGCTTGAACACCATTGATGTATTTTCTAGTTTCTGCGGAAGAAGAAGACATATAGTCGTTATACCAACTTGGCCATCTGTCGTTTCCTGCTCCTAAGATTTCACCATATTTATATGTTGTATATCCTTTGGTGGATTGAGAATATGTATCAATTGAAGTAGTAACATTGCTCCAGAAATCAGAGGCATATTCACCATCACTTGGAGTTTCGATATGTTTAGCAGCGTCAAATCTAAATCCTCTCACGCCACAGTCAATATAATCCTCAAGCATATCGATTACACGCTCTTGAACGATTGATAAACTTGTATTTAAATCTGGATATCCAACAAAGTGGCCTTGGACGGTTCCTTGTTGAGAATCATTCATTGGTCCATATGTATGGATAACATTTGCGGTATTAGCTAGTTCAGAATCATAATCAACAACTCTAGAGTGGAATGATGTACCTGTGCCACCAGCGAGGTGATTAGCGACAACATCAACAATAATATTGATACCACGTTCTTTAGCGTGAGCACATAAATCGGTTAAATCGTCTTTAGTGCCGATTGTAGTTTCATTACTGCTATCAGATACTTTAAAGGCATATGGTTGATATAATTTCCACCAGCCTTGTTGCCATGTATCATCTGAATCCTTATCTTTTTGAGGTTGTAATGGGGAGACTTGAATGGTCTTAAATCCAGCATTCTTGATATTATCAAGTTGAGCATCGATATTGCTTATTGACCAGTTCCACGCTTGTAAGATGGTGGTATCTTGTCCCCATCTAAGTGGTGAATCATAGATATCGATATCATTTTCATCAACAATACGCAAAACATCTGTGTCACCATTCTTATATAAGACACCTTTAATGGAGAGGTTACTTCCTCTTAAATAATAATCATCAAGAGCGGTTTTTATATCATCTGTGGTTGCTTCTCCCGCCATACGGATAGAAGAATTTGAGATATCGGACAAGGTGAAGACGGTATCACTACCAACTTCATACTCCACTTTTGCATTATGTAACTCCACATAGTGGGAATATGCATAAGTGTTATCGTGACTATGGCTAACAAAATCACCCACTGAGTCATATAAAGTTGGATCATAACCAGTTGTGTTAACTGAATACGCTACATCAACTTCTGCTCCGGTCGCATTTAACGATGGAACACCATTAGTTTTCATTAAGGTTCCACCACTAATATCTAGGACATTACCTGGAGTATAACTTCTTCCAAGGTTATAAACTGATATCGCATCGAGTCGATGTGTTTGTTGATTGACACGTTGAATATATGTCATGTCACTTGTACTTCTAGTAACTGTACCTCTAATAGTTTTTGGATTTGTGGTGCCACTAGAAAGGGCACATAAATCACCTATTTCCATATAAGTACTATCTGGAAGGGCACATCCATATTCTGGATTTGCGTAAGTTCTACTTACAGAGACATCTGGTTCGGTTTTTACTAAATACGCAACAGCCAAACCTAAAGTAGCAAGTGTAGACACTGCTAAAACTGCTAATGTAGTCTTTCTCATATAAAAAAGCTCCTAATAGATTTATTCTACATCTATTGGGAACTATTTTTGAAGATAAAATATTGTTTATCAATCTTAACTAATTCTTATAACTCTTATGTAGTTTAGCGAATCTAGATGATTTACTATCAAGTTCGGCAAAGTCTTGTTCAGTTGGAATATCTTTAATACCAGCGGCCATAAAGTTACGTAATACGCCTGTTAAGATAAATGGACGAATAAGCACACTATGTAAGATTCCCCAAATGATGATACCGACAATACCAGCGATAAGAAGCATTGTGAAAGTTGTGTTTTGGAATAATTCAGGAACTGTTCCACCATTTCTAGTAATTAAATCAGAAATTTCTGCAATAAGTCTTTCAAACATGCCTGGATATAAAGTGAAAATCCAATATGATAAGCCGAAGAATCCACCACCGATGATGAGAAGCGATAAGAAGCCCATGCCGAAGATTCTTCCGACATTTCTAGCTAAAGTCTTACCGTGTTTAAAGAAGATAACTGCACCTTCACATCCTGCTTTAGCAGCGATGACATCTTTACGGAATAAAATCCATCCTAAGCAACAGTCACATAGATAGCTAATTAAGGTTTGGACAGCGGAGTCAATCGCAGAAGTAATGCCATTACCGACATCACCACCGATCGCGGTACCAAGTTGATTGATTGCTCTACCTAATTCTCTAAAGATTCCTTTAATCGCATTGGTGATAAAGAAGAAGGCAGTAATCGCACCAAATCTTCCTCTGATTTCTTGAAAGCCAGCGTGGAATGGGTGATCTGGTAATTCATCTTCAGTGACACCTTTAGTCATCATGGCGATTTGAGCGGCCTTGATACGGTTAGAGATAAAGACACTGATGAGGACATCAAGGATGATACCCACTACTAAGCCGATAACTAAACCGATTAACGCTCTACTTGATGGGGTGTTATCAGCGATAAAGAAACCTGCTGTACAACATCCTGCTAAAACTGCAAGAGCGAACATGTCGACCAAGAATTCTAAAAGTGAGAACGATAATGTTTTTCTATAAACTTGAAAATTTGTCATAGTTTTTCTCTCCTTTTGTCTTATATAAGATATATATGTTTAGTTTATTTTGCTAGAAAAAAGATAGTGTTTTTCACTACTTTTTTACTTTGTATTATTTACTTTTGAGAATAATTTAAAAATCCAAACTCCAAAAATTGGTCCAATAGAATTGAACAATATGCAGAATAAGAGATTAACAAATGTTAGACCACTTATATGGTTGCCAAATCCGAAATAGAACATATTGGCGATACAGTGTTGAAATCCAGAATAAACAAAGATAAAGACAAATAGTACTAATAAGCCAATACCTAAAGGTTTTAACCTATTGAGATTGAAACATTTAACGGCGATATATACGCATAATCCACATAGCATAGACTTGATAAATAAACCAAGATAGTCGTTAAATGTCGCAAGATTGGTTCTAATTTGACATGTATTGATTACTGTATTCATCACTTCTGTATCTTTAAAAATGAAGTAGCAAATATAACCTAATCCAAACGCACCTATCGCATTACCGATTAACATAATTGGTAAAGATAAATAGAATTCTAAACTTTGTTTACCTTCATAAATCACACCGATTTTTCCAGTATAGAGATGAAATTTAAATGTGCAAACTAAGAATAGGCCTACAGCAAAAAGGAGGCTTCCTAAAACTTTTCCTAATTCTCCTGGTACATAATGGACCATGAGGATATATAAAAATCCGCCTAGTCCAATTGATAAACCAGCGAGGATTCCTTTTAAAAAGGTAAGTGAAAGATTCTTAACCATAATGCTAACTATTATATATGACTTTTGTTTTTAAACAAGTTTATTCGTAAGACATTGTGAAATAGATTTCTTTTCCGAATTCTAAAACACTATCTTCAGTATTTCTAAGCGCGTATTTTGCTGTGTCTTTAAAAATAAGGTGTTTAAATGGATTTAATTCTCCAAGTAATTTGCCATCAATATTGATTTCGCAAGCAATCTCACTAATCACTCTTATTTCAACTTTATAATTATTGATATGCGATTCAAATGTTTGATTTATAAAGTCAACCACATATCTTTCTGATTCAGTTTCTCTATTATCTTCGTAACTATGCCATTCAGAAATATTGATACCAGTAACCTTCTTCATCACATCTGGCTCTTTGAAATAGGAGATGATGATGTAATCCGCATCATAGCCATTCCTAAAAAATGGTTTATTTAAATAAATAACATTGTTAATTCCTTCATGGATGGTGCCATCTTCATCAATCTTTCTGATTGAAAGTCTGCCACTACATGGAAGATCAAGGCTATAATCATCGACTTTTATATCCGCTTCATAAGTTATAGAGTCATCATGATTTCTAATATAGAGATGTAAATATAAATCTTTCATTTCCCTATTCCTCCATGAACTTAACATTCTTCATCTTAAGAGCGGATTCACCTAATTTTATTTTGTTAAACTGCCCTTCATTTCCCATAAAAAGGAATAACGCATTCATATACATATCATCTGCATCAAACGCTTTTGAACCGATTTCTTTTATCGATGGATATAACTTATATTCTTTAACGTGTGTCGTTCTTAAAAAGGCGTTTTCTCCAATATACTCTAACCCGTCATTGAGGTTAACTTCTTTAAGCCAACATTTAAGAAAGGCATTCTTGGAAATGACTTTTACTGAATTAGGGAAAGTAATCTTTTCTACACTATAATCAGAGCTAACGAAGGCATTTGGGCCGATGATTTCCGTTCCGTTTTCAAGCTTAATTTCTTTTTCATCAGAGAGATTTCCACCCACACAAAGGAAAAATGGATTATCTTTTTTAGCTAAATAGTAAACACGATTAGAAGTGTTGTAGTTTAAGTACGGATAACCAAATGGTTTACATTCTATATTTTCCACTTCTATAGGAATGATATATGGCTCTTTTCTTAAATATGGGATAGCGAGCAATGTTTTTTTATCTTTGCTATATAAAACTCCATCTTCACTTAAGAAATATGGATTATCTTTATCGACATTAATCTTTTCTAAAGACGTTCCAATCCCAAAAGCGATATCATGAATCTCTTTTACTTTGCTAGGGATATTAATCTCTTTAATTTTGGTTCCTGCAAATAAAGCAAAGATAAAACGGCAATCTGGATGGATATTAAATTCTTCTACTTCACCATCGATAACATTCATTAAAAGAAGGTATGGATTATTTTTACTTCCTAAATATTGTCCATTTTCATATTCATTAAATTTTAATGATTTACATAGATAAAAGGCATCTAAAGAGACATAAGATAAGTTTTCTGGTAAATAAATATCTTCTAGTTCTTTGCAGTTATAAAAAGCTTTATCACCGATATATTCAATGGAGTCCGCTAGTTCGACTTTTTTCATGCTTTGGCGATTACGTAAAGCATTATTTTCAATTCTAGTTGGTCCATTAGTAATTGCTAGTTCTTTAATCCCTTTTTTTATATCCTTAAAGTCATCTTTTGAAACGGAATTAGAGGCTTTTAATTTTATTTTCTTGTCATCAAAACTTTTTATGATGATTTTAAAATCATCTCTCATATAGATTTACCTTCTTTTTCTTAGAAAAATGATAACAATTTTTGTAGTGATATAAAAGAAAATCCTGCATTATTCTAGGCATTCTATATATCAAGTTGAATGATATAATCGACGATATCTTCGTAGAATTCTTTTTCATGGCTAACAAGAATGACCACTCCATCATATTCATCAATCGCTCTTTTAAGTGATTCTTTTGCAATGACATCTAAATGGTTTGTTGGTTCGTCTAGCACTAAGATATTGGTCTTAACGATAGTTAATAAACAAAGTCTAGATTTAGCTTCTTCTCCACCGCTTAATTCTTTTAATGGTTTAATCGCGAGATTAGATTTTACTCCACATTTAGCGAGTAAACTTCTTATCTCACCAGGTTTTAAGCTTGGATAAGCATTTTTAATGAGTTCAACTGGGGTAATAGATAAATCTGGATTTTCTACTTGGCTAAAATAGCCAATCCTTTTCTTTTCATTAAAGGTAAAAGATCCACCTAAAGAAGGAATTATATTTAATAATGTTTTAATAAGAGTAGATTTACCAATACCATTTTTACCAATCACTGCGATTCTATCACCTTTCTTTAGAGAAAAAGAAATAGGACTTAGTAAAGGCTTATCATAGCCAATAATCAAATCTTCCACATCTAAAATATCATTACCAATATCTCCAGAATATGGGAATCTAAAGAATACTTTATTTGTATCATTAGATGGAGCTTCTAACCTTTGTAAGTGACTTAATCTAGTTCTTCTACTTTTCGCCGCTCGAGCACTGGTGGCTCTAACAATATGGGCGGCAATGAATGCTTCTTCTTTTTTGATATATCGTTGTTGAGCGATGTAGTCTTTTTCATATTGTTCTTTTCTAATCGCGGATTGAGTGAGGAAATAATTATAGTCACCTTTATACCTTTCTATTCTTCTATTAGAGAGATGGAATACCACATTAGCGATATTCTTTAAGAATTCTTCATCGTGGGAAACGATTAAAAAGGCTTTTGGATACGCTTTTAAATAATCAGTTAGCCAAGCAACATGTTCAACATCGAGATAGTTAGTAGGTTCATCCAAAAGTAAGACATCGTTTTTCTCTAATAACATCTTAGCAAGATAGACTTTTTCTCTTTGCCCACTACTGAGGTTGATAAGTTTGGAATCTAATTTGTCGTTAGTGATTCCTAGCCCACAAGTAATCTTTTTTATTTCAGTTTCGATAAGATAAAAATCTCTACTAATCAAATATTGATTAATCTGTTCTGCTTTCTCGAGATATTCTTCATAATTCGGATCAGAAAAATCACTACCTTTAAGATAGTATTCATTCATCTCTTTTTCTTTATCGAATAAGTCTTTATATATTTGGCTTAAGAATTCAAAAACTGTATAGTTATCATTTACTTTATAGTGCTGGTCTAAATATGAATAGGTGACATGTGGTTCCCATTCAATCTTTCCTTTATCAGGAATAAGTTTATAAGTGATGATATCGATTAATGTGGTTTTACCTGAACCATTTTGGCCCACTAAAACAGCGTGGTCTTCATCGTTAAGTTGAAAAGAAACTTCATCATAAAGTTCTTTATCATAATAATTGAATTTTAAACCAGTAACTTTTAATAGAGCCATATCATTTATATCATCTCTTTTGTTATACAAATAATCAACTATTTTAAAATAAAAAACACGCTCCAGAGGATACGTGTATTTCATATTTTTGGCGGAGAATTAGGGATTCGAACCCTAGCGGGGCTATGCACCCCCTTCCGGTTTTCAAGACCGGCCCCTTCAACCACTTGGGTAATTCTCCAGCTTGGTGGACCCAGTAGATCCCGACACTACAACAACTCCGTTATGAGCGGAGGGCTCTTCCTTTGAGCTATGGGTCCCACTCAGTGCAACAAAGAATATATCAAAATATTAATTAAAATTAAAGTGTTTATTCACTAATAGCCGTATTTTTTATGTAAACACGCTAGGAATATAACAGAAACAAGTGTGGATAAAGCTTCACCTACCACAATTGACCACCAAATACCAACTGGACCAAATAATAATGGAAGGACGAAGACAAACACAATTTGGAATACCATCGTCCTGCTTGTCGAGATAATTGCTGAGACAGTTCCATTATTTAACGCTGTAAAGAATGAAGAGGCAAAAGAAGAAATTCCACAGAATAAGAAAGCCACAGAATATATTCTTAAGCCTAGTGTCGCTAGTTCAGATAGTTCTTCACTTCCACCAGAAAAAGCCCATGAGAATGGTTTAGCAGAAAAGAACGCTAAAGCAAACATGGTGATACTAGTGATGATGATTATAAATAAGCTTTTATGATAAACATTCTTTAATTCTTCTCGATTTTGTGCTCCGTAGTTATAACCCACAACTGGTGCTATGCCTAACGAATATCCTATGAATACTGCAAAGAACACAAATGATACATACATGATGACCCCATAAGCAGATACACCATGTTCACCATATGCCTTTAATAATTGTGCATTATAAACAATTGATACGACATTCATGGCAATATTTGCAATAAATTCGCTCATACCGTTATAAGCTGAACGATAAATATGACTAGCTTTAAAACTAGGTTTTCCTAGATAAATAATGCCATCTCTTTTTACAGAGAAGTATATTAGAGGTCCTAACCCACCTATTAGATATCCACATATCGTTGCAGATGCTGCCCCCGCAACACCCCATTTAAATACTCCAATAAACAAAATATCGAGAACAATATTAGTAACTCCACTACTGATTGTGAAGATTAAACCTAATTTTGACTTCTCTGCCACCATTAAAAATGAATGGAAGAGATATTGAAGCATAAATACTGGCTGAGCAAGAGCGAGAATCTTGCCATATAATATCGCTTCTTTGACCATTTCTTCGGTTGAATCAGCGGTTATACTTCCCATAGCCACCATAATTGGTTCTACCGAGAAGTAAAAAGCAATAGAAATAACGATGCCGATAGCAATAAGGAAGTAAACGATAAATGAAAAAGCTTGATTAGCCTCTTCATCTTTCTTTTCACCTAATAATTTAGAAACTAAGGCAGTACCACCAGTGCCAAACATAAAACCAATCGCTCCTAATAAACCAATAAAAGGAAAAGCGAGGTTAACCGCAGCAAAGCTAGAGGCATTTGCGAAGTTAGAAACACATACTCCATCTACTATCCAATATAGCGAAGTAAAAATCATCATTATGATTGGAAAAATCGTAATGTGGAATATCTTCTTATAGGTAAAATGTTCGCTGATATGTACTTTCATATTTTCTAAATAAAAGCCAGATAATCAAACATATCCGGCCTATATTCATATTTAATTAAGATATATTATCTATCTTTCATCATTGGGAACAAGATGACTTCACGGATATTTTCTTGATTAGTTAATAGCATCACTAATCTATCAATTCCCATGCCGATTCCACCCGCTGGAGGCATACCATATTCAAGGGCTTCGACGAAATCGACATCCATTTCATTAGCTTCTTCATCACCTAATTCTTTTGCTTTTAATTGATTGATGAATCTTTCTTTTTGATCAATTGGGTCATTTAATTCGGTATATGCATTAGCGAGTTCTCTACCATTGACAAAGAGTTCAAATCTTTCAACGTATCTTGGATCTTTACCTTTCTTAGTTAATGGAGAAACTTCGATAGGATAACAATATACGAATGTTGGTTGGATGAGTTCTGCTTCGCAGAATTCTTCAAAGAATTCATTCATGACATGGCCCACTGTATTTTTATGAGCTTCGAGTTTGATGCCTCTTTCTTCGGCAAGTTTCTTTGCTTCAGCAAAATCATAAATGTTTCTAAAGTCGATACCAGTCTTTTCTAAGATTAAGTCCGCCATTTTTACCCATCTAAATGGTTTATGGAAGTTGATTTCTTTATCTTGATAAACGACGATATCACTACCAGTAACATCTTTTGCAGCTTTTCTAATCATGCCTTCGGCAAGTTTTCTCATCGATTGTAAATCGCCATAAGCTTCATATGCTTCAATGGTGGTGAATTCTGGATTATGAGAAGCATCCATACCTTCGTTTCTAAAGAGTCTGCCAATTTCATACACTCTTTCCATGCCACCGACTAATAATCTTTTAAGATTAAGTTCGGTTGCAATTCTTAAATAGAAATCTTTATCTAAAGCATTCATATGGGCGACAAATGGTCTAGCATTAGCGCCACCTAAGATTGGTGATAACACTGCGGTTTCCACTTCGACATAGCCTTGATTATCTAAATAGTTTTGAATACTTCTAATGAGTTTTGGTCTCGCGAAAGCGACGGTTCTACTTTCTTCATTAACAATGAGGTCTAAATATCTTCTTCTACTTCTTTCTTCAACATCGGTTAAGCCGTGGAATTTTTCTGGAAGTGGATGTAAGCACTTTGTTAAGTGAGTGTATTTCTCCGCTCTAATGGTGAGTTCACCACTTCTAGTCTTCATAATGCGACCATAAACACCAACGATATCACCAATATCGGCGAGCTTAAATAATTCGTAGGTTTTCTTACCAACGACATCAATGCCCATATAAACTTGGATATTGCCAGTTTTATCTTGGATATTCATAAATGAAGCTTTGCCCATTCTACGAATGGCTTTAATTCTTCCAGCAACTGTAACGTAAGGTTTATTTTTTTCTAAATAAGCATCACTCTTCTTTGTAAATGCCTCTTTAATATCTTTTGCGTGATGAGACACTTTAAAAGATTTACCAAATGGATCAACTTTAAATTCCTTTTGATATCTTTCTAATTTCTCTCTTCTAACAATCTCTTGATCGTTTAGATTTTGTTCATTTCCCATATGTAATTCCTCCCGTTACACTTACACAAGTATATATGAAAGTTTGACTTTAGAATAGTCAAAACTTTATTTTTCATATAATCCTTCTTTTGGTATGTTGAAGAATGAATCGTCCTCATCCCAAAATTCTTGACCAAATGCATATCTGACATAAGAAAAATCTTTGGCTTCATTTTTACTGATTGCGATTAGATATCCCATGCTTCTAGAAGATAAATATAGATATGTTCCATCATCAAAAACCGGAATCAAATTCATCCAATCCGCCACAAAGAAATAATTATGTTCAATAATGTCATTGATAATCGCGGCGCTATAGAAGTCTTGATTATCAACAGCTTCTATATAATCACTAACTCTACTTAACCACCCCACTACTTTTCTCGGAGTTTCTTTTCTCACTTTTTCGTAATACTTTAAAGCTTCTTGCTCCGCTAGTGCTTCCAATTCACCAAAACATTCAAAAGGTGGGATAGACTTAAATAACGCTTTTGTGGTCTCTTCATCCACCTCATCAAATCCTTCAAAGTCATCAAGATCAGTTTTACTATCCATGACCCATTTATATGAGTCTTTATCGAATCTAACGCTTCTTCTTTGATAATAATCAAAGCAATATAAAGTTCCATCCTTATCAACAAAGAACAGCAAAGACACAGTTTTAACGAAATCTTCTATCTCTTCATCTGTGTCAAACTTGATATAATCAAAATCACCTTTAGAGTATTTTTTCATCTGCCTTATATTCTCTTAATATTCTTTCTAAATCATCATAGGTCACTATTTGAGAAACAATACGACTCTTTAATGCTTTTGAGTATGGGAAGCCGTTAAAGAATCTAGGACCAATTGATCTAAATAATCTAATACCGATAAATTCACCTTTTTCTTCAACTATCTCTCTAGCTAATTCTTTGCAATATTCCATCTGTTCTTCTAAAGAAGGATTAATCTCTTTCTCGCCATTTAAAAGACGGTTGATGTTAGTGATTAACATTGGATTACCAACTCCACCTCTAGCCACCATAACCGCGTCAGCCCCAGTAATACTCAAAGCATTAACTGCATCCTGAGCGGTAAAGATATTTCCAGAAATCACTAATGGGACGTTCATCTTGCTTCTTAAGTCTTTTAATAAATCAAAATGAGGTTCACCCATATACATTTCTTTGGCGGTTCTAGCGTGGATAGCAATCATATCTACTCCAGCCTCTTCAAGCTCTTTAATCACTTCTAAAAAGTTAGTGGTATTTTTATCCAAACCAAGCCTAATTTTCGCGGTCACAGGCTTAGAAGTAACGGCCTTCATGGCTCTAATAATATCGCCACATCTTTTAGGTTCTTTTAATAGGGATGAACCCGCTCCAGTCTTAGTGACTTTGGTGACAGGACACGCCATATTAACATCATAAAAATCGATGTTTTTTCCGTTTAATCCCTCGCAAATTCCCACTGCTTTAGCTAAATTCTCTGGTTCTGAGCCAAATAGTTGCACACCAACAGGAACTTCTTCTTTTGGGAAGATTACATACTCATTTGTGTTGTCATTATCGTATATCAACCCCATATCACTAACCATTTCGGAATAGCAAATTGAGGCTCCAAATTTTGACATGAATTTTCGATAACTATGAAAAGTATATCCCGCCATTGGAGCTAGGATTACTCTCCCATTTATCTCATAGTCACCAAGTTTAAACATATAGAAAAGAAAGGAGGATTATTCCTCTCCTCCTTCTGGTTTATTTTCTTCGGTAGTTGGAGCTTCTTCTTCCACCTTAGTTTGAGGAATTTCTTCAACTTTGGTTTGAGGAGCTTCTTCAACTTCTTCTCTTTTTAAATGCCCATTAGCGAGTAAGTAATCGATTTCTTCTGCAGTGATTTGTTCATATTTGAGAAGAGTCTTAGCGATTAATTCCACTTCCGCTTTATTCTCTTTGATGATCTTGATTGCTAAATCATGAGCGTCATTGATAATCTTTTGCACTTCAGCGTCAATCTTTTCAGCAGTCGCTAATGAGAAGTTCTTTTGAGTAGAAGCATAATCTCTTCCTAAGAAGACGCTTCCAGTATCTCTTTCGTATTGGATAGGTCCTAATGAACTCATACCAAGTTCTGTGACCATCATTCTAGCAATTCTAGTTGCCATTTCGATATCGTTTTGAGCACCACTAGAAACATCATCAAAAAACACTTCTTCAGAGCTTCTGCCACCCAAATATCCAACGATACGGGCTTCTAATTCTTTCTTGGTCAATAAGAAACGATCTTCTTCAGGTGTCATACGGACGTGACCGCCGGTATTACCACGAGGAATAATTGTAATCTTTTGAACTTTATCAGAATGTTCAAGTCTAAGACCAATAATTGCGTGTCCAGCTTCGTGATGAGCAACCACATCTCTTTCGTGCTTGTTCATTGTTCTACCAGATTTTGCTGGTCCGGCAATTCTTCTATCGATTGCTTCATCGATTTCATCCATACCGATGCAGTCTTTCTTTCTACGAACAGCAAGGATAGCGGCTTCATTCATGATATTTTCAATATCAGCACCAGAGAACCCTACAGTTCTTTCAGCAATCGCCATAAAGTCAACTTCAGGAGATAATTTCTTATTTCTAGAGTGGACTTCAAAGATGGCTTTTCTACCAAGTTTATCTGGTAAGGAAACAGTAATCTTTCTATCGAAACGACCTGCTCTTAAAAGAGCTGGGTCAAGGACATCGTCTCTATTGGTTGCAGCGATAACAATAATTCCAGAGTTATCGGAGAAACCATCCATTTCAACAAGTAATTGGTTAAGGGTTTGTTCTCTTTCATCATTACCACCACCTAAACCAGCACCTCTTTGTCTACCAACAGCATCGATTTCATCGATGAAGACGAGACATGGAGCATTCTTTTTAGCGGTTTGGAACATATCTCTAACACGGCCAGCACCAACACCAACAAACATTTCGACGAAATCAGAACCAGAGATTGAGAAGAATGGAACTCCTGCTTCTCCAGCGACTGCTTTCGCTAATAATGTTTTACCAGTACCAGGTGAGCCAACTAATAAGATACCTTTAGGTAACTTAGCACCAAACTTGGTGAATTTTTGTGGGTCTTTAAGGTATTCAACAATTTCTTCCATCTCAGCTTTTTCAGCATCACATCCTGCCACATCTCTAAATCTAACTTTAGAATCTTGCACCCTTCTCGCTCTTGATTTGGAGAAGTCCATGGCTTGTCTATTGCTACTTCCGATAGAGCCAGAAAGTCTAGAGAATAAGAAGATGATTAAAATTGCACTTCCTAAAAGCATGATAATGGTTGGTCCCCATTGATCCCACCATGTTGTTTCATAAATATCGTTATAGGAAACTCCACCCTTACTAATTAAAAGGGCTTCGTTATTCATCATATAGTTAAGAGTGTGGTTGACAGGTGTATCAACTCCACTAACGGTTACGACATAGCCATCATATGTTTCATAAGTGGTCTTATCGGTAACAACTGTGTAAGACTTTTTAGCGTCATTATCATTGATATAGACACCAGTAATAACGATTTTTTCGTTATAGTGCATCGCGACTGTTGCACTTTCAACTTTATCATTATATAAAGCAACAACATATTGGCTAGTTGATAAGTGAGTGCTATTATCGATACCACCAAATATTCTCCAAATGAGAATACCAATAAGTCCGACCACTAATAGTACAGATATGATAAAGCCAATCGATATCCTTCTTCTTGGCATATTATTATTTTCATCAGGCATTCAGGTTACCCCCTTTTACGTAAAAATTGATATGTAATCTTTATCTGATAGATAATGCAATTATATAGACTTTTCAATTTGTTTAAAAGAAAAACGCATTTAATTAGCATTTATTCTTTATATGTGAGACATCAACTGTCATTTTGTTTTAACGTAGAAATTCGTTTCTTTATTTGTCTTAAAATCCTTTTGATAACGTGGAATGTAAATGATTCTATTATCTTTATTTATAATAACAGGCCAAATGAGACGATATGTCGATGGCATCTTCCAATCAATAAATAGTCTTCTGACTTCTACTTCATACCCTTGGATCAAATATTTATCACCCTTCTGAGCATTCCTAATAGTCAAAGGATAGTCATCATGCGAAACATTGCGGTTAGAAGTGTCGCCAGTGAAATCTAAATAGAAATATTCAGTATCAAGAACAGTTGGTATATCGATTTTATATGAATACGAAGCGTCACTAATCTTTCCAACTCTAAAATCGAAAGAATCATACTGTTTTTCTAGATATAAATCCTTATAAATCTTAGCAACAACATTTGGCCTATCACTTCTTAGAACTTTTAAAATCTCCTGACCATGGTTATATGAGATTTTATAGTCATTTTTAAGAGAAAAAACAAGTTCATTAATTAAATAATAGTAGGTTATCTCATCGAGAGAAAGAACATACTTGATATCATGCGCTTTTTCCCATTCAATATGGTCAAATATATCCTTTACTTTCACATTTTCAGCTTTGATTTCTTGGAGGATTTCTTTCCTATCTATTTTGCTCATCTTTTCAACAATATTATGACGGATAGAATTACGTAGATATTTGTCTTCTAAGTTAGAAGAATCGATTGCGTATGGCACTCCATTTTGATCGCAAATCTCTTGCATTTCTTTTTTGGATAGGTCAAGGAATGGTCTAATCACTTTTATGCCAAATATACGAGCAATTTCGGAAATTCCATATACTTTTGTCAGAATTTTTCGTTTTTTCTGAAGTAGATAAGTTTCGATTAAATCGTCCTCTTGATGGGCGGTAATAAGCGCTTCATAACCGTACTCATCAATCAGAGTTTTAAAGTATCTATATCTAATGTCTCTACATCTCTTTTCGATGTTGGTTTTAATCTCTTCTTTAACATCCAAAACATGTACCCTGATATCGTGTTTTTTAGCGTATTCTTCTAGCCCTTTAACCTCAGAGTCACTTTCAGGTCTAAGATGATAGTTAACAATAGCGACATCAAATTTATAATTGTGTGTTAAAAGTATATGAAAAGCCGCCATTGAGTCTGGCCCAAAAGAACACGCTAGTAAATATGTCTTATTTTTGTCTAAATTAGAGAGGTTCATAGCTTCCTTTTTCTTTTTTACCAGTACTATCGATGTGGGCAACAGCTGTGAGAATCTTATTGCCTAGTTTCACGGAGAATTTGTCCCCTTCTTTTATATCAAAAGCAGGCTTTACCACTTTATCGTTCACCGACACTAAGCCTCTTTCACAAAATTCTTTGGCGATTGTTCTTCTTTTGATGATTCTTGTTTCTTTTAAAAATAAATCTATTCTCATTTGATTACCTCTACAACGTTATTATCTAATATATTCTTAAGGTTTTTAAGTATTCCTTCGATGTCATATATCCAATTTGTCTTCTTGGTGACTATTATTTTAAATCGATGATTAATATAACTAATCTTAATAATTGATAAATAAGGAATCAAAGCCTCAAATATCAAGTTTCCAACACCTTTAATGTTAATAAAGTTGTCGCCGAGCATTATTTCAATGTATCTTGGATATTCTTTTAAAGAAGCAGTCTCTAATGATTGAATTAAAAGATGTATATTGCGCTTCAGGAACAACAATTCCACTTCTTGAGGTAGCTTTCCATACATATCAATCATCTTATTTTTAACTTCAAGTAAGGAATCTGTACTAGATGCACTTAAGATATCTTGATATAGTTCAATCTTATTCTGATCATTAGCGAAAGCCTCTGGAATATAGGCATCCATCTTTAAATTCAAGTTAACCTCATATTCAAGTGGTTTATTCTCCTTACCAGTAACCTTTTCTTGCACTGCTTCATTGAGGAGCTTGATATACATATCTAAACCGATTGAGTCAATGAAACCAGCTTGTTCTGGACCTAAAATGTCTCCAGCGCCCCTAATCATTAAGTCTCTTTGAGCGATTTTATAGCCACTTCCTAAAGCAGAAAAATCTTGTAAAGCTTTTAACCTCTTTTGTGTATCTTCTTTTAATACCTTCGCATCATTATACATGAGGTATGCATAGGCAATACGATCGCCACGGCCTACTCTTCCTTTGATTTGATATAGCTGCGCTAAACCATATCTTTCGCTATCTTCAACAATAATCATATTTGCATTAGGAACATCAATACCATTTTCAATAATGGATGTACACACTAAAACCTGAATTTCACCACTATAGAACTTAAGCATTGTATCTTCAATGCTATCTTTGTCCATTTTTCCATGGATAACAGATATCGTTGCTTCTGGCATTACTCTTTGCAATCTATTTGCGGTCTGATAGATGGTTTCTACACGGTTATGGAGATAGAAAACCTGTCCTTCACGGCCTAATTCTCTAGTAATTAACTCTTTTACGACGTCAAAACGATATGGAGTAACATATGTTTGGATCGGCATTCTATCTTTTGGAGGGGTATTAATTTGTGATAAGCTTCTAACTCCTAATAAAGAAATCTGTAAAGTTCTTGGAATTGGAGTAGCAGTTAGAGTTAAAACATCAACATTAGTCTTTAATTCTTTAATCTTTTCTTTTTGTTCGACACCAAATCGTTGTTCTTCGTCAACAATGAGTAGTCCTAAATCCTTAAACACTATCTCTTTTGATAATAATCGATGCGTTCCAATTACTAGATGGACATTTCCATCTCTAATCTCTCTAATATATTCATTCTGTTTTTTCATAGGCACGAGCCTAGAAAATAGAGCAATTTTAATATCGAAACCAAAGAAACGTGATAAAGCAACTTCATAGTGTTGTCTCGCTAGTAAAGTAGTTGGGCATAATATTGCAACTTGTTTACCGGAATTAATGGCTTTAAATGCTGCTCGAAAAGCAACTTCAGTTTTTCCAAAGCCAACATCGCCACATAAGAGTCTATCCATCGGATGATTAGACTCCATATCCGCTTTTATCTCTTTTATGGCACGATCTTGATCTTTTGTGAGGTCAAATTCACAGTTATTTTCAAATGCTTCTTGGAAATCATCATCCTTTGGGAAGGAAAAACCTTCAATATGACTTCTCTCAACATATAGGTTAAATAACCTCTCAGCTAAATCCTTAATTCTTTCCTTGATTTTAGCCTTGGTTCTCTCCCAATCTTTGGTGTGTAATCTAGTTAATCTAGGTTTGATGCCTTCTTTACCAGTATATTTCCTAATAAGATGAAATTGATTGAGTGGAACATATAGTATTTCTCCACCCTGATAGGCAAGTTTGAGGTAGTCTTGGTGCTCACCGTCAACTTCTAAAGTTTGAAGCTCTAAAAATTGACCAATTCCTTGATATTCATGGACAACATAATCACCTGGATTAAGTTCTTCGTAGCTTGTAAGGATGGTTCCCTCTTTAAATCTATTGTCAAACCTTGTTACACGGACTTTATCATTGAATAATTCTTTGCCAGTAAGGACCACTAGCTTCTCATCTTCTAAGACAAATCCAGATGGTAAAGAATAAATCGATAATCCAATCTTAGCCTTATCAGAAAAAGACAGGGCATCGACCATTTCAAAAGATAGATTTGAGAAATTAAGGAGGTCAATAACAAGGTTCAATTGTTCCTTACTACTGAGCGAAATATTAACTTGATATTCTTCATTCAAATACGAATTAATTATATTTACTGCGTCGATGTCACGATTTACAACAAAAGGCACATTTTTACATGCAAAAGTTATATCATTTTCGTCACTTTTGAAGATTTTTGTTCTAATTAGTCTTGAATGATCATAGTCTAAATCGTAGTAGTTTTCATACATTTCTAGGTGAGAAATCATCCTACCATTTTCAAATAATTCATATAGGAAAGAATGGCTTTCTTCTGCTAGTAAGTCGTAGCTTTCTTTAATGGCGGGTTCATCCACCAAAACCAAGTTATAACCTTTACAGTAATCAACTAAAGTATTGGTCTTATTTGCAATTAAAGAGAAGTAACGATAGATACGTGGTGAATAGTTACTTTCCAGAATATCCATCACATCAGTTTCAGTAACATTTCTAAGGTTAGTAAAGTCAACTGGAGACAAAATTTCCTGGTCTTTTTCTAATCTAGAGAATATCTTTTCGCTTGCACCCTTTAATTCTTCAGGAGTAAAGAGAAAATCATTCGCTGGGAGTATCTCAACTTTATTAATTTGTTTCTTACTCGACTGGGTTCCAATATCAAATTCTCTAATTGACTCCACTTCATCATCAAAAAGTTCAATTCTAACTGGATCATCCGTGTTCACAGAGAAAATATCGAGGATATCACCCCTGATTGCAAACTGTAATGTAGAGTCAATTTTGTTAACTTTAGTATATCCAGCTTCTACTAGGGTTTTTCTTATATCTTGAAGGTTAATTTTTTGTTCAACTTTAATCTTGATTGTATTATTTTTGAATAGTTCTGGAACAGGAAGAAATCTAACTAGACTAGCAAGGTTAGCGATGACGATTTCATTACGCCCAGTTAGTATTTCATTTAACACGTATATTCTATTTGCGGACATCTCTTTAGATTGGGAGATGTTTTCAGCGCGTATTAATTCATCGCTTGGATATAAATGTATTTTGGCTTTTGGAAGTAAAGACGAAAGGAAAGAGAAAATCTTCTGTGCTTTATATAAGTTAGAGGCGACAAGGAGATATTTTTCTTTATTCTCTTGATATGCAGCGGCAGTTAATAAGGAAATACCAACCAAATCATCAACGACAAAAGACCCACTTTTGTTCAAGTAGGGGGGTATTGCTTTATTTGTGGCTAGCTTTTCAAATAACTTCGTCTATATCTTCTCCTTAACTAATTAAATTTATTCATCGCAACATCAAAGTCTCTTTTTAAGTATTCTTTTAAGGCCTCAACGGCCTTTTCGATTGCTTCTTGAATTAGAGGGGCGTCGTCTTTACTTGGCTTTCCTAAGACATAATCAATTGCATCAAATGTTGGCTCTCCAATTCCAATCTTAATTCTTTTAATTTTATCTGTTCCTAAATGGTCGATGATATTTTGCATACCTTTATGTCCACCACTGGAACCATTTGCTCTAAGTCTTATTTTGCCAACTGGCAAAGCCATATCATCAAAAACAACGACAATATCATCAATATCAATCTTGAAATAATCCATGACTGCACGGACTGATTCGCCAGAAAGATTCATGAATGTTTGTGGTTTTAATACCATCACATCATGCTCTAACACTTTACCTCTACCAAGTAGTCCTTTAAAGATATCTTTATCAACGTCAATCTTGGCAAGGTCAGCAAAAAGATCCACAGCATCAAATCCCATGTTGTGGCGGGTATGTTCATATTTTTTGCCTGGATTGCCTAAACCAACGATTAGTTTCATAGTGAAAATAATATATCATATTTATTATTTTGGAATAAAGTAGTATATTAAATTGATTTGACATATGGAGGCATTATAAATTGAAAATCAAAATTATAGCAGACGCGGTTAGCAATTTATTTAATGACATACAAGAAAACAAAGGCCTATATGTACGCATTATGAACGTTCATCTTAGAATAGATGAAAAAGAATATAGAGTTTACGACGACATTAAAGATATACGCGAATTTTCAAAGACATATTTCCAGATGCTATCAGAAGGAAAAAGCAAAGTTCAAACCTCTTTAGTTAGCACTGGCGAATACTATGAAGCTTTCAAAGAAGAAATAGATAAAGGTTATAAGGTCATCTGTTATACAATGGCGTCAGGTATTTCAGGTACATATCAATCAGCATGTATCGCTAGAGACATGATTAATGATGAATGTGGAAGTAAAGAAGTTGAAGTTATTGATAGCATGACCGCCGGCTTTGGAGAAGGGCTCCAAGTTATACACGCATATGAATTAGTCAAAAACGGTGATAAAGATTTCGAAGAAGTTATTAAAGAATTAGAAGATTATAAACACTATGTCAGAAGCGACTTTACAGTAGACGACATTAGATTCCTGCTCAAAACAGGAAGAGTATTAAAAACACTAGGAAGATTTGCTAATTTCTTGAACATCAAAATCCTGCTTAAAAGAAATGAGCATTCAAGAATAGCGCTTGCTGGAACCGCAAAAGGAAAAGAATCAGCGATTAAAAAACTGGTTAGCACAGTGACTGAAAACATTGATAAAGACGTTGAACAAGTTGTTTATATCACGCACTGCGATGACATAGAAGAAGCGGAAAAAATGAAGGATTTGCTGGAAAAAGAAGGAATTTCCAACATTGAAATATATGATTACGACATTATTTCAGGAGCACACATCGGTCCAAAATCACTTGCCGTATTCTATGTTGCAAAGGAGGCTTACTAAGTCTCTTTTTTGTTGAAAAGAAAAAATGACTTTGTTATCATTCATACGCAATGAAAGAATGGTTTAAGAAATTTCTTAGTGGAATTGGAATTGGGGTAGGAAGCGGCATCCCAGGTGTTTCTGGTGGTACAGTTGCTGTTATTTTTAATGTCTATGAAAAACTCATTTGGTCAATCAGCAATCTCTTCAAGCATTTTAAAGAAGCGTTTAAGATTTTATTCCCTATCGTTTTAGGCATCGTAATCGGAGTCATCCCTACTATTATTCTCATGGATAAAGCGTTAGCAAATTTCCTATTCGGAATTGTCTGTGTATTTGCAGGTTTTATCGTTGGCTCAATCCCAAAATTAACTAAAGAAGTAAAAGAAGTTCCAGTTAAAGCTAAACACATTATCGCTTTAGTGGTGGCATTTTTAATCGCAGCTGGGTTAGGCGTAGCTAGTGTTGTTTCTCAAAATGATGTTGGTCAATTCTTCACCAACACTCCTATTTGGTTCTATTTTGTTTTGATCCCTGTTGGAGTTGTTGCTAGCTTTGCTTTGGTGGTTCCTGGCATTTCTGGTAGCATGATGCTTGTTTTATTAGGTTTTTACACCCCTCTTATTGAAAGCACAGTTGCTACTGCAAAAAACTGTCTAGCGGGTGATTGGTCTAACTTTGGTAATCAAATCGCTATATTAGGTTGTTTTGCTATTGGGGTTATTGTTGGATTCTTCTTCATCTCAAAATTGATGTCATTCCTATTATCTAAATATCGTGATGTCACATTCTTTGCCATCATCGGATTTGTGGTTGGCAGTGTTATTGCCTTGTTCATCAATTTTGATATCTGGAAGTATTACGAACTATGGGCAGCTGGCGCAGTTATGCCACTTAAAAAAGAAATAGAGATACCTCTCGGCATAGCTCTATTTATCATCTTTATAATATTATCTTATTTATTAACTCGACTCGAAACTAAGTATTCTTCTAAAGAAGAACCTACTGATGAGTCAAAGTCAGAGTAGCGTTAGCGATACCATTGACTAGTTCAATCTTATCAACTGTAAAGCTCCATCTAATATCGTCACCATTATTAAACTTGGTGGCGTTTTTAAATTGTTTGCTATATGAACTGATATTGAATGAATCACCTTGACGGAATAAATCACTATTCTTCACATCACCACGTGGTTGATAGGTAAGACTCGTGTTATTTCTAATTAGTTGTAAAAGATTAAAATCATAATATTGAGCGCCTAGACATGATAAATAATTCTTAATTTCTGCAATTTTAGATTCATTATAGTAGGTATTAGACATTGCAGTTTTAATGTTTCCGGTTTTAACATTAGATCCAGCAAGGGAGAAGGAATATCCGTTTAGTGATTTTGCTAATCTTGCATCAACGTGCCATAGCCTTATGCCAGCTTTATTTAAACCAGTTGGGAATCTAGAACAATATCTATGTTCAACATCAAATTCGTTCAAACCATTTGGAGAATATAACTCTAATAAGAAGTATTCATCAAATGGAGAATCATATGAATTATAATGTTCACTTAAAAGAATTAAGTCATGGGTCTTAACAAATTCACTTATAGTGATTGTAACGGATTCAGAAGGAATATAAGCATCTGCCCAGCCAAAAGATAAAACAGAATATGGATCATGTCCCCCAACATTATAGTCTTGCATGGAGAAACCACCAGCTGGGTCATATTGTTGACCATAATCATAATAATCATCTAAGCCAAAGACATGTCCCATCTCATGGATAAATGTATGAGCATCTAAATTACAGTTATTGGTGTCACCATTATAATAATAGCTACCCGTTCTTTTTAACGCGGTTGATGAGCCATAAATAAAGTCATAACTAGCCCAGAAGAAAACATTAGGAACAATATTAGAAACTGTAGTTCCTTGAATCCAGTATGTGAAAGCCCAAAGATTTTCATATTTTTCAAAACCTTTTTGTTGATAATCAGGCGCAGCGTAAATGAGAATAACGCCATCTAAATATTTATCGTTATCGAGGTCATAATTACTTCTGCTATCGGATGGGTTATTAGCAAAATACCAGTTTACTGCTTCTTTAACTAAACCTGCTGTATCAAACTTTTCTTGTCCGATTTCATTGACAGAGCGGCCACATTCGTACCAATTTGCCACTGTTCCTTTTAGACTAATCTTGCCTAAACTTTCCTCATTATAATATGTAGCAACACTATTCCATCCAGTTTCATTTTTAGTGCCGAAATATACTTTCTCAATATCATTTCTAACATTCTCTCGATCCTTTTTAATGTATTTAGAAGAATCCGTTAGCCAAATTGGAATAACTAATAATCTTGGCTCGCCAGATAATGGACAAGCACTAAGGTTATAGACGTGATTCTTGACATAATCATTATATGTTTGCTTCATGTTCACTAATGGAGCAGAAGCAATAACATTAACATCAATCGAGTCAGATATAGTTGTGTCTTTACTGCTCTTAGATTGAGCAATTAAGTTATAATTTCCTGCTTTTAAAGCATAAGCATTAAAACCAGTATCAGTCTCTTCAATTTGGAAAGCATTCTCATTACTTGAAGTAATAACTAATTTTGTTGTGTAATCGCTTGGGGAAACAGCCACAGTATAAGATCCATTTTGTTTAGATTCTAATTCGGTTGGACCATCTATTTTAATAGATGTGACATATTTATGTTCACTTAAAACATTAATATCGATCGGTGTAGATTCCACTCCATCATATTTAACAATGAATTGATAAGTTCCGGCTTCAGCAAAAGGGTGGGCTGGATTATAAGATGTTTCTCCTTTAACAAGAGAGTTTGATTCCATATCTTCAATGGTAAATTCTTTGCTCTTGCCGTTATTGTATTTTCCAATAATTGTTAGTTCAGCTTCATTAAGATATGTATCGCCCGCAGCGTAATATCTTGTTTCATCAGTGACGGTGATAGAAGTTAATCTAGTCACAAAATAATCATGAAAAGAGCAACTACTTAATAGAAGCGTACTTAATATGATAGGCAAGAATATAAATCGTTTTTTCATCTCTTTTTTACTTTCGTTTTCTTATTATACCAATATGCGTATAAATAATCATGACTATTTGTAAAAACATCTATCGATGGATTAATAAATGAACACATTATTTTAGCTATATTACGCTGCTCAAAAAGAAAAGCGGGAGTTGAATTAAGTTTCAATAACCCAACATATCCCGCTTGTTTTGGATATTAGTGTATTAGTTATACCAGCTTCCGTATTGGACGACGAATTCTCTCCAAACTGTGAAGTTAGTATCTTTTGCGCCATAATTGGCTTCATATTTAGAAGTTGGCTCACATAAGTTATAACCGCTGATTGGGCAGAATAGACATAAGCCATTACTTCCAGACATTTGTGTGCCATGGCTTTCCCAAACAACAACTTTAGCTAATTCGGTTAGTACTGCATCAATCTTATCAGAAATAGATGAATAAGTTGAATCACCTTTAAGGGCTGTTAATGCGCCTTTAACATCAAAGATGTCATAGACATATGCATCATTATAGTTTTCATATTCCGAATCAGGATTTCCGTAATCATCTGTGTATTGACCATATTTTTTAACTGTATTGATCTTATTAGCAAATGAAGTCCATTTACTTGCAGATGTAACTATACCTTTTAATCCAGCAGCCATATCCTCCCATGCAGTTTTATAATCAGCCATCTTTGATAGATCTAAGACTGATTGAGTTTGATCTTCGTGGTTATCACTTGATTGTTCTGCTAAGAATGTGCTTCCGATTTCAGTTAATAAACTGACTGTGGAAATGCTTGGATTATTGTATAACGCTGGTAACCATGCATCGTAATCATAACCACCTGCCCATTCAGATTCTTGAGATGAAAGCATGTAGTTGAAGTTATGTGAATTATATTCAGCAACATCTTGAACCGCCATTAAGCATGCATCGTAAGCGATGAAT
This sequence comes from Bacilli bacterium, assembly GCA_024680795.1. Taxonomy (GTDB): domain Bacteria; phylum Bacillota_I; class Bacilli_A; order RFN20; family CAG-826; genus UBA2450. The sequence goes on along the minus strand of JAILBR010000030.1, from coordinate 29,930 downwards.
TCTAATTTTTCACTTAAGCCACATGTGCTTCTAGCTTTTGTAACAGCTTCATAAACTTCAGGATTGGTTAAACCATCATCACTAAAGTTTTCATCGAAGCAACAGCCATCCATAGCGCCACCATGGTTCCACATGAATAAGCCATATTTTTCAGCTGGATATTCTTGAATACCCCATTCGAGGAAGCTTTGTAATGTTGACGCTTCACCCATTGAAGCATTTGCAACTGATCCATCTTTGACAAGCTTTTTATTTTCGACATGCCATCTGCCTAATTCAGTATTCTTAATACCTAATGTAGATTCCCATTTCTTAGCACCACCGGTTTCAACCGCGATGTTAACACTATCAGGTTGACCAGCAACAGCTAAGATTTCTTGTAAGTCATCGGTTGCACAGCCATCTTTAGTAGATGCACCATCACTTTCAAGGGTAGAACCGCAGATATAGAACAAGAGAGTCATTTTATCTAATTTTAATTCTGTAACTGTAACAGTACATGTTGATTTAATTGTTGGGAAGTTAACTAATGATGCAGTAATAACTGCAGTTGCTCCGATGGTAGCGTCTGATTTAACAGAAACAACGCCATCGCTAACAGTTGCGACTGCTGTGTTTGAACTTTCCCATTTAATATCTTTATTTTGATTTGCGTTTGCAGGTGTATATTCAACGCTTAAAGTCTTTGACTTTCCTTGAGCAATTTCTAATGTTGAAGTGATAGAAATGTTAGTTGGATCAACTGGTTCTGGATCACCCCAAGTAAAGGAAATAGAATCGAAGTATGCTGCACCGCTTTCCATTCTAACAGCCACATATTGATATTCTTCAGAAATGTTTAAAGTTGTGCTTGTTCCATTAACAATAGTGCCAAGTTTCTTTCCAGCTTGACCAGAATACAAACTTTCAACACTTGTATATGGATTATTGCTACCATAAACATTTAATGTTCTACCATTTTCGGATTTAGAATTCCAGACAACTGTTACATTCGTAACATTGCCAACTGAATATGTTGTATAGATACCAGAATCAGAGTTCTTGCTTCTTAACTGTATAGTACTGTCACTACCCGCTGATCTACCAGCATATTTTGTTCCAGATGTACCTGTATATGTCCAGTTTTCATATCTTGAACCAGAAACTTCTGTTGAAGCGTTAGTTAGTTTATCAACTACACCAGAAACAGTTGGTTTAGTATCTTCTACAACTGTAACTTTAAATGTTGTGGTTTTTCCTTGATAAGTAACAGTAATAGTCTTTTCACCAGCAGAAGAAGAACTGAAGCCAGATAATTGGTAACCTGTGACTGCTTTTGTAGAGTTATCACTATATTTTGCGGTTACAACTAAACCAGCTGATTCGAATGATTCTCCAACTTTATAAGAAACTTTGGTTGGCATTGAAGTAACTGAGATGCTGGAAAGAGTAACTTGTTGTTGCTCGCCACCTTGTCCTTCATCATATCCTTCGCCACCTTGTTGGCCTTCGCCAGATCCTTCACCAGAACCTTCTCCGCCTTGTTGGCCACCTTGACCCTCTTCAGAGCCTTGAGCGGTAACAGTGATAGTAAAGGTTGCTTCTTTGCCTTCATAAACAACTTTAACAGTCACTTCTCCGGCAGCTGATGTGTTTACATTGCTGATTAAATAATCAGTAACTACCTTTGTGGAATTATCACTATACTTTGCTGTGACAACCATACCAGTAGAATCAAAAGCTTCACCAACCTTATAAGATACTTTAGTTGGTTTTGTTGTGACTTCGATACTTGATAATGTAGCTTGATCGCCACTTTGTTGTTGGTCATCGCCTTGTTGGCCACCATTATTGTTGATAGGTTGACCACATGCAGAAATAAGGAGGCCAAAAATAGCTATCGGGATCGCTTTTAAGATTTTTTTCATTTTCCTACCTCTTGTTTTATTCTATGTATATTTTAAATATAACTTTCTTTTTACGGAAGATTATATTATACATGTGAAAATTTTATTTTCATATCTAATTTTTTTATGTAGTTCAAATAGTTAGACTGAATCACATTTAAATTCTAAATTTAAAATCGCATCTATCACAATTAAAGATAAGATTCTTCTCAATTATTCTTCCACCACACCTTGGACAAGTCCTGGTTTCAATCGCATATTCCTTTTCTTGCCTAAGCTCATCATTGATTTGTTTTAGGTAACCTATGTTTTTAACATGTTCGGATTTACTAATTTTTGCAATATTGGCTTTTATCACTTTGTAAATCTCATCTATCTCTTTCCTATCTAATATTTTTATATAAGGGTATGATTCGATGAATAAAATTAAATCTTTGAGATTAATAACATTTTCATCGCCCATGTATGGGGCGTTATTCTTTACAAACACCACGACTGGAACGACATCATATTTCTTTTCTAAAATGCGATTGATGATTTTCGCGTGACTCTTATTTTGAGTCAACGGGTTAGAAATTTTTGTTCTTTCTCCTCTAATTTCTTTAATCCAAAATGGTTCACCTGTATCGGAAATTATTGTTCCGAAATAGTTTTTTGTTTCGATGACAAATACACCATGAGGGTGGATAAGAATATGATCAATTTGGTGAGTCATCTCACTTTTTTCCGTCAAAAAAATTGCATCATTTATCACGCGATGATACTTCTTTTCATGCTTTAATTTGGTGATGACAGCCTTCTCACCTTTATTGCCTCTAGACACTGTTGACATAGTTTAATAGTATCATCTTTTTTTCATTTTTTGAAAAAACAATATATAATAATTGATTAGATATGAGAAAGAGTATTAAGTGTTTATCGTTATTAGCAATCCTAGGAGCAGTCTCTGTTCCATGCTTTACTTATGCCGCTACAAAAAGCGATAGTAACGTTTATTTGAGAGGTAGAGCAACAGGAAGGATTAAATATGTTCCCGCTATTTCACCACAAGACCCATATTATACTGGAGTAAGTAAGGTGAACAGAAAATCACAAAAGATAATGTTTAACCACATCGGTGATATCGAAACAATATGGAACACTTATACAGGTAAAGACGTGGTTGTCGCTGTTATTGACAGTGGTATTGATATCGATCATCCTGATTTTCAAGGCGCGATAAGCGATAGAAGCGGATATTTTTATACCGAATATGAAAATGATGATTATGATTCGCCATATGTGGTAAAACACGATATTGGCACTGCCTTTATCACTCATGATTATGATCGAGACACTCGTGCATATGAAGACCATGGAAGCGGTACAGCAGGCGTTATTGGTGCTAGAAAAAATAATACCGGTACAGTTGGTATAGCCTATGATTGCACACTTCTAGTTTTAAAATGCGACTTTGATGATAATTCGATTAACGCTGCCATCAAATATGCAGTTGAAGAGGGAGCAGATGTCATTAATATGTCTTTTGGTGCTTATGCAGAGCCATATTTTGATGGGCAAACACACACCATGTACAATCAAATAGGGGAGGATTATTTCCCTGAAGCAGAATCTTCGATGGTAGAAGGGCTCAACTACGCACATGAACATGGAGTCATTCTTGTTGCCGCAGCTGGTAACGAATGCACAGACACACACTCCTATCCAACATGCAACGATTATGTGATTGGTGTTGGCGCACTAGAAGAAAATAGTGGCACCACAAAAGCAAATTATTCAAACTATAATCTCAAAACTGATACCCCAGACACAAATCCATCAGTTGACGTTACCGCTCCTGGAACCGTTGTTGTTCCAAGTTATCAAGGAATGAGAGGAAGAGCACAATCCACATATGACGTTCAAAGTGGAACTTCTTTCTCTTGCCCAGTTATCGTTGGAGCAGCTGCTTTATGGAAAGAAAAATATCCTGATGGCACTCCTAATCAATTTGAAGAGGCTCTATTTAATACCGCTAATGACATCGGTACTAGCGGATGGGATACAACATTTGGTTATGGCGCCCTTAATGTCAAGGCATTACTAGAATATGAACCTAAAGAACCACAAACCGCTACATCATTAACGCTTAATAAATCTTCATTGGAGTTAGTGATTGGTAGTAGCGAAACATTAGTAGCCACCACCGACCCAGCAGATGCTGCTAGCGAAGTCACATTCACTTCTAGCGATTACACAATTGTTGGGGTTGATCGAAATGGAAAAGTAACCGCGGTAAAAACAGGCACTGCCACTATCACCGCAAAAATAGGGGACTTAACCACTGAATGTAAGGTCACAGTCAGTAGAGGAGGCTCTGATCCAATTGGCTATCAAACCTTCTGTGGAGGTCAAATTGTCTCGACCTCAATATTCCTCTCTTCCACCTCAATTCTTGGTTTCTTCCTACTCAAGCAAAAACGTAAAGAAAAATAAAATTCGCCAGCAATTCTTATATTAATTAGGAATTTGGCGAATTTTTATTACAATTTTCTTCTTTAACGGCTTTATCCTCTTCGGCTGTCTTTTTATATGAAACAATATACTTCTTGTATTTATAGAGCCTTACAAATTTTATGAGGACAATTAGCCTTAATGACATCTCCACTTCTTCTGACATATTTTTAAATGGAAGAAAGGAGATGATGAAAATAGCAAGGCAGATAATGTCGCAAATGCTTTCGACAGAGAATATCCATCTTAATTTTGCTTTCCAATAAGGGAGAGGAGCAAATTCAATGTCAGCGGTATATAAGCTTGAAAACCATTCTAAAGTGAAGAAACCCACAATCACATACTCAACAATCTCAAGCGCTTTTACTTCATGACCGATTTTGAAGGCCTCTAAAATCGTTAATACAAGCGATAATAGAATCAAGAGTATATAGAAAACATCCAAAATCATGCATAAAGGATCATGTATATCATGAGTTTCAAATATTCTGAACATGAACTTCTTAAATTTTGATGGTTCTTTTCTCATATTCCTTCCTTAATTTACTCTTCGTCTTTTATTTGGTTCCTTATAACTAATTCTTTTCTTAAGAATTCCAAATCCTGGTCGGTAGTCACTTTGAAGTTATATTTATCACCTTCCACTAAGGAAACATCTTTACCCATCTCTATGATTAAAGATGCATCATCGACAAACTTTTGTTCGCATAATCTAATATGGGCGTCTCTAATTAGACCAAATTTAAAGCATTGAGGGGTTTGGATATCATAATCAACCCCATCAAGGTGATACTTTCTTCCAAGATTTTTAACTTCGGTTAATGCCTCGTCGCTTTTGATAGCGACTGTACAAGCATCATGCTCCGCTAATTCGCGTAGACATCTAGTAATGATTTCATGGCTGACTAATGGCCTATCTCCATCATGAATAAGGACATTATCTTTATCATTAGCTTTGATGGAAAGAAGGCCTTTTCTAACTGATTCTTGTCTTGTTTCTCCACCCTCTACAATGTTAATCACTTTATCAAAATGATTGAGATATGTAAGGTTTTGGGTATAAGGAAGGTAATCAGCAGAGGTCACTAAGATGATTTCATCAATCAAAGGATGATGCTGAAAAGTTTCAATTGTGTAGGCCACAATTTCCTTTTTATCAATACGAATAAATTGTTTAGGGATTTGGGAATGAATTCTTGTTCCCTTGCCAGCAAAGACTATTAATGCGATATTCATTATTTATTTTCCCTTGCTTGTAGAGTTAACGAAACGATTAATAGGACAAAACATAAGATTAATAAGAAACATCTTGCGATAACTGAGCCAGAAATGAGGACAAACGGATTAAAAGTATCAGAAATTAATTCTCCAACCGATCCAGCTGCAAATAAACTAGCGATAATAGATGAGAAGAAGTTAGCGCCGATAAAGATAGTAGCTTTGCTATATTGTTCCTTAATAACACTTTTTAAAGATAGGGTTGATAAAACAACACTGATAATAACAAAGACAATCGCAATACCTCCATAAAGTAGAGGAAGCCCAATAAAGTTAGAAGCACCATCACTAAATGAATATAAGCTTGTTTCTAAAGCATAAAATGCATTCACATCTCCACTAGCAGCTGAATTAGAGAAAGAAACGACATCTTCAAACATCATCATTGCAGTAATTGATAGGAATAAAGCAACAACAGAGGCAAAGATAGTTTTTAAAACACCATTTCTAAAAATAGCGTTTTTAACAACGTTAAAGGCAGAGATAAGAATGAAGGTTGTGATGAAGGCAAATTTCAATAAACCAATACCCCATCCTTCGTACACTCTTAAATATTCAGCACTACCACTTATTTTCACCACATTTGGGGCAACGCTGAAGAAGATATGTGGAATAGCGCATAATGCAACGATTAATAAGTATTTTGTATCGACATCTTTTCCTTCAGAAATAGTTTTAACTCCGTCGATAATGCCAAGCACAGAAAAGGCAATTGTCGCAATAAATCCGCCAAAGAATGCGATACATTGGAAGATGTATAGAACTAAATCAAAGACAAAGAATTCTTGGTATGGCATTGTATTATAAATATTCATCAAGTTTTGAATTCCGCCACCAAAGTAATAAGTGATTCTCATGGCGATTTGTCCGGAACCAGAATTTCCATAAAGTTCTAATTCAGGACCAAGATATCCAAGCATAAAGAAAGAGAATAAAACAAAACTCAATGCAGAAAAGACAACAGTTAACCATCTAGGTGTTCTTCTTGGTTTTCTGATGAGTTCAGGTTGTTCAGCAGTGCTCTTTTCAGATTCCACTTCCACAACTTTTTCTAATTGAGCGCCACATTCTAGGCAGAACTTAGCGTCATCGTTATATTCTTTATGACAATTTGGACACTTCTTCATAATACGCCTCCATATAAAATAAAAAATCCGTAACGAATTTCGGTACGGATATTTTACAACATTAGTTTTTTATTTTCACTATTTTTATAAAATAGAAGGTCCAGAGGTCCTGACAAATACTTCTCTAACATTTTCTTTGCCATATTTCTCCGCCATTTTTTCGATGACATGAGGAAGAATATCTTTTGGAACAACCGCAATAACGCTTCCGGCAAAACCACCACCATTGATTTTGATTGCACCTTTGCCTTCAGTGACTTTTAAGAAATAATCACATGCTTCTAAAGGTGAACCTTTATATTCATTTTCCACCATCATATTTCTCAAATTATTTGTGGAACTTAGTCTTGATTCGTTAATCATTTGTAAGAAGGTTTCTTTATCATGATTTTTGATGGCTTCCACGGCTTTTTGAACTCTTTCATTCTCACTATAGAAGTGTAACGCTCTACTATATTCGATATCACTCAAATTAGATTTATCAAGATCATCAAAACTGATATCTCTTAAGAACTCGACTCCACTTTTTTGAGCGGCAGAATACATATCTTGAGGGATCTGACTATATAGGTGAGAAAGGTGTGCGTGACTGCCTCCTGTATTAACGATTAAGAAACTCAAATCATCAAAAACAAAAGGGACCTGTTCGATATTTGGGTTTTTAATGTCTTTAAAATCGATATAAGAGATGTTGCCATAGCCCACACCAATTTGGTCTAATAAGCCACTTGCCTTACCAAAATATCTGTTCTCAGCGTATTGGCCAGCTTTGCATAATTCAAGTTTAGAAATTTTGCCTTCGTTATATAAGTCATTAAAGATTTGTCCAACAAGAAGTTCAAAGGCTGCACTAGAAGACACACCAGCACCAGGGAAGATGCTGCTCTCTGAATAAGCTTCGAATCCACCAATTTTATATCCGTGACTATTTAAATATTCAGCCACACCACGGATGATTGCTTTGCTTGATCCTTTTTCTTCTTCAAGCGGTTCAAGAATTGTAAGTCTTACTAAGTCATGATCATATCCTTTGGATATAAATTGAACTGTCTTTAAACCATCAGTCTTTTTAACTGCTGCGGTAATATTTAAATCGCATGTTGCCGCGAGACATAATCCATGATTATGGTCAGTATGGTTACCTAAAATTTCAAATCTTCCTCCACAAGAGAAGAGATTGTCACATTCATGTCCATATAATTTAGCGAATTCTTTTTTGATGATGTTATTATCCATAACTTGTTTTTCCTTTTTCACTTTCTTGGTGAATACATATTTCATATGTCTAATATATTTATGTCCAGCTTTTAATATTCTAAGTCTTAGATGCGAATCACTTGGCTCGATAGCGATGCTATCTCTTAATTGCTTACATTCTGGCGCTAATGGGAATGGTTCTTCAAAATTAGAAGTATAAATTTGGCATCCTTCAAAATCAGTGTAGATGTCCATTTTATAGTATTCATTCTCTAAAGAGACATTACATTTTTCTATATCTTTATTAATAAAGTAATAGAAGTTGTCATATCCTCTTAATCGATCGTGGTTAATGCCTGGATGGTCAATGTCTTTAGTGATGACTTTTGGCTTTCTAAAATCCATATAGAAATTCATTTCCGAAATCTTGTCCGCAAGCATATCTTTATCAACATTTAAGAAATAATCGCTATCGATTCTTAATGTTAATTCATCTAAACTTTTACTTCCTAGTGTGAAATAAGCGTGGTTAGCAAGTCCAATCGGAGTGTCTTTATCTGACCACGCCGTATAAATGATTTCAATGTCAAAGCCATGGAGAGGAACTAAATACTTAACTTCAACGTTTAAATTACCTGGAAACCCACTTTCTCCATCCTTAGATAAATAGGTATAAGTGAGGATATAATGTGTGCTATTGATAGATGATTTAAACTTGAATTCCGCGACAGAGAGCACGTGGATTCCGCCATGAAGTGTATTTTCACCTTCATTGTTTTCAATCTCAAATTCTTGCTCGTTGAACCTTATTTTATTGCCTCTAATGCGGTTAGCGACACGGCCTACAGTTTTACCATAATAACATTTAGGTCTTAAGAAATCTTTGAAGTTCTTAGGGAATCTATTTAGATATGTTTCTCCATCTTTAATGTAATAGATGGAAGCACCGATAGGAGAAAAGACAAACTCAAAACCATCTTCATTGATGAAACGATTTAGTTTAATTCCCTTTTCATTAATATCTTCAATAATCATAACTATTGAATAAAAAAGAACACTAAAGTGTTCCTCTACTTAGCTCCCTTTCCTTTGAGGACCGCTGGAATAGCGCGGAACATAAGGCATAAGTCAAACCATAAACCACGAAGTTTGAAATAATCTAATTCTAGTTTTTGTCTGCCTTTATCATATTGAACTTCATTTCTGCCCATAACACCCCAATAACCTAATAGGCCTGGACGAGCAGAAAGAAGGATTTCTTGTTCTTCTTTAGTGTAGTGATCTTGTAATTCTTTTTCGGTGATTGGACGAGGACCAACAACAGTCATAGAACCTTTAAAAATATTAAATAGTTGAGGAAGTTCATCTAAAGATGTCTTTCTTAAGAATGCACCAAAAGGAGTAATTCTTGGATCATCTTTAACTTTTCTTTCCTTCTTCCATTCTTTTTGTTGTTTTTTGGATAGATATTTATCGATATTTTCTTCCGCATCCGCGTACATAGTTCTGAACTTATAAACATGGATTGGTTTATGATCTTTCCCAACACGATTATCGTGGAAGATGCCTGTGCCTTTAGAAGTGGCCCAAACAATGATATAAATGACTAGAAGAGGTAACGCTAAAACGATGATAGCGAGTCCTGAGACAAAGATGTCAAAAGTTCTTTTCCAGAACCTATACCATCCACTTACCTTTTTATATGGTAAACTATCAACATTTTTTTCTTTCTTAGTCATAATCAAAATAGCACTTTCATTATACTTTAAAGAGAAAATAAAGCAATCTCAAAAAATTTATTTTTATCTTTTGATAAATAGTATAATTATTTTAAGAGACGATTATGAACCAACCATTAAGTGAATATCCACGTCCTCAACTATATCGAGAAAGTTACATTTCTTTAAATGGTGAATGGGAGTATGCGATTACAAAAGACCGAACCATTCCTAAACTTTTTGATGGCAAGATTATTGTTCCTTTTTCTCCAGAAACTAAGTTAAGTGGAGTTAATCACATCCTTCAGCCTGATGAGTTTTTATATTATAAATTAGAGTTTTCTCTACCATCTGAATTCATTAAAGATAAAGTAATTCTACATTTTACTGCAGTTGACCAAATTGCCGAAGTTTATCTAAATGATAAAGAGGTTGGCAAACACATTGGAGGATTCCTTCCTTTTGAGTTTGATATAAAGCCATTCTTAGAAGAAAAGAATACTTTAGTTGTTAGGGTTCAAGATTTAACCGATACATCTTACTTATCTAGAGGAAAGCAGAAGCTTAAACATGGTGGTATTTGGTATACCCCACAAAGTGGTATTTATATGCCAGTATGGTTAGAAAGCGTTAATGAAAAATATATTGAGGATGTTAAGTTCACTCCTGACATCGATAAAGAGGAAATCATCATCAATATTAAAAGTAAGGCTGACGAAGCCATCATCCATATCTTTGGTATGGATAGACCAATCGATTGTAACAAAGATAATCATGTCAAAGTAAAAGATATGAGATTATGGTCCCCTGAAGATCCATATCTATATTTTGTTCGTATCGAAATAGAAGATTATGACGAAGTAACTAGTTACTTTGCGATGAGAAAATTCTCCACGATGAAAGATGAGAACGGAATCCTCCGACTAGCGTTAAATAATAAACCTTTATTTATGAAAGGTGTCTTAGACCAAGGATATTATAAGGATGGGTTATTAACTCCATCTAGTTATAAAGACTATATCAAAGATATAGAACTAGTGAAAAGTTTAGGTTTTAACGCAATTAGAAAACACATCAAAATTGAAATACCACGATGGTATTTTGAATGTGATAAAAGAGGAATTATAGTTTGGCAAGACTTCGTTAATGGAGGAACCACTTATTCTCAACTAGTTATCACTCTCCCATTAGTTACAAACATGCATAGAAATGATCATAACTATAAAGTGTTTGGAAGAAATAATGAAGTAGGAAGAAAAGAAGTCATTCAAGAATTTAAAGACACGATTAATTATTTATATAATTGCCCTTGCATCGGATTATGGACAATCTTTAATGAAGGCTGGGGACAATTTGATAGTAAAGAGATTTATCAAGAAATGGTTAAACTAGATCCAACTAGAATATATGACCATGCTTCTGGATGGCACGATCAAAAAGTTAGTGATGTCAAATCATTACATGTCTACTTTAGAGGGGTAAGACTCCCACGCGAAAAGAAAAGAAGCATTATTCTTAGTGAATTTGGCGGTTTAGTTTTACCAATCGAAGGTCATATTATCAAAGGTAATAGTGTTTATACAAAGTTTGAAAATAAAGAAGACTATCTTAAAGCTTATAAAAAGATGATTGAAAGGGATGTAATTAAAAACATACCTAAAGGTCTATCCGCTTCGATATACACTCAACTAACCGATGTTGAAGAAGAAACCAATGGTTTCATCACCTTTGACCGCGAAATTATTAAGATCGAACCTAAATTAATCAAAGAAATTAACGATAAAATTCATTTATAGTAGTTATACAAGACTAACTCAATTTTATTTAATAATTAATGCAATTACATTGACCGGATAGTATAATTGTCATATAGCCTTAGGAGGTATATATCAATGGCGAAAAAGAGAGTCAAACTCGATCAAAGTCTCTGCATTGGATGCGGATGTTGCGCTGGCACATATCCTGATGACTTCGCAATCGGCGATAGCGGATTAGCAGAAGCAGTTACAGGAGAAGCTGAAGAAGACGCAGTTGGTGTCTGCCCAGTTGGTGCAATCTCTGTTGAAGAGTAAGATATAATGAAAAACCAGGATTCGCTCCTGGTTTTTTAATGCTCTGCCACCATATCGGCAAAGTTTTCAATATTATCAAAGTCATATGAGACTCCGAGTGCCTTAAATATCCACTCGGTGCCTTTTTTTAAAAATAGGCCGATCACCAAAGTATTATCATTATAGATTTTATTGGTAACTTTATAGTTACATATATATGAACCATCATCTGTATTTACAATTCTTATAAATAGACCGTCGACATCTTCAAATGTTTGTTCTTTAGCATGGGCGTCATAAATATTTATCGCCACTGCAAGTCTATTATAATGAGGATCTAAACTAGCTAAATCCACATCGATTGTTTCATCAACACCATCTTCTGAATCATACCCGAAGTAATCGTCTTCGCCAGTTAGATTATCGCCATTATGACAAATTGAACCATTATAACTATGCTTATTATAATAAGAGATTAGCTCTTGAATATCAGGTTGCTCTTTTTGATAGACCAATATTGATGAATCAATATCCATGTTTTCTTCGCCATATATTGGATGCCAGCCCACTTCTAATCTAATTCTTTGAATAGGTTTTCCATTAACCACCATCAAGGCTTCTTGGCCTTTTGCAAGACTCATTCCATAATTAGCCATTTTGTTCTTCCTCTTCCTTTACTTCTTCGTTTACTATATCCGAGTTAGGCTCTTCTTCAGCTGGTTTTTCTTCAGCTTTTTTAGTAAAAATATTGCCAACAAAGTATTTTTGGAAGAACTCTGATCTTCTCATAAAGACAAAAATCAAACGATTGAAAAGTATCTCGTAAGCCGCACAGCAAATTGCTCCTTTTAGCAAGTTAAAAGGCACGTAAATCGCACAGATTGCGCCTATATAGACCCATCCATTGACACTTGTGCTATCAGTTTTCAGTAGATAATTAACAACATTTTGAATCATTCCGGGTTCAAAACATGTCGATAATCTACCCTCACTAAAGATAGTTAAATAGGAAGGGGTAATGAATATTGCATTTAAGAAAGTTAAAACCACTGTCACTAATGTTGTAATAACTCCATAAGATAAGATTCTAAAACCTAATCCTTTTTTAAACCATTTGAAAACATGGCTAGTTAAAAATAGGCCAAGGATAAATACACAAGAGGTGATAAAGGCAGTTATATCACCTAAACCCATTGCTGATAAACCTCTAACAGCGATATTTAATCCGGTTTTGGTAATCGCTACAAAGATACCACCAGGCAAACCATATAAGGCATACGCTAGTAAGGTAACAATTTCACTAACCTCAATCTTTAACCATGGTGCGAATGGATTTGGAAACTGTGCAAAAGACATCAAAACAAATCCTAATGCCGATAAGATTGCTAAAGTCGACATTCTTGTAATAGTTTCACTTACACTTCTTCTTTCTTTTTTCATAAAAAATAGCCCTCGCTTCAGGGGCTCTACAAAAAAGATAAATCTTTTTATAACTTCTCTCATCCAGACTTTACTGTCGCCACTTGAATTTCACAAGTTCATGCTTTCGCTTGCGGGGTTTACCGCCGGTCGCGTTATTTCGCTGCCCTGAAGTGTTTATATTGTATCTCTAATGAATAAATTATTAAAGAGGTTTAACCTTAATTTCTTTATAATCTCTAGGATACTTTTTGTTAGTCTCCTTTATCTTCTTAATTTCAATAGTAATTCTAGCTTCTTTTGAGATAGGTAATTCATCATTATGAATAGCAATTACTTTTCCACCTAGCTTTTCGATTGCCTTATTAGCTTCATCTAGTTCTTCTTGTCCATTACTACCCTTCATAGCAATAAAAAATCCGCCAACTTTAACCATTGGGAGACATAACTCAGCAAGAATATTTAATGGAGCAACAGCGCGCGCAATCACATAATCAAATTGTTCTCTATTACTTCTTCCATATTCTTCCGCTCTAGCACAAATTGCCTTAGCGTTTTTAAGTCCGAATTCATCAATAATCGAACATATATGCCCTATTTTCTTATTTGTGGAGTCTAATAAAGTGATATTTCCTCTAGTAGAAATAGCAAGTGGCAAGCCAGGAAATCCAGCACCTGTACCAACATCTAAAACACTCTTTCCATCTAAATCAAAATACCTCAAAGGCAAAAGAGAATCATAAATCATCAGCTCTCTAAACTTATCTTCCTCTTTGATGGCGGTGAGATTAAATTTCTCATTTGTTTCTATAGTTATATTCATTAGTTTTTCAAGTAAGTCGAAAACAATACTATCTAGTTTAGTAATATTTTGATTTACTGAAGTAACTAACTCATTTTTATTCATTTTCTTTTCTCATTTTCTTGATATGTAAGACAAGCATAGAAATATCACTTGGGTTAACACCTGCAACACGACTTGCTTGCCCAACAGTTAAAGGTCTAACTCTGTTAAGTTTTTCTCTGGCTTCTAATCTTAATCCATCTAGATGGAGATAATCGATATCTTCTGGAATAAGAGTTTTTTCTAGTTTGATAAGATTTTCTGCTTCTTTCTTTTGCTTAACGATATAGCCTTCATATTTTTCAATGATTTCAATCTCTTCAATAGTTTGTTCGTCTAAATCAAAATCCGCTAAAGCAGGGATGAATCTAGCAAGTTCCACTAGTTTGACACCTGGTCTTTTTAATAACTCGCTAGCAAGGATGCCACCTTTAAGTTCATTGAAGCCTAAAGAGGTCAAATATTCCTCCACTCCTTTGCGCTTTCCGATATAAGTACTTTCCAAAATAGCCGTGACCTGCTCGATATTCGATTTCTTTTTGGTAAATTTTTCGTATCTTTTATCATCCACTAAACCGATTTGTCTACCGATCTCTGTGAGCCTTAAATCAGCGTTATCATGTCTTAAAAGAAGACGGAATTCCGCTCTTGAGGATAGTAATCTATAAGGTTCTTGGGTTCCTTTAGTGATTAAATCATCAATCATAACCCCGATATAGGATTGATCTCTTCTTAAAATGAGTGGCTCTTTACCTTGAATCTTTAAAGAAGCATTAATTCCAGCTAACAAACCTAAACCAGCAGCCTCTTCATAGCCAGAAGTACCACAAATTTGGCCTGCGATATATAAGCCTGGCCACTTTTTAATTTCTAAAGTAGGTCCATACTCTTCGGTTTTGATCGCGTCATACTCAATTGCGTATGCATATTTTAAGAATTTAGCGTTTTCAAAACCTGGTAATGAGTGTACCATCTCTTCTTGAATCTCTTTACTCATACTTGTGGAGAATCCTTGGAGATAAATAGAGTTTGTATATCTAGATTCAGGCTCTAAAAATAGTTGATGTCTCTCTTTATCTTTGAAAGTCATGATTTTGCTTTCAATAGATGGGCAGTATCTAGGACCAACACCTTCAATATTGCCAGAAAATAGAGCAGTTTCATCTAAATGTTCACGAATAATGTTGTGTGTATGTTCATTTGTATAGATTAAATAGCATAGTTCTTGCTCTTCTAATGGGATAAACTCATCAGTCATAAAGGAAAATGCTAACCTACCAGGTGTCCCTGGTTCCACTTTGGCTTTACTAAAGTCAATCGATTCTTTTGCAATCCTTGGTGGGGTGCCTGTTTTAAGCCTATAAGTCTCGATACCCATGGAACGTAAATATGGAGATAATCCTAATGATGGTTTTTCACCATCTGGACCTTCACTTATCTTATCGTGTCCACGGAAAATATAGCTTTCCATGTAGGTGCCAGTAGATAGAATCACGGCGTCTCCTGTATATTCTTCTCCACTTTGAAGTCTAACTCCAAATACCTTTTTATCATTGTGTATTAAGGAGGTGACAATTCCTTCTTTTACTTCTAAATTTTCAGTCAAAAGTGCTTTTTCTTGTAAAAATTTAGGGTATTCCAGTTTATCTTGTTGTGCTCTTAGACATTGAACACCAGGACCTTTTCCTGTGTTAAGCATCTTCATTTGGAGATAGTGATGATCAGCGGCAATACCCATCATGCCACCAAGTGCATCGATTTCTCTGACCACAATGCCTTTAGCGCTGCCACCGATAGAAGGATTGCATGGCATATTTCCCATCATCTTGATGTTAATAGACACCAAAAGAGTACGCATTCCCATATGCGCACTAGCAAAAGCAGCTTCTAAACCTGCATGTCCTCCACCAACAACGATAACTTGATAGTCCATTATTATCCTACACTACCTTCCATATCCATTTTGATGAGTTGATTGAGTTCCACTGCGTATTCCATTGGTAATTCTCTACTAAATGGTTCAATGAATCCCATGACAATCATCTGAGTAGCGTCTTTTTCTGAGATACCTCTACTCATCAAATAGAATAATTGATCTTCATTAATCTTACTGACAGTGGCTTCATGTTCAATATATGAAGTGTTGTTATTAACTTCATTAGTTGGGATTGTGTCACTTCTAGAAATATCATCAAGAATCAAAGTGTCACATTCAACATGGCTTCTACAGTTTGAAGCACCTTTTTTATGTCTGACAGTGCCTCTATAGTTAGCGACACCACCATTTTTAACAATTGATTTGGAAATAATTGTGGAAGTTGTATTATCTGCTTCATGAATCATTCTAGCACCAGCGTCTTGATATTGACCTTTTCCTGCTACAGCAATAGAAATACAAGTTCCTTTTGCACCATTGCCTTTTAAAATACAGGCTGGGTATTTCATATTTACTTGGCTACCAATATTGCCATCAATCCATTCCATAGATGCATTCTCATAACAAACTGCTCTCTTAGTAACAAGGTTAACAATATTTGTAGACCAGTTTTGGACTGTTGAATATCTACATCTGCCATCTTTTAAAACAATGATTTCTACTACAGCAGCGTGTAATGATTCTTTAGAATATGTAGGAGCGGTACATCCTTCGACATAATGGACATCAGCCCCCTCATCAACGATGATTAAGGTTCTTTCAAATTGTCCACTCTTCTCGTTATTGATACGGAAGTATGATTGTAATGGCTTATCTAAATGCACGCCTTTTGGCACATAAATAAAGCTTCCTCCAGACCAAACCGCACCATTTAATGCAGAGAATTTATTATCTGCAACTGGAATCACTGTGGAGAAATATTTTTTGAATAAATCAGGATAAAGTTTTAACGCCATATCAGTAGATAGGAAGATAACACCTTTATCTTCAATCTCTTTAAGCATGTTATGATAAACAACTTCGCTCTCATATTGAGTAGATACACCAGCGAGATATTTTTGCTCGGCTTCTGGAATACCTAATTTATCAAATGTATTTTTGATTGTTTCAGGAACTTCATTCCAGTCCTTAACTTCTTTATCACTTGGACGAATGAAATATGTGAAAGAATCAAAATCTAAATCACTTAGATCAGGACCATATTTTGGTAAAGGCATAGCCAAAAATGAACGTAATGCTTTTAATCTAAATTCAAGCATCCATTCTGGTTCGCCTTTAGCTTTAGAGATTTGACGAACGATATCTTCATTTAAGCCTTTTTCAGTTTTAAAAGTAGAGACATCTTCGTCTTTAAAGCCGTATTTATAATCTTCTTGGAATTTAATATCGTCTTTTCCCATTATTTCTCACCTTTTAAAATCTTATCAGCGGCAGTCCAACCTATGGTTGCACATCTAATTCTCGCTGCTTGTTTGCTGGTATTGATAAACACCACTGCTTCATCAAGAACTTCATCATCAAATGGTTCCTCATGCATCATGTGATTATATTGTTCAATCATGTATAAGGCTTCTTTCTTAGTCTTGCCTTTAATCAAGTCGCATAAGATATCAGTGGAACTTAAAGATATTGTACAAGCCACACCTTCAAAACAAGCATCTTCCACTACATCATTATTAATATATAGATATATATTGAGGTCATCGATGCAGTTATCAGAATGCATATGGATCATTTCGTATCCTTCTTTAGAAGGAGTATGTTTATTTTCTGGATGGGAAGCATGGTCCATAATAATACTTCTCATCATTTCATTAGTCATTGAAATAGGCATCTAAAATATCTCCTCCACTTCTTAATGCATCGACAAATACATCGATTTCTTCTTTAGTTGTATATAAATAGAATGACGCTCTTACGGTAGCTACTTCACAAATTAGCTCATCAAGCATTTTAGCGCAGTGTTGACCAGTTCTAACCGCAATGCCTTTGGAATTAAATAAAGTACCTTCATCTTGAGCAAATACACCTTTTCGATTAAAAGTAAATAAATTACTCTCATGGTCATTATTATAAATAATGATGCCATCTATATCTTTGATTTGTTCTAATAAATAGGTATGAATTTCTTCTTCATGTTTTTCAATGTTTTCTAATCCGATTTCATTGATAAAATCAATCGCAGCACCAAATCCAATGATACCTGCAACATTTTGTGTACCAGCTTCAAATTTTCTAGGTGCATCATATGGTACACATTCGATATTAGAGTTGAATGATTCATTCATTCCTCCACCAGTTAAGAATGTATCCATCTTTTGTAATAAATCATATTTTCCAATTAAGACACCAACACCAGTTGGACCACACATCTTATGAGCAGAGAAAGATAAGAAATCGATATCTAACTTTTTGAAATCAGTTTTAACGTGTGGTACTGATTGAGCACCATCAACAACAATAATCGCTCCATGTTCATGAGTGATTTTCGTAATCTCTTCAATATCAATACGATATCCTAAGACATTTCCAACATGGGCAAAGGCCACTACTTTAATATTTGGATGTTCACTAAATGCTTTTTTAACATTCTCAGGAGTGATCATATTTTTATCAGTATCTACAAAGTAGATATGACACCCTGTCATATTAGAAATTTTAAACCATGGCAAAGTATTTGAAGCATGTTCAGATTTAGATAATAAAATTGCATCATCCTTAGTTAAGAATTTTAGTCCATAGCCATAGGCCACTAAGTTTAAGGCTTCAGTGTCTCCGCTTGTAAAAACCACTTCGTTTACATCGGAGTTAATAAATTCAGCAATCTTTCTTCTTGCCTCATTAACTTTAGTTTCTGCTTTATAGCATAAATCATAATCACCACGATGTGAGTTAGCAGTGTAGTCTTCATAATATTCATTCATTGCATCAATAACACATCTTGGTTTAAAGGTGGTTGAAGCATTATCAAGATAAACAAGATCATGTCCTTGCATTTTCTTGCCATTCAACATTGGGAATTCTTTTCTGACTTTATAAATGTCGTACATTATAATCTACCTCCCATTGTCTCATTAATATATTCAACTTTATCCTCGTCAAAACCATTAAAAATAGGTTTTAAATAACCAAGTGTAATAAGCATTTTTGCATCCTCCATATTTAATCCTCTAGAGGTTAAATAGAATAGATGTTCATCACTGATTTTTCCTACCGCAGCAGCGTGGCTAGCTTCGATATCATTTTCATCAATTTTTAAGATTGGTTTAGCAATCGCGTCACTATTAGAATCGAAGACCATAATCTTTGCGTTTTGATGAGTTTTACTCTTAATACTGCCTTTTAAAATATGGGATGTTCCCGCAAAAACGAGTTTGGAATCATCCTTAACAACGCCATAGTTATCGACTTTAGCAAAGGTTTGAGGGACGTTATGGTAAACAGAAACGGATATATTTTTGTTATCTTTATCACTGGCCAAGGAGGCTAAATGCCAATCAGCGGTTGCCCCAATACCATTAAGATTTATTGAAACTTCGCCAGTGTTACTTTCTTTAGCAAAATCAGCAAAATATACGATTATTTGACTATTTTCCTTAAGATTTGCCATTAATTTTAAGTTTTTGATTGGTTCTTTAGCAAAAATAGAGAGATGCAAAATGGCGTTACTAGCAAGCTCAAAATTCACTATATTATCATTATTAAGATTAGTGATATATAGCCATGCTTCTTTATTTTCAGAAAGTTCAAAAGACATCTCTTTTTCTAAAGTTGTGAAGTCAAGGTCAAGTTTATTTTCTAAAACAATTTTGCTCATAACTATTTCTTTGTAACTTCTCTAACTGCACAAGAGCCAATTGAAACGGAATTCATGTTTGGTTCTTCTTTTTCGATATTAATTCCTAGTTCGGTTTTGATGAATTCATACCCGTGCTGATCAATACGTTTAATGAGGTCAATTCCCCCATCTAAAACGATTCTTCCGTTAATCATGACAATCGCTCTTGTAGGTTGAATTAAGTCGAACAATCTAGCATAGTGAGAAATGACTAAAAAGCCTCTTCCTTTTTCCTTTTCTTTTCTAATCACATCAGCAACGATTTGCATCGCATCAACATCAAGGCCGGAATCAATTTCATCAAGCATGGCAATCTTTGGTTCGAGTAAGATGAGTTGGAGAATTTCATTTCTCTTCTTTTCACCACCAGAGAAACCTTCATTTAAGCTTCTAGTTGCGAGATCAAAAGGCATCTTCACTTCTTTGATTGCGCTATCGAGTAACTTATAAAATTTATAAGTTGATAGGTGATTTTCTCTTCTAGAATTAACGGCAGCACGTAAAAAATCAGAGTTGATAACTCCTGGAACTTCAGGTGGGGTTTGTAAAGCGAGGAACAAGCCTGCTTTTGCTCTTTCATCTGTGGAATAATTAGTGATATCCACATCATCTAAATAGATAGAACCTTCAGTAATTTGATATCTTGGATGACCCATAATAACGTTTAATAAAGTAGATTTACCATGTCCGTTAGGGCCTAATAATGCGACAGTTTCACCTTCAGAGATTTCGACATTTACGCCTTTTAAAATCTCTTTCCCGTCAACTGCAACATGTAGGTTTTTAATTTTTAGTATTGCCATAAATTATTTCCTCACCGTGCAATATTGTATAGACTACCATTTTTCAATGCAAACGATATGATAAATTTTCTTCATTTTTCTATTTCTTATAAATGGTTTGTGTAAGCGTGTACGCGAAAATAATTAAAATTATTATTGCGCGCGATTTTAGATATATGTAAAATAGTCTCGCTATGTATTTTAAAAAGGAGAGTACAGAAAATGAAAAAAAGTAAACTATCTGTCGGTTTAGTTGCTAGTTTCATTGGTGCACTTGCAATGTCTGCTTGTGACTCAAGTAGCTCACCTGTTACTTCTAAAGAAGGAGAACTCGTTGAATTAGTTGGTTACAACAATGAAAAGATCATTATTAAAACAGATGATTTATATGGCAAGTACAGTGATTCTTCTGATGGTACTAAGCTCTATTATGATGCAATCTTAGAAGCATTAATTAGATATGAGTACCCAGAATTATCAAAGCAAACAGGCACTACTTTAAGATCTTACGAAACCTTAAAGAGTGAAGCTAATGATAAGTATGAATCTGCTAGACAAACCGCTGACTCAAACGCTAGTACAAACGGTACAAGCTTTGATGAAGAATGGGAAAAGATTAAGGATTCCCATAATTGCGAAAGCGATGACGATTTAAAACAATACTATCTCTACAATCTTGAAAAAGAAGAATTATCAGATTGGTATGCCAAGACAAACATCAATAGCCTTAAAGATGAATACCTTGGTTTAGATAAAGATTGGCATGATGTCACAACTGGTGTTGAAAACGTCGAACCATTATATCCTTATCACATCCTCCACATCTTAGTGAAGTTATCAGCTGACAAGTCTGATTACAATAGAGGAACAATCACTGAAGCCGAAGCAACCAAATTATGGCAAGTTGTCCGTCAATTAATCGATGGTCAATACACATTTGAAGACGTTGCCTTCAACTTATCAGATGATACAAGTAAGGATCAATATGGTGATGTCGGTATCATGTCCACAAAGACATCATTCTATAATGAATTCAAACTCGGTATCTATGCTTACGATGCAATCATGAGTGGTCTTAACCCAATTGATTCTGCAACAAGCGATAACGAAAACATTCATAAAGCCCTTGGTTTAGATAAGAAAGTTGTTGGTACTGATGTTGAAGGTTCAACAATCACCACTGAAGTTACTACCGCAGGCGTTAAGAAAGAATATGTTGCTGACTTAATCAAATCTGAAATGGTTACTAACGTCCATACACCTGTCTCAAGACAAGCTGCTTATACAGACGTTCCAACCGTTCCATATCAAGTCTTTAAGTTAATTGGTGACAATGCTTCTAACGATAAGATCAATGGTACTTCCCCAGAATCTGGTGATGTCATGCTTCCAAGAAACATCTTATTCAACCAATTCTTAAACTTCCACTCACCATTTGTTATCACTCCAGAAGACATCACAGATAATGGCATCGTCGGCGAAGATAAAGTCACTGTTGCAGAACACGACTTCGAAAACGGCGATTACAAGATTCCAAACAACAACTTCCAAGAAGTTAATGGTAAAAAAGTCTTATGTGACAAAGTTGGCAACGTGATTATTGGTGTCAGAAGTGAAGCAGGCATCCACTTCATGATTATGAGAAAATCAGTCTTTGAAGGAACTAATAAATCAGTTATTACTGATGCTACAGCAACTCCAGTTAAGACAAAAGCTGATGTCTCATTACAAGATTACTACACAACATACATCCCTGGTGAAGAAGGCTATCCAGCAGAGGGTGAAACATATGTTAACATCATTCAAACAAGCGATCAAAGTTTCTACAAGAACAGAGCTGATACAATTAAGAGTGCTCTCAAATCAAGTGACTTCGATGCTGCGTATGACTACCGTCTATACGAATACCTCACAACTAATGCATTAGTTGCAGGCAAAATCCACTTCTCCAACGAAAAAGTTGAAAACAACATTAAAGAATACATTAAATTATTAAGAGAAAGTAAGACCATTAGTGATGGCTTATCCATCAACAACTCATGGGAAACATACTTAACCATGCTTAGATATCAAAACGAAGTTAGAGATATCAACCACGCATTAGCACCTTCCACATGTGCATTCAAGTTCATCGAAGGCGACGCAAATGCATTCAAGAAAGGAGGAGATTGTTATGTTGAAAAATAGTAAATTAGCAGTTTTATCCTTATTAGGTGTTCTCGCTTTAACTGGATGTAATTCAAGCAGTGATGAAATCTATTCCAAACCATCCGACTATGATAAAGAAATCATCACTATCGATGGTTCTAGCGAAAAGATCCACCACAACGTCTTAAGCATCATCTATGATGCAATGCACGATGGCAGTATCTCTAGCAAAACATTAGACGAAGCATTGTATCGCTACGCTGAAAGCGTATTCGGCACATATAACGAAGTCACTGCTCCTGAAGGTAGCCAAGATGTTACCTTAAAAGAAGCAGCAGCAGGTACCGCAGTTGGTGCTCCAGCTGAAAAAGTTGCTAAGACCGTTGCATTTATCAAAGCTCATAAAGCTTATTGGTACTATAACGAAGAAGGCGAACACGTCCAAAACGATGGTGTCACCGTCATCAAAGAAGGCGAAGACTGGGAACCAGGTTCACACGAATTCGCTCACGTCGAAGCAAAATGGGATGCTATCGAAACTCGTATTGCTGAAGCAATGTATGAAAAAGTCAATGCTGGTGCTTATACACAAAAGAACTTCTTCAGCGAAGAAAGATTACTAAAAGCTCTTCATGAAGATGGCAAAAAAGTCAGAAATTACATCACAAGTGATTTTGACAGAAGCGAAAAAATCATTCCATATTCTCTTGAAGGCAGAGATGTCTTCGATGCCATAATCGCAGATGAAGAAGGAAACGATACAGTTGCTTTACACCGTGAATATTATCAAAGTAGTGTCTACACTGGTGCTGTCGATATTCCAGTAGCAACATATATCGAAGATGAAATCATTCCATCTGTCTATAACGACTTACTCATCGAACAATACTTATTAGATGAAGATGTCGCTGCAGTTAGAAATTCAAGAGCAAGACAAATCAACGTCTTAAAGATTGAAAAGTATAACAATTTCACACTTAACGCTGACAAACTCGTTAAGAAATTAGTCGAAGAAATTTACACCTTACCAGCAAACACTGTTGAATACTTAAGAACGGACGCTGATGAAATCGAAGAATATGGTGACAACTTATTCCAAAAATACGCTTTAGTAGAAAAAGGTTTATATAACCAAATTCAAGATGCTAAAGATGATTCAATTGATAACGACGCTTGGGATATCGTCCATGCTTTACAAGAAGAAGGTACCGATATTTACGAAGAAGCAACTTCAAGTGCCGCAACCGGAAGCTTCAAATATTACAAACACACCACTGCTGGTGACTTAGCGCAAGACTATGATGAAGTAGCAGCCATCAACGACTGGTACACCATGAATAGTTCTAAGTACTCAACATTCACATCAAGTGGTACACGTACTATTAAAGAAGGTTACGAACAACAATTAATCGATATCATGCAAAAAGAATACATCACCAAAGGTTGGTATATTCAATCAAAGACACCAGGTCTTGATAGCAATGGTACAATTAATGATCGCTTATTCAAACTCTCTATCGCTAACGCTAAGATCGAAGTCAATGGCGCTACTGACGAACAAGGTCAAAAAACAGATGCTTATAAAGAATTAGAAGCAGCTGATAGATTCGTCAAAGACGCAACCACAGGCGACTGGTCAATTAGAGCAGAAGCAAGCGAAACAGAAAATAGATTCCTCTGTTCCATCAATGGTGCATATTACCTCAAGTTCGATGGTAAATCCGCTACTGATGACTGGAAGAATGATATCGTCTATGACGATGGCAGTGCATATTACATCGTTCAAGTCTTAGAAGCTGCAAAAGATTCTAAACTCAGAAACACCAATAGCACTAACTACGCTCACACACGTGGACAAGCATTCATGGATATGGTTATCGATGAAATTGCAAAGATCGTTGGCTCAACCGGCAGCTATTCATCCTTATCTAAGAACCACTGGCTCGAAAAGATGGATCTCAGCTTCTACGATCAAGAAGTCTACGATTACTTCAAGAGCAACTATCCAGACATCTTCGAGGATTAATCGAAAATAAATAATTACCAGGTGAAAAAATCATTCATCTGGTTTTTATTTTAAATAAATAAGTATTATTATATAGATAAAGAAAGAAGGTAACTACGTTATGGAAAAAGATATTTTTTGTCGAATTATAGATGGTGAAATCCCTTGTCATAAAGTCTATGAAGACGATGATGTTCTCGCTTTCTTAGATATATCACAAGTGACAAAAGGCCACACTCTCGTCGTTCCTAAAAAGCATTATGATAATTTCCTTGCTACTCCTAAAAGTGTGATGCATAAAGTCATGGACGTCGCACAAACCATCGGACAAATCGAAATCAAAATGTTAGGGGCAGTTGGAGTCAATATCTTAACTAATTGCTATGAAGCAGCAGGACAAACCGTTAAACACTTCCACGTCCATGTTATTCCTCGTTATGATGTCGGAGATGGCTTCATCCTTGAAATGAAAAATAATGCGGAAGGATTAAACCTCCCTGCAATAGCAGAAATGGTCAAAAACGAGCTCAAATAGCCACAAAAAAGACATTCGTGATTATTTTATCGAATGTCTTTTATTTTACGCTTACTTCTTCGGCTTATAGAAGCAACTATTATCGAGGTGGAAAATCTTTTGAGTGAACTCACCTGGTTCGATTGTGTCTAACGCTTTAGTCACTATCATCATCTTACTATCAAGAAGGTCAACGATCGATAACATAAGTGCTTCTTTTGTTAATGGAAGTACTGGTGAACCATATTCTAGATGTCCATGATGAGACAAAACCATATGTTCGAGTAATAATGGCACTTCGCTAGTGATATTAAGTTCTTCAGCGGCCTTTCGCACTTCTGCACACATGATGGAGATATGGCCAAGGAGTTTTCCTTCCACTGAATAGTGATACACCGCTGGTCCTTCTAACTCAATCATCTTACCCATATCATGGATAAGTGCGCCTGTGATTAATAAGTCACGGTTGACTTCATATTTAGTGGCTAAAAAATCACATATTTCCGCCATATAGAGGCTATGCATGATTAAGCCGCTAGAGAATTCATGATGGACGCTTGTCGCCGCTGGAGCGGTATATAATTTCTTACCAAACTTATCGATAAAGTGGGTAAGAATTTTATGACAATCTTCATCTTTGATGGAATCTACCATCTTGTTAAATCTAGCTTCTAATTCTTCTTTTGGAATTGGAGGCGCCATCACAAATCTTGTGACATCAATCTCTTCTTCATCTAACTTTTTAGCGTTCAACACTTTACCTTGTAAGTTTTCTTTATATTTGATGATTTCCATTGTTAGTTGAACGATATTACCAACCACAAAAATCTCATCATCTTTACTTTCAACTTCCCATTTTTTCGCATTTATCGAGCCACTAGAATCTCTGAGTTCAATATTCAAATAAGGGGACCCTGCCGCGTTAACGCCGCGGGAAACGTTGCCAACAATCGCCTGAATAGTGACGCGACTTCCTTCTACTAATTCTTTTATAAGTGGTGTCATAATCCTTTCCTTTCCATTAACAACATAATGTCATTAATCTTATATCCTTTAGAGGCCAAATGGCCAATTAGTTTCGATTTTAATTCTCGCTTTTGATATTTTCTTTTATATTTCGCTAAAGCCTTTTCGAAATCTCTTTCTAGTTTTTTATTTTCTTCTCTAGGTGAAGAGGTTTTAACTTTATCACTGACTTCTTTAGCGATTTCAATATCAAACCCTAACGACAATAAAGCTTGATAGATGTGTTGTTTCTTTTGAGTTTCGTTATATTTCTCATATCTCTTTTCCAGCTTAGGGAGCTGATTATTAGCCTTCTTTCTTTCGATTGAGATTGGGAAGTTTACTTTTTCTAACTCATCTTCAAAGATGCCTTTTTCTTTTAGCTTAGAAATAATCTTATTCTTGCCATAGTTAAGTGAGTTGTAATATTCGATATATTCCTCAATAAAGGCTTTATCATCAACTAAACCATTCTCTTTAAGTTTCTTTATTACAAAATCAACTTGTTCCTTATTAGCGCCTTTATCATAGAGTTTTTCTCTCATGTGATATTCGCTATATAAAGACTTTTGTCTAAGCTTTAAAGCGTAGTTCATATAAGTAGATGTATCGTTAAATGTTTCAATCGCTTTTATCTCTTTTTTAGATAAGTCCTTTCCAACATATAAATAAAAGTTGGAATAGACATTTTTATCCATTTCAATCACACTACTATCTTCTAGTTGAAGTTTGACTTTATTCTTTAATATCTTGATTTTCTTGATTACTGGCATCAGGATCAACCTTTCTTGGACGATAAATAATAGTAAATAAGCTAGAGATAAATAATGGGAAGATAAACATTAAGCTTCTCCATAATAATAAGGCTGCTCTAGCAATCTCTTCTGATTGATAGAAGCTATAGGCTGGATTAGAAGAATAAAATAATCTTAAGAAGAATAATTCTGAAATCATCGAGTTGCCTGGAATTGGGAATAAACAAGTAATCATCTGATGGAAGTTAGATAAAAGAACACTATCCCAGAAATTCGCGTTTGCGGACTGGTTATTAATCGCTAAACCAGCAAAATAAGGAACTGAATAGGAGATGGTGATATAGCCAAAGAAAGCGACTAAAGAAATAAGCATTACTTTCCAGTTCTTAAATAAATATTTAAAGTTATTTCTAAAGTTATCTTTAGCTCCCGCTAATTTATATTGATAAGCATCGATATCTTTAACTAGTTTAATCTTATGTAGGAATCTCGCAATTGGACCATTTAGGAGACGATAGAACCCATCCCAATAAGAGATGAAGAAAATAAAGGTGATAACGGTTAAATTGACTATAAAGCCAATGGTGATAAGTAGCCACAAAGGAATATTAGCTTGGATTGAATCATTAAAAGCAAAGTTAATAGAACCAATCTCGATGACTAAAGGTGCTTTGACAATAATGGTGATTGAATTATAGATAATCAAAACAAATTGATATAAAAGTGAATATAACGCTAAAACGGATAAGCCATCACTAATACTGATGTGTTGCTTTTTAAATGTATATAACTCCATGATATGGCTACCTAATCCAGCTGGAGTCACCATACGGAATAAAGTTCCTACTTGATCAATAGCAATTGCTCGATGGAAGAAATATTTTTTATAGTAAGTTCGCATTAAAGCAAAAACAACAATCGAACGTAAAAGAATACAGGCAATTACGACACCCAAAATAGCTACTATCCACCAAATATTTGCGTTTTGTAAAGTCTCATCAATCGCAGCAGCGTTATTACCAATCGTGAGATAAAAAGCAAGGACTGTTAATCCTAGAACGATGACAAGATATATAGCGTATCTAATAATTTGTTTGACGTACTCTTTGTTCTCTTTTTGCATGTCAAAAAATTATACCATTAATAAATAGGTTTCTCACCTTAATTTATTAATTTAATGATAAATACCACTATTCTTCATTTGTTTCATTCAAATATTTAGAATATTCTTTGGAAGTCATCAGTTCAATTTGATCTATGTTTTTTACAAAACAAACAGTAGGGGAATATGTCTTGTTACGATAATCATTATTAATAGGTTCTAATGATTCTTTATCATATTTTTCAAATTTAAGGGCAAAACCAAAAAAGCCTTTATCGCCTTTTAGCCATTCTCTATTTACTATGTAATCGTTCGTGTAAGTAAATGTACTGATGCCGTATTTTGTCTTATAAGAATAATCATTAGAATAATATTCATCGCCTAGTTCTTCTAAAACATACTCTTCGCTTTCGTCATTGTTGCAAATTAATACAAAATAAATCTTTGAAAATGTGGTTTTATTGGATTCCTGACCATCAATATATAGTTCATTATATGGATGGCCAAATGAGACAGAAATAACAATTGGTTCTTCGTTTTTGAATATTTTTTTGCAGCGCATAGCTATGTCATATATATAGCCAGGATCGCCATTTTCAATGGCAAACCCTTGTTCTATAAAGGCATTCTTTTTAACGTGGCTTTCTTCATTACATGCCGATAATAAAAAGGCAAGTGAAAAAAATGTTTTTATGATTTTTAGAAGTTTCGTTGTTTTAGACTTGTCTTTCATAAATGCATCCATTATATTGCGATGGTTAAGGATTCAGAATAATATCCTCCAGTTACGCATGACGAATCATATTGGAACGCTAGTATGATAACAACAATTGAAGTATACCCACTATTAGTTACTGCGTTCCATTCTTGGGAAGATAACTGAACATAATCATTATAAACTGTTTTTTTGAAGAAGTTGTATTCCTGTTGAATTATGAATTGAAAGTATAAAAACGTTGTTTTGTAGTGTGTCAGATGTCCCATTTTTTGTCCATGAAAAATAAGGGATGCTATTTACATAAGTTAACAGAAAATCACTTATCGAGATTTCGTAGTATGAAAGAAGGTTTCCTATTGCAAGTTTCCCATTAAAATCTATTGATAAATAATAATACTGAATAAAATCAGAGAGGGTGGTTGCACCACTTGATGTAACTAAATCCCAAAAATCACTATGGCTCATTGATAATGTGTCAAAAGATTCAGTAGAGGAATATGTATCAAACATATCCCATAAAACCCCAGCAACAGATGCTTCACAAGCCTCAGATACTGCACGATTTCCATCATCATCAATAACACATGTCTCTAAATTTAGGTAAGCATTATTATAAGAATTATAATCATGGTTGCAAACAGTTGATATACCTTGCAGTTGGGACGAATAATAATATTGGGCCATAATAGCAAAAACGGTGGCATATGCTTCTGCCCAGGCAAAT
Organism: Bacilli bacterium; assembly: GCA_024680795.1. Lineage (GTDB taxonomy): Bacteria > Bacillota_I > Bacilli_A > RFN20 > CAG-826 > UBA2450. Next base: position 390 of record JAILBR010000030.1, on the reverse strand, counting down.
CGAATACCATTATATTTTCCATATATATCCGATAAATTATCCTCAAAAGAATGCTGCCCTCCTGAATAATCAAATAGTCCTAATTCGTTTTGAACATGATGGCCATACTCATGCATAATCACATCCCAAGAAGCATATGTATTTGGGCGCCCTGATTGCAAACCATTAACCTTTCCTTTGATATTTATTGTTTTGGTTAATGAATCATAAAAACATCCTTCGCCTGCAATTCCATGAGGATATTTAACATTTACATTCGATAAATTTGAACCATTCATTTCACCAGCGTATCTAGCGGCCATAATAACAGCTTGACCAACCTGAAAAGCTTGTCCAATTGTAGAAGACATATTAACGGTCCATCCTATCCCGGCAACAGATCCTGGATAA